>NZ_JACSLL010000004.1:0-212888 GCF_018618135.1 Exiguobacterium sp. s28 | reverse complement strand
CGTCCTGAGCCAGGATCAAACTCTCCAAAGAATTTGATATAGCTCTTTAAAAATGACGAAGCTTGCGCTTCATTCAAAAATTGTAAAACTTATTTTTGCCTCATCGTTCAGTTTTCAAAGTTCGTCAGTTAAAATGGTGGGCCTAAGTGGACTCGAACCACCGACCTCACGCTTATCAGGCGTGCGCTCTAACCGGCTGAGCTATAGGCCCATAATAAAAATGGTGCACCCTGAGAGATTCGAACTCCCGGCCTTTAGATTCGTAGTCTAACGCTCTATCCAGCTGAGCTAAGGGTGCATATTGGTGCGGTCGAGAGGACTTGAACCTCCACGGTGTTAACCACCACTAGGCCCTCAACCTAGCGCGTCTACCGATTCCGCCACGACCGCAGCGTATTAAGGTGTTGCGAGGGATAAAAAATGGTGAGTCATGCAGGGCTCGAACCTGCGACCCTCTGATTAAAAGTCAGATGCTCTACCAACTGAGCTAATGACTCAAATATAAGCTGGGCCGGAAGGGATCGAACCTTCGCATGTCGGAATCAAAATCCGATGCCTTACCACTTGGCTACGGCCCAACGTAAATGGCGGTCTTGACGGGATTTGAACCCGCGATCTCCTGCGTGACAGGCAGGCATGTTAACCCCTACACCACAAGACCGTTATACGTGCTTAAATTTGAAATGGTGGAGGATGACGGGATCGAACCGCCGACCCCCTGCTTGTAAGGCAGGTGCTCTCCCAGCTGAGCTAATCCTCCGTATGATGGTGACCCGTACGGGATTCGAACCCGTGTTACCGCCGTGAAAGGGCGGTGTCTTAACCGCTTGACCAACGGGCCAGATGTATGTGTTTTCTAAAAATAAGTGGCGGAGACGGAGGGATTCGAACCCTCGCACCGGTTTCCCAGCCTACTCCCTTAGCAGGGGAGCCCCTTATAGCCTCTTGGGTACGTCTCCAAAATAAAATGGCTCCGCAAGTAGGATTTGAACCTACGACCTACCGGTTAACAGCCGGTTGCTCTACCACTGAGCTATTGCGGAACGTTGCTTGAATTTATCGAAGTAACGATTTAAATTGTAACCGCAAACCAGAAACCTGTCAATCACTTTTTTAGAAAAGCTTTAATATTCCATGCCGTCTCTCGGCGACTTCTATAAGATAGCACGGGCAGAAAAGACCGTCAACACTTTTTCGTAAAAAAATCGAGCAAAATGAAAAACATTTCGCTCGATGCTAGTTCTCTCTTATTTAACTGCGTGGCTCAAGCATCGTGAGACTGATTCGCCCACGATTGGCGTCAACTTGTTCGATCCATACCGTGACAATGTCACCGACCGCGACAACGTCGAGCGGATGCTTAACGTAGCGATTCGACAACTTCGAAATGTGGACGAGTCCGTCTTGCTTCACCCCGATATCGATGAACGCCCCGAAGTCGATCACGTTTCGCACTGTTCCTTGGAACTCCATACCGACCTGGAGATCTTCCAAGTTCATAACGTCTGTCCGAAGTAACGGCTTCTGAATGTCTTCGCGTGGATCACGTCCTGGTTTCGCGAGCGACTTCAAGATATCTTCAACCGTCGGCAATCCGGCATCTAGCTTCTCACTCAGCACTTTGGCGTCAACCGTCTTCAATCGATCTCGCAGTTCAGCCGTACCGACCGCTTGCTTCGAAACACCGAGTTCCTTCAATAGAGAGAGCGTCAACTTATAGCTCTCCGGATGAATCTCCGTTTGATCGAGTACATCGCTTCCGTTCGTGATCCGTAAAAAGCCGGCTGCTTGCTCATACGCCTTCGCTCCAAGACGAGGCACTTTCTTGATTTCTTTCCGCGTATCAAAGCGCCCGAACTCATCCCGATACGCGACAATATTTTTAGCCGTCGTCTTGTTCAATCCAGATACATATGTGAGCAGCGATTCCGAGGCTCGGTTCACATCCACACCGACCATGTTGACGACACTCTCGACGACAAACTCGAGCGACCCCTTCAGTTTGTTTTGACTGACGTCGTGTTGATACTGTCCAACCCCCACCGATTGCGGGTCGACTTTAACGAGTTCGGCCATCGCGTCTTGGATACGTCGGGCGATCGAGACAGCCGAGCGTTCTTCTACTTTCAATTCCGGGAACTCAGACCGTGCAATCTCTGACGCCGAATAGACACTCGCCCCCGCCTCATTGACGATGGCGTAAGCAATCTCGCGTTCAGCTTTCTTCAGCCAGCTCGATACGAATTGCTCCGTTTCACGGGATGCGGTCCCATTCCCGATGACGATGACCGAAATCGGATAACGTTTCACGAGCGACGATAGCACTTTTTCCGATCCCGCGACATCGTGTTTCGGTGCCGTCGGATAGAAGACACCGACTTCTTCGACTTTCCCGATTTCATTGACGACGGCCCATTTACAACCTGTGCGATAGGCCGGGTCAATCCCTAGGACGACGACCTCACGAAGCGGCGGTTGCATGTAGAGTTGCTTCAAGTTTTTCGAGAACACGTCGATCGCCTGTTCTTCGGCCGTCTCGGTCAATTCGCTACGAATCTCACGTTCGATGGCCGGAAATACCGACTTCTTGAACGCGTCCTTCACGGCGAGCGTGACGAGTTCGCGTTTCTCTGTCGGCAAACGGTCAAACTTGCCGAGCGCTTGTCGCATGAAGCCGGCTTCGTCGAAGACAACCTTCACTTGCAACACGTCCGTGCGCTCTCCCCGGTTCAAAGCGAGAATCCGGTGCGGGACGATTCCTGCGATTTTTTCTTCATATTCATAATACTGGGCGAATACTTCTTTCTCGTCTTCCGCTTGTTTTTTCTTCTGCGAACGAAGGAGCGCCTCTTTCCGGACTCGTGTTCGAAGTGATTGTCGAAGCGTCGCCACTTCGCCCCACTCCTCCCCGATAATCGATTGGACGAACGGAAGTGCTTCTTCAAGCGAGAGGTCCCCCGCTAACGACTGTGCTTCTTTCAGCGAATAGGGTGTCGGTTGACGATACCAGTCAGCGAGGGCTTGTAGTCCTTTCTCCCGCCCTTGTTCGGCTTTCGTCCGTCGCTTCGGACGATAAGGGAGATAAATGTCATCGACTTGTTGCAGGCTCGTCGCCGCTTCAAGCGCCCGTGTCAATTCCGGCGTCGCCTTCTCGAGTTCTTCAAGTTTGGCGAGGACGTCCGTCTTACGCTTGTGCAAACTCTCTTCATATTGTAAGGCGTCGAGAATCGCTTTGATTTCGACTTCATCGAGATTACCGGTCATTTCTTTACGGTACCGGGCCATGAACGGAATCGTCGCTCCGTCCGCGGCAAGTTGTTGCACCGTCTCGACTTGACTCGTCTTCAACTTCAACTCTTTTGCGACTTTCGTAATCAATCGAATCACTTCCTTTTCTCTTCTCTCTAGAAGTGTAGCAAACTCACGCCTAGACGACAAAAAAACGATGACCATTTAGTCATCGTTTGAGAATACTTCGTTGAGCGGGACTTTGATGGCCTCACGTAACTTCTCAAGCGCGCGTCGCTGCAAGCGCGATACGTGCATCTGCGAAATCCCGAGGAGTTCACCCGTCTCTTTTTGGCTCATGTTTTTATAATAAGCACATTCTAAAATCGCCTGTTCCCGTTCGTTCAGCACACTGAACGCTTTTTCAAGGATGAGGCGCTGGTCGACCGATTCGTAGCCACGTTCTTGGCTTCCGACAAGGTCGAGGAGCGTGACGGTCGAACCTTCGTTGTCCGCTTCGATTGAGCTGTCGACGGAAAGGGCTTGGTAGCTCTTGCCCATCTCGAGCGTCTCGAGAATCTCTTCATCGGAAACGCCGAGGTGATCGGCAATCTCATCGATGCGCGGTGAACGTTGCAACTCGGTCGTCAATTCCTCGACCGTCTTCTTGATTTTCGGTCCAAGCTCTTTAATCCGGCGCGGAACGTGGACGCTCCACGTCTTGTCACGGATGAAACGCTTGATTTCACCGATAATCGTCGGAACGGCAAACGATTCGAAACTGCGTCCGAACTCAGGGTCGAAACGACGAAGGGCAGCGAGAAGTCCGATCATCCCGACTTGAACGAGGTCATCGTGGATAGCCCGGCCGCGTGAAAACTTTCGTGCAAGTGCCTCAACGAGGTCCGAGTATCGGTTAATGAGGAGCATCTGGACTTCTTCATTTTGATCGTCCTGTTGATAACGCTCAATCCACTCTAATACTTCATCATCACTGTGATGGCGTTGTTGAGATTTTGCTGGCACTCTGATCCACCTCGTCCCTGTTAAGGAGTTTCGTCATCGTCACCTTGACACCATTGTCCTTGTTGATCGAGACGTCATCCATTAAGGCTTCAATGAGGAAAAGACCGAGTCCTCCTTCGTGAAGCGATTCAATTTCAGCCGTCTCTTCGACTGGCGCCGCTTGGCGTTTCACGTCGTCGGCAAATGTTTTGCCCGAGTCCTCGATCGTCATCTCGAGACGATCTTGATGGACTCCACACGTGAGTTTCACTTCACCTTCTTGGTCTTCATAAGCATGTTGAACAGCATTGCCACAGGCTTCCGAGACCGCGATTTTAATATCTTCGATCTCGTCGTACGTATATCCCATACGGTTAGCGATTCCTGAGACGACTAAACGGACCACACCGACATACTCCGGTTTGGCCGGGAACGTCATCACCGTCTGTTCGATGTTACTCATTGCGTGCCACCTCTTACGTTTGTATTGATCGAAAGCAACTTGTGCAGTCCTGTCAATTCAAAGAGACGATTGACGCGGTCGGTGACGCCGACGAGCGACAACTCTTTCTCATTACGTTTGGCTATTTTAAGGGCACCGACAAATACGCCGAGACCAGTTGAATCCATATAGTCCACTTCATCCAAATGAACGGTGACGTCTTGGTCCGTGATTGCCGGGTGCAAGACTTCCTTCAATTTTGGTGCGGTATATGTATCCACTTCTCCGGATACGTAAAGGTGTAATTGTTCTCCAATGACTTGCTCGCGAATCGCTAAATCCATCGTATATTCCCTCCTAATGTGCGTACAGAAAAATTGAGTACGATTAAACTAAATTCCCGTTTTACAGAATTCTAAACTATTTTTCAAAGATTTTTTTGAAAAAAAACCGATACCCATGTATCGGTTTCTTTATATGTAAGCTAGAGAGGGATTAATCCCAGACTAATCTCTAGCGCTCGGTCAACTTTGTGCATCGTCTCATCATCAAGATGAGTGACTTTATCCGTCAGACGACGCTTATCAATCGTTCGAATCTGTTCAAGTAAAATCACGGAATCTCGTTCGAGACCATGTTTGACTTGATATACCTCTACATGAGTCGGCAGTTTTGCTTTCTGGATCTGAGCCGTAATCGCAGCGACAATGACGGTCGGGCTAAAGCGATTGCCGATATCGTTTTGAATGACGAGAACCGGACGAACTCCACCTTGCTCTGAACCGACTACGGGCGACAGATTCGCATAAAACACGTCACCACGCTTTACGATCACTCCGCTCACACCCCGCTTACTTGACGTAAGAGAGCATGTTCGGCTTCCGTCTCAATCATCAGCATCTCTTCTGCCATATTCAAATTAAACGCGGCCATCTCTTGATAGCCTCTCGCCAATTCTTCGCGCAGTGTTTGTTGTCGATCAGCAATTTCTTTGGACAAGTACGTCACTACATCGTTCAATGACAATGATTCACGGTCTTTCATCGAAATCGGACCCCCATGCTGCGAGAACCGATCTGGAACGGACGCTAAAGCACCCGCAGTTCGCTGTTTCAACATCTTACACCTCCAGAATCGTTTCAATGACTGGCGGAAATATTCCCGCGTTCTTTACCAATATAACACGCGAGTTTGGGAAAATATAGAGAATTCCCGAAAGAATTCAGATAATTTCACACGTTTTCCGCTTTACACATAACGTCGCGGGAGGCGATTCGTTAATTGGCAGACGACCTCATAGTTGATCGTCTCGAGATGCGTGGCCAGTTCGTCAATCGCGACTGGTCCGCCGATGAGCGTGACCACAGTCCCGACCGGCAGCTCTTTAGGAAGTCTCACCATGAAGCGATCCATGCAGACACGACCGATAATGGGACAGCGCTCTCCATTGACGTCTACTTCGAAGCCGCTCGCTTTACGGATCCAGCCGTCGGCATATCCGACCGGCACGGTACCGATCCACTCATCTTCAGTCGTCGTATACGTCGCCCCGTAGCTGATCGTCTGTCCAGCTTCGAGTTGCTTCACTTGCATGAGCTTGCTCTTCAACGTGAAGGCCGGTCGTAAAAATGAATAGAAGGAAGCCATCTCAGCTGACGGGTAGAGCCCATAAATCGCAATTCCGACCCGCACCACGTTGTACGGCACGTCTTGTCCAGCCATGCGGATCGCCCCGGCCGAGTTTGACGTATGAATGTAGCGGAATCGCGAGTGGAGTCCATCTATCAACTGACCAAATCGCTCCTGCTGCTCATAGTAAAGCTCACTGTCCGGCTCATCCGCCGTCGCAAAGTGCGTATAGATCCCTTCGACGATAAAACGGTCATCTGCCGCTTCTAAAAGGGCATCAAGTTCGGCGCGGGTCCGCAAACCGAGACGACCCATCCCCGTGTCGACTTTCACATGAACGGTGAGCGGACGGTCAGATAGATGCGTGCGCGCCTCACGCAACCAGTCGGCCGAAAAGACTGACAACGTCACATCGTGTTCGGCGGCGACGCCCGCATATTCTGGGAACTGGGCCTCCATGACGAGAATCGGCGCTTTAATCCCGGCCTCTCGGAGCTGGATTGCCTCCTCGAGTAAGGCCACACCGAGCATCGTCGCTCCGTTATCAAGCGCAATCTTTGCCACTTCGACGGCACCATGCCCGTAAGCGTTCGCTTTGACGACGGCCATGAGCGCTTGCGGGATCCGTTTTTTGATTTCGATTACGTTATGTTTGATCGCCGCCCGATCGATTTCAATCCAACTTGGACGAAACATCGTGATCCCCCTCTTCAATGATGACTTGTGCCACGGCATATTGCTCGCTGTGGCTGATACTCATATGAATCCGGCCTGAGTACGGCGCCGTCATATGCGGCCGTCCGGTCTCATCCGGTAAAATTTCGATTTGTTGCCACGACAGGCCCCGGGCAATCCCGGTCCCGACCGCTTTGGCATACGCTTCTTTCGCCGCAAATCGTCCAGCGACGAATTCGATGCGCCGTTGTTCTGGATAGGCGTCCGCAAGCGCCCGCTCGGCTGTGGTCAACAGACGTGCGACGAAACGGTCATTTTTGAGCGAGCGAGCAATCCGCTCGAGCTCGACGATATCGATTCCGATCCCCACAATCACAGGACACTCGCTCCTTTCCTTTTTCACTCGTTTCCTTATACAATTAAGGAAAGAGGTGATGCTATGTTTAGTCGTACTGAGAATGTTCAAACGTTCGTCCGGGCGTATCCGCTCGTAACGCTGTTCATTGTAATCCAACTGCTCGTGTTTGTCATCGATTCTTTGGTCCCCGACCTCCGGATCGTCGCACTCGGCGGGTCATTCCATCTCGCACTCGCCCAAGGGGAATGGTACCGTCTCTTGACGGCCAACTTCATCCATTTAGGGCTCGGTCATTTGCTGTTCAACTCGTTCGCTTTGATTATCTTCGGACCTGCCATGGAACGCATGGTCGGTCACATCAAGTTCGCCGTGTTCTATATCGTGGCCGGTGTGCTTGCCAACTTGCTCACGTTCTTCACGGTGAGTGAACTGTTCTACCTGCAAGCCGGTGCTTCCGGTGCGATTTTAGCGATTCTCGGTTTTTATGTGTACATCGGTCGGTTCCGCCGGACGCTCATCTACAGCCAGGACGCTCGACTCGTCTATATCTTCGTCGCCATCAGCGCCGTGTTCACGCTCATCGGTGCGAACGTGTCACTTTGGGGACATGTGTATGGTTTTCTGGCCGGGTTCTTGCTCGCGATCCCGCTCTCCCGGTTCACGGTGCCGTATTCGCGCCCGCTCCGTTACGGGAAGTACAAGCCACGCAAGTATTCCCCGCCCATCATTCATACGGGTGAAGGCAAATGGATTTTCTACGTGATTGTCGGATTGGCCGTATTCGGCCTGTTCGCCCGCTTTTTATGACAGTAAAAAGAGAGGATTCGCCCGAGCGGCGAATCCTCTCTTTTCGTTTAGCCGAGCAAGGTGAGCATGAGCGCCTTTTGCGCGTGCAATCGATTCTCAGCTTGATCGAACACGACCGATTGCGGACCGTCGATGACGTCGGCCGTCACTTCTTCGCCGCGATGGGCCGGGAGACAGTGCAGGAAAATCGCATCTGACTTCGCTTGCTGCATGAGCGAAGCATCGACTTGGAACGTCGCAAACTGCGTCAACCGTTCCGCCGCTTCCGCTTCTTGCCCCATGCTCGCGAACACATCCGTGTAAATGACGTCCGCACCCGCTGCCGCAGCGACCGGGTCTTGCCACAACGTAACGCTGCCTCCAGTAGTCGCCGCGAGTTCGTTCGCCCGTTCGAAAATCTCGGTCTCGACCGTATATGCTTCCGGCGAGGCGATGCGGATGTGCATCCCGCTGAGCGCGCCCCCGATCATGAGCGAGTGGGCCATATTGTTCCCGTCGCCGATGTACGTCAACGTCTTACCTGTTCTCGTGCCGAACACTTCCTCGACCGTCAACAAGTCGGCGAGTACTTGGCATGGGTGATGGGAATCGGTCAATCCGTTGATGATTGGAATCGAACCTGCCGAAGCGAGCGTCTCGACCGTCGCGTGGGCATACGTCCGAATCATGAGCGCATCGACATAACGGCTCATGACTTGAATCGTATCCATCAGCGGTTCCCCACGCCCGATTTGTAAATCACTGCTGCTCAAGAACAGCGGATAACCGCCGAGTTCGACGACACCGACCTCGAACGACATCCGGGTCCGGGTCGAGGCCTTCTCGAACAAGAGCGCCACTTTCTTGCCGGCGAGCGCCGACTGGAACGCTTCCGGCTGTCGTTTGACCTTGGCCGCGAGTCCAAGCAAGTCGTCGAGTGCGGACGGAGTCAGTTCCTCGAGTGTCAGTAGATGATTGATTGTTTTCGTCGTCATAATGGTAGTCCCTCTCCTGTCTGCATCGTTTGAAGTGAACGGACCGGCATCGGTTCCGCTTGCATCGCTTGTTGATAGTACTCGGCAAGATGTGTCTCCGAGATGACGTGGACGCCGTTGCGGACGGCCGTCTCACGTGCCGCTTGTTCTTCTGGTGCGTTTGAAAATAGGACCGACACGTTTTGGAACTCGGTCGTCTCATCGAGCGCTTGATCACTATATGATGACCAGCCTTGGCCGGCTACGGTCTCAGTCCGATTCATGACGCGCGCCGTCGTCGCATCGTAACAGAAGCGTTCGGAGACGTAAGGGGTCATGCTGAATTGGAGTGTCTCTCCAGTCGAGCGCATGACGGGTCCGGTGAGCGGGTCGACGCCCGGCAATTTCAAACTCGAGAACACCGGTGTCTTGATGGCATAGCCGCTCCATACCGGACGTGCCTCTGGGACGACGGTTGCCAACTCATGGCCGAACGCCGCGAGCGTCGCCCATTCGATGAGTGGTTCCCCGGTCACTTTACTGACGATCGGGACCGTCCGAGATGCACGCGGATTGATTTCGAGCACGTAGATGACGTCGTCTTTCAACACGAATTGGATATTGAGCGCACCCTTATATGCGAGCGCTTGACCAATCGTTTGAACGATGGCTTCAATCTCGGCTTGTTGCGCGCTTGACGTTTTGACCGGCGGCAGAATCATCGTCGAATCGCCCGAATGGACACCGGCTGCCTCAATCTGTTCGAGCAAGGCCGGAATGTAGACGGTTTTCCCGTCAGTGACACAGTCGACTTCGAGTTCACGTCCATCGACATACGCATCGACGAGGAGCGGATAGGTCAAGTGTGATTCGACTTGGTGCAAATCCGCTGCGGTCCGGATGATATACATGCCTTTTCCACCGATGACGTAGGAAGGACGGACGACACATGGATAGCCGAGACGATCGATCGCGGACGTCAAGTCGTCAACCGATCCGACCTCTTCGCCAGGGATGTGGGCCACCCCGATCTCGTCGAGGAATTGATAGAACCGATCCCGGTCCTCCATTTGATCGATGACGTCTGCCGTCGCCCCGAGCAAGTGATAGCCTTTGGCTTCTAGTGCATGGGCGAGTGAAATGCCGGTCTGGCCGCCGAACTGGATGAGGACGTCCTGACAGCCTTCTGCCTCCAATACGTGCACAACATCTTCAATCGTCAACGGTTCGACGTACAGTTTGTCAGCGACCGTGAAATCGGTCGACACCGTCTCCGGGTTATTGTTGATCATGATCGTCTCGACCCCGAGTTTTTGAAGCGCCCAGACGGCATGCACCGAACTGTAATCGAACTCGATGCCTTGTCCGATGCGAATCGGTCCAGACCCGATGATGGCGACTTTCGGACGCTCGCTCGGTACGACTTCAGACGTCCCGTGCCACGACCCGTAAAAGTACGGTGTGCGGCTCTCGAACTCGGCGGCACACGTATCAATCATCTGATAGACCGGATGGATGTCGTGTTCGAGCCGCATCGCTGCGACTGCGTCGGCCGTGACGTTCATCTGCTGCGCAATCTGGGCGTCGGTGAAACCGAACCGTTTCGCCTGCAACATGTTCGCTTTCGTGGACAGGTCCAGATGGATTGTCGACACGAGTCGATTGAACGTCATCATGAAGTGCGGGGCGATACCCGTCAGCGCTTCAAGCTGTGACGCCGTGGCGATTCCCCGATCGAGTAGTGCGAGGCACGCCAGGAGACGACGATCAGTCGGAGCCGAAATTTCAGCGTATAGCGCGTCAGGATCAGCTGTCGCCATCCAACTCGGATAGAGCAGACTCTGCTCGACACCGGCACCACGCCACGCTTTCTGTAGCGCTTCCTCAAGTGTTTTGCCCATCGCCATGCTCTCCCCGGTCGCTTTCATCTGCGGTCCGAGCGTCCGGTCCCTCCCATTGAACAAATCGAACGGGAACGTCGGCACTTTCGCCGTCACATAATCGAGGGCCGGTTCGAAGCTCGCCATCGTCCCGTTCGTGACGGGATTGATGCAATCGTCGAGTCGTTCCCCAAGTGCGAGACGGGTGGCGATCTTCGCGATCGGATACCCGGTCGCTTTCGAGGCGAGCGCCGAGCTACGCGACACGCGCGGGTTCACTTCAATCACGTAATAGGCGTCTTCCGTCGGATGGACGGCGAACTGGATGTTACACCCGCCGACGACACCGAGGGCCGAGACGATTCGGAACGCGGCGCTCCGTAACGTCTGATGCATGACATCCGATAACGTCTGGGCCGGGGCGAACACAACCGAATCGCCCGTATGGACGCCGACCGGGTCGATGTTTTCCATATTGCAGACGATGATGCACGTCCCGTTGGCGTCACGCATGACCTCATATTCGAACTCTTTATAGCCGGCAATGCTCTGCTCAATCAAACACTGCGAGATTGGACTCGCCTCGAGACCACGTTTCGCGAGCGTGTAGGCGGCATCAATCGTCTCCGCAATCCCGCCGCCGGTGCCGCCGAGCGTGAACGCCGGACGGACGATGAGCGGGACGCCTGTCTCGGCGATAAAGCGATCAAGTCCATCGATCGATTCAATCGTCGTGCTGACTGGGAGCGGTTCCCCGAGCTCGTTCATCTTCTGTTTGAACCGTTCGCGGTCCTCCCCGTCGCGAATCGTCTCGAGTGACGTCCCAAGGAGGGCGATACCGTATCGTTCGAGCACGCCGGCCTCGTCCAAGGCGAGCGCCAAGTTGAGGGCGGTCTGCCCGCCGACCGTGGCGAGCAAGTAGGTCGGACGTTCTGTCTCGATAATCAATTCGGCCTTCTCTAACGTCATCGCCTCGATGTACGTGTGGTCGGCCAAACCGGGATCGGTCATGATCGTGGCCGGGTTCGAGTTAAAGAGTACGACCTCACAACCTGCTTCCCGGAGCGCTTGGCACGCCTGTGTGCCCGAATAGTCAAACTCGGCCGCCTGTCCGATGATAATCGGACCCGAGCCGATGACGAGTACTTTTTTATGCATAGACGTTCACCCCTTGTTGAATCATTTCGTCGAAGCGATCAAAGATGGCTTGTGCTTCCTTCGGTCCCGGACTGGCCTCTGGATGGAACTGAGCCGTTAGAATCGGGGCCGTCCGGTGCAACGTCCCTTCGACCGACAAATCGTTCACGTTCTCAAATAGCAGTTCGAGCGGCGTCGCTTCCAAACTGTCCCGTGTGACGACGTACCCATGATTTTGCGACGTCATCCACACTTCACCCGTCTGGACGTTCCGGACCGGATGATTGGATCCGCGGTGTCCGTAAGCCTGTTTTTCAATCTCACACCCGAAGGCGAGCGCGAGCAGTTGATGGCCCATACAAATGCCGAGTGTCGGATACGACAGTGCCACGTCACGCACATCGTCGAGGTAGTCGACCAAATCACGTGGGTCTCCCGGACCGTTCGACACGAGAATCCCGGTCGGTGCGAGCGCGTGGACTTGGGCGGCCGTCGTATCGAACGGAACGACCGTTACCGCGTACCCTCGCTCCACCATCGCTTGAACCATCGACGCCTTCACGCCGAAATCAAGACAGACGATGTGTCCGTTCGCCCCGTCGCCGTGACGCACATGACTTGGCGTCGAAACGGTCTCCGTAATCTGATGTAGGTCCCCATCGAACGACACATCTGATTCAGACGTCATCACACCCCACTGATCGCCGTGTTCACGGAGCGCATGGACGAGCGAGCGCGTGTCGACGTCAGACAGTACCGGCACACCGGACTGCTCCAGCCAATCCTTCAAGTCGGTCGCCGCCCCGTTTCCGGCTAACGTCTGGACGAGCACGCCCGCCACTTGAATGTCCGCACTTTCCGATGCTGCGTCGGTCAACCCATATTGCCCGATGAGCGGATATGTGAACGCGACGATTTGACCGGCGTACGACGGATCGGTCAACACTTCTTGATAACCGGTCATCCCTGTGAAGAAGACGACCTCTCCTTTCGCCAAGCACGCACTCGTCTCCCACGTCCCGTTGAACTGTTCACCGCTTTGTAACGTCACTGTCCCCGTCATGACACCATCTCCTTTGTAATCACCTGTCCAATGATTGCGAGCGCCTCATCCACTTCGGCTTCCGTAAGCAGCAAAGACGGTAAGATGCGAATCACGTCCGGACCTGCCGCAACGACCAGGAGGCCCGCGTCTCGCAACTGTTCGATCCATGGCGCGACCGGTTGCGTCGCGACGAGCCCGAGCATCAAGCCGAGTCCACGGACCTCGATGAACGTCTCTCCGTCGACAAATTGTTCCAAGCCCGCTCGTAATCGTGCCCCCATCGCATTGACGTGGGCGAGTGCGTCCGCCTCGAACAAAATGTCGAGCGTCGCTTCCGCCGCTGCCATCGCGAGCGGATTGCCGCCGAACGTCGAACCGTGACTGCCAGCCGTGAAGACGTGCTCCGCACCTGCTGCTGTCAAAATCGCTCCGACAGGGAAACCGCTGCCGAGCCCTTTCGCGAGCGTGACGACGTCCGGTTTAAGCGGTGTCTGTTCGAACGCGAAGCGGGTACCTGTGCGGGCAATCCCGGTCTGCACCTCATCGACGACGATTTTGACCCCGTGCTCCGTCGCTTTCGCTTGAAGCGCTTCGAGCCATGCCGTGTCAGCGACGACGACACCACCCTCGCCTTGGACGATTTCGAGCCAGACCGCAGCCGTCTCGGCATCGATCATGTCGAGTGCGTCCATGTCGTTGAACGGTGCGTGTACAAAATCAGCCACCATCGGGCCGAATCCGGCTTTGACCTTGTCTTGCCCCGTCGCCCCGAGCATGGCGAACGAGCGACCGTGGAACGATTTCGTGAACGTCACGACTTTCGTCTTGTTCGTCCATTTCCGAATCAATTTGAACGCCCCTTCGTTCGCCTCGGTCCCGCTGTTACAGAAGAACGCATGCGTCAAATGAGTCCCGGAGACGAGCACCTCGGCGACGCGGGCTTGTCCGTTGATGTTGTAAAGGTTCGACGTGTGCCACACTTTTTGAAGCTGCGCCTCTAGCATTTGGCTTACGTGCGGATGACGATGGCCCGTCCCGCAGACGGCGATGCCCATGACGAAATCGAGGTACCGTTTCCCCGTGGTGTCGGTCACATACGATCCATTCGCCTGCTCAATCTCAATATGTCGTTGTCCGTAGGTCGGTAGTAGTGAATGCATGGTGCACCTCCTGTAGTGTTGTCCCGGGATGAACCGGGTCCTTGCCGTCACGGATGACGGCGATATCAATCCCTCCTGTTAGAGCAGCCAACAGCGCCTCGGTTTTCGGGATCATCCCCCCATAGATATCCCCTGTGGCGATGGCCGTCTGGATGTCCTCACGTGTCAGCGTTTGACGGAACGTCCCATCAATCCGGATACCTGGTACGTCGGTGATCATTTCGAAGCAGTCGGCCTGCAGAGCGACCGCGACTGCGATCGCACAATCGTCCCCATTACAGTTCAACGTGCCTTCCGTACCGTGTAATAATGATGTCACGACGGGCACGTAGCGACCCGCGAGCAACAGCTCGAACAAGTCTGTCTCGACCCGGTCGACTTCGCCGACCTCCCCGAGTTCCACCAACTGCTTTCCTGTCAGCGTCTGTCCGTCCACACCCGAGAGACCGACCGCTTGAATATGATGACGTCCGAGGGCAGCGACGATTTCGGTCTGCATCTCCCCCGCGAGCACACGCTCGGCACCGGTCAACACGTCCGCTGTCGTGACACGACGTCCGTCTTGAAACACCGGTTCGATTTGTTGGTGCTCGCAATAAGCGGACAACGCAGGTCCACCCCCATGAACGATCACAAGTTCATGCCCCGCCTCGAGCCACGCCTGCCATTCTTTGAAATAGTCCGGATGAAGCGTGTCCCAAACGCTTCCGCCGAGTTTGACGATTTTCCGTTGTTTCATGTCCGATAACTCGCGTTGATTTTGACGTAGTCGTAAGTCAAATCGCAGCCATACGCCTGACCTTGTCCGGTGCCGTCTTGCAACCGGATTTGGATCGGCACGATGTCTTGGCCCATCTCTTCTGTCGCGAGCGTTTCATCGAACCAGACCGGCGCACTTTCCATCAGCACATGCTGTGACCCGATGCGGATGTCGACGTGGTTCACGTCAATCGGTTGCTCGGTGGCACCGATGGCGGCGATGATGCGTCCCCAGTTCGCATCTTGTCCATAGACGGCCGTCTTCACGAGCGACGAGCCGACGACTTGTTTCGCAATCATCCGAGCCGCTGCGTCCGTTTTCGCCCCGACAACCTCGACCTCAATCAATTTCGTCGCCCCTTCCCCGTCACGGGCAATCGCTTTGGCGAGATTCGTGCATACGTCCGTCAACGCTTGAAGGAAGCGGTCATAGGCCGGTGTCCCTTCGATGATTTCATCCATTTCGGTCAGTCCGCTCGCCAAAGCGAGCACCATATCGTTCGTCGAGCTATCCCCGTCGACGGTGATGCTGTTAAACGAGGCGTCCACGCTCTGTTTCAGCGCCCGTTGCAAGACGTCGGGTGCGATGACGGCATCGGTCGTGATGAAGCCGAGCATCGTCGCCATGTTCGGATGAATCATCCCTGAGCCTTTGGCCACGCCCGCAATCGTCACGGCGGCATCGCCTTCGGTGTACTCGATGCCCGTGCATTTCGTTCCCGTATCGGTCGTCAAAATCGCTTCCGCGAACGACTCCGCCCCCGTCTCCTCATGGATCGGTTCAAGCAAATCGATCCCGGTCAAGAGCGTCTCCATCGGCAACAGTTGACCGATGACACCTGTCGAGGCGATCGCTACTTCTTCCGGCTTGACCCCGATATGTTCGGCCGCCTTATCGCGCATCGTATACGCGTCCTCGAGCCCTTGCGGACCGGTGCAGGCGTTGGCGTTCCCGCTGTTGATCAAGACGGCACGAATCTTTCCGTTCGACGCTTGTAGCGTCTCTTTTGTCACTTGAATCGGGGCCGCTTGAAACTGGTTCGTCGTATAGACCGCGGCGGCACTGGCCAACTGTTCGCAGACGAGCAGAGCCAAATCCTTACGCTTCCGCTTCAGTCCGACGTGAACCCCGCACGCTTGAAACCCTTTCGGCGTGACGACGTGGACGACAGGGCTGATTGCTGTTTCAATCATTCGTTTCTACCTCCTCATATGTATTGGGGCTGTTCATTCAACCCGGCTGTCTCGTTTAATCCAAAGCGGACGTTGGCGTTTTGAATCGCTTGTCCGGCCGCACCTTTTTGCATATTGTCGATGACCGAGATGATGGTCAATCGATTCGTTCGTTGGTCGAGATACACCCACAAGTCACAGTAGTTCGACCCGACGGCCGTCCGAATCTCCGGTTCGCCTTGTTGCACCCGGATGAACGGTTCGTTCGCGTATGCCTGTCGCAATACGTTCACCCAATCCGCTTCGCTCTGCTCGATTGTCGGGACAACGCTCATCGTCGCCATAATGCCTCGATTGATGGGCAACAGATGAGTCGAGAGCGACACGGTCGCTTGCCTCCCACTCACTGCATAAAGCGTCTGTTCAATCTCCGGGATGTGTTGATGCGTATGAATTTTATAAAGTTGCACGTTTTCGTTGGAGCGGGCATGGTGCGTCTTGGCACTGAGCCCTTTCCCAGCACCCGTGATGCCAGAGCAGGCCGAGACGATGATTTCGTTCGGGTCGATCCATCCTCCGTTCACGAACGGGAGCAAACCAAGGGCGACCGCCGTGGCGTAACACCCGGGATTGGCAATCCAGTCGGCCGACCTTACAGCGTCTCGATTCCATTCCGTCAATCCGTACACGGCCTGCGCTTGAAGTGATACCGGCACGGCCGGTTTGCCGTACCACGTCTCGTAGCTCGATTCCGGCAGACGTAAGTCTCCGCTCAAATCGATGACGACTCCTTCATACTCCGTCAACTGCGCCACATATTGCGCCGACACCCCGCTCGGCGTCGCTAAAAAGATAACGTCGATGTCGTTCAATGCGCCCACCTGGAACGGCTCGAGCGTCAAATCTTCAATCTCTAACCACGGATACAGTTGCGCGAGCGTCAATCCGGCGCTCGAATCGCTCATCGCCCGGACGAGCGTGAACTCGGGATGTTTCCCGATGAGCTTCAACAGCTCCATCCCGGCGTACCCCGTGACGCCGACGATTCCACAAGTGATCATCTGTCGAACCCCCTTAAAAGAATAAATCGATTAAAACATACGTATATTTATACTGTCAATTGTATTTTTATACAAGTTGAACAGAGAAGTGTTTGCCAGACCATAAAAAAACGGCCCGGCGCAAGAGCGCCAGACCGTGATAGATTGATTAAATTTGATTTTTGTGACGAGCATCTTGGAGCGCGTCGACCAAGTCTTTCACATCTTCGACGAGATTTTGAATCGTGTCTTGGTTTTCTTCGTAGAGCGCCTTCAAATCCATGACGCGATCTTTCAAGCTCCCTTTCGATGAGGCTTGAAGGCCGACCGAATGGCTTTGTGTTGACGCATCCTTCGACTTGAGTCGTGATTTCATATGTTTGAGCTGTCTGACTTGTTGTTCGCGCGTCTCTCTGTGGAGAAGCGATGCCCCGGCTCCGATGACGGCACCTGCGGCCATTCCCATCCAGAAGTAGTTCTTGTTCATAAAAAATCCTCCCCTAACATGACGTTATGTTTATTATAGGTCATCCGCTTCATCGACGACATAGTGTTTTATGATTGGACCGGCTCCTTTTTGTTCGACGGCTTCTTTCAGCCATTCTTGGAACAAGACATAGTCGGTCGAATCACGGAAACGATTTCCGCCCTCGGTGAATTGGATGAAGATAATCCCGTGGTGATCGTCCGGGTCGACACCGAGCCGATAGGCGGCAAAACCGCTATGGCCAGACCCAAGACGTGATTTGTCTTTCAACAAGCGATGGAACAAGAGCGACCGGGCGTTCGAATCGACCGGAATGTTCGCATAGACAATATTCCCTCTCGAGGCGAATTGTCCTTCCGCTTCTTCGATTTGAAACGTCTTCCCGCTTTGGAAGGGAGACTTATCGCCTTCTGCGAGCAAAATCGTCTCGGTCCCGTTGGCGACAAGGATACCGGGTTGTTGACGCAATCGTTCAGCGACAGTTCCTGAGGCAAACGTCATGAACAGTTTAGACAAGCCCCTCACACCCTTTCGCGAGCATGATGTCTTTCTCCGTGATTCCACCTTCGTCATGCGTGGACACGGTCAATGTGACGTTCCGATACTCAATCAAGATGTTCGGATGATGATTGAGCTCCTCCGCCAAATCAGCGACGAGATGGACGAACTGAATCGCCTCTGGAAACGTCTCGAGCCGATACGTCTTTTGTAATTCCCCTTCAACAACATCCCAGCCATTTAAGCGGGATAGTTGCTCTGACAGTTCGGTTGATGACAGCAGCATGTGCTGATTCCCCTTTCGCAAACGGTTCTTCTTACACCTAGTACCCGACCCCGATCAAAAATAATCTTTTTCGCATCACGCAAAATGATTTAGAATAAGAAGGATAGCCAACTATTCTTTACATGAGAGAGGAGAGCTCCCCATGCGCGCATTGATCGTGATCGATTACACGTTTGATTTTATCGCAGATGCGGGTCGTTTGACTTGTGGAAAACCAGGGCAAGACATAGAAGAACGAATTGTCCAGTTGATCGAGGAGTTTGCGGACGAGGATTATGTTGTCGTCGCGAACGACGTGCATGACGCCGGTGATACGTATCATCCTGAGACGACGCTCTTCCCGCCCCACAATATTCGCGGTACAGAGGGCCGTGAATTATACGGTGCCGTCAAAACCGCGGCGAGCCGGGCCGATCATTGGATCGATAAGACACGCTATAGCGCCTTTGCCGGCACAGACCTCGACTTGCGCTTGCGCGAACGGGCCATCACAGAGATTCATCTCGTCGGTGTGTGCACAGACATTTGTGTGCTTCATACCGCTGTCGACGCTTACAACCTCGGCTATACAATCGTCGTCCATGCCGATGCCGTCCAAAGCTTCAACCCAGTCGGACACGCTTGGGCGCTCGAACATTTTGTCACGACCCTCGGAGCAACGGTGACCGGGAAGTGACGTAAAACAGAAAGGATCGATTATGTTACATCGCAACCTAGCACTTCACACAGACTTATACCTCCCACGTTGGATGTATATCTATTGGAAACAAGGCCGTCACAACGAACGAGTCGTGTTTGACCTATACTATCGCTCAAACCCGTTCAGCGGAGGGTACGTCGTCTTCGCCGGCCTCCAAAATATCGTGCATTATTTAGAGAACGTCTCATTCACGGAAGAAGATATCCGCTACTTGAAACAGCAACTCGACTTCGAGGACGAGTTCGCGGACGTACTCCGTAACTTCAAGTTCACGGGCTCGCTCTATAGTGTCCGCGAAGGAGAAGTCATCTTCCCAAACGAACAAGTCGTCCGCATCGAATCGACAATTTTTGAGGCGAAGCTGTTCCAGACGGCGCTCTTGAACATCGCCAACCACGAGTCACTCATCGCGACGAAATACGCGCGCATCCGCCAAGCTGCGCCGAACGAGACACTACTCGAAGGCGGTGCTCGTCGCGCCCAAGGCGTCGATGCCGCTTACTACGGAACACGGGCCGCCTATATCGCTGGTTTCGACGTCACGAGCTTGGTTTCGGCCGGACGTGATTTTGACGTCCCGACCGGCGGAACGATGGAGCACGCCGATATCCAGTTCCACGATGACGAACTCGAGGCATTCCGCTCGTTCGCCTCGATGTACCCGGACAATACGAGCCTGTTGATCGACACGTACGATACGCTCAAGTCAGGTCTCCCGAACGCGATCACGGTCGCCAAAGAACTTGAAGCGAAAGGCTACCGCTTGAAGTCGGTCCGACTCGACTCGGGTGACTTGGCCTACTTGTCGAAACGGGCCCGAAAAGCATTGAACGCGGCCGGACTCGATTACGTCAAAATCGTCGTCTCGGGCGACCTCGATGAGTACGTCATTCAAGACTTGCGGATGCAAGGAGCTGAAGCCGATACGTTCCTCGTCGGGACACGCGGCATCACGGCCTATGAGCAACCTGCCCTCGGCATGGTGTACAAGCTCGTCGCTCGAGAAGGCGCCGACGGGCAGCTGAAGCCGGTCATCAAAGTCTCGTCTTCGAAAGTGAAGACGACGACACCGCACAAGAAAGAATTGTATCGCATCATCGATAACGAGACCGGGAAATTCAAAGGGGATTATATCGCCCTAGCTGACGAGCCGGTTGAGACGTATAACGAAATCGACTTGATTGACGTGCGCGACCCCGCGTTCCGCATCAAGACACGTAACTTTAGCGTCAAACGTTTGCTTGTCCCGATTTTCCAAGACGGCGAACGCGTATATGAGTTACCGAACGCGAAAGAAATCCGCACGTATCATCACGAGCAGATGAACGGTCTGTGGGAAGAGTACAAACGCCTCCGCTTGCCGGAAGTGTATTCGGTCACCTTCAGTAAACCGCTCTGGGACTTGAAACTCGAAATGATTCGTCAAACACGGGTTCCGAAATAAAAACAAGAGGCTGCGGATTTTTTTCCGTAGCCTCTTGTTTTATGCCGTCGTCATCTCATTCGCATGGATTTTATCTTCTTTTCTCCGAAAGTAAAGTGCGATTGAAAGAGAGATCAAAATCAATATGAAGTAAACGGTCCGTTGCCAAAACGTCGCTTCCGTATCCCCTTGGAACAACGCGATGATATAATCACTCCCGCTCACGAAAAATAATCCCGCGAGCAAGAGAAAGATTCGATATCCGGCCCGACTCCGCTCCTGCTTTACTTTGAAGAAAAGGACACCATAATAACCGATTGCTAGAATCGCGATATACCCGATTATGCCAACAACCCAACTCATCTTGATGCCTCCTTGTCCTCTATTTTTTACGTCGCTTCCCCGCTATCGTAACACAATCTTCGAACCAGACTATGTTAAGATGGATTAAAGAAAATGTGGAAGGGATCGATACGATGAAAACGTTCCGCCTAGTCCAAGTTCGCCTCGTCCAAGACGAGTATGGCAACGAGTTGAACCTCCCCGTCGAACTGCTCGATGGGTTGATTATCTCGAAAGAGCATGACAACGAATGGCTCCTCGAGATGCTCGTTCCGACCGAATTTGCCGTCACGCTTCATCACTATTTGAATAAGCGAATCCTACTCCTTGCCGAAGCCGTCATCACGTCACCGGCGAACCGCCCGGCCGCACTCGCGCTGACGTTCACGAGCGAACGGTCGCTCAGCGACCACCACACATTCGTCGCGGAAGGGCTCATGCTGATGCCGAAACAAGACCCGACCAAGCAAGTGCTCGATTCGTTGATTTCCGAAGGCGTGGCGAACGCCGAACTCAAACCGTCCTTCTTCGAAAAACAAGTCGAACAGCAGCAGTCGTTCAGCCGCTCCGCCTTCACACAGCTCGTCAAGACAGGATCGTTCGAATAAGTCGAACGGTCTTGTTTTTCTTTCCCCGTTTTTATAAATAACTCAACCCAAAAAGGCGAAGAAATTTCTTCGCCTCAAATGTAGATGAAAAACAAGATGACCATCATCGTCATCCCGACAACTTTGAGCACCGTGCTGCCGAGGAAAGCGAGTACGGTCCCGACACCGATACTCCACGCTTCACGCGTCGACTTCCCGAGCGTGAGTTCCGCTAAAAATGCGAAGATGAACGGGAAGATGAGTACCCCGACGAGCGGGAAGATGAACGGTCCTGCAATCAAACCGATCGTCGCTCCCCATTTCGCCCGTTCAGAACCGCCTCGTTTATCGACCGTAGCCCGGGTGACGATATAGTCGACCACGAACAGGAAGATCAAGAACAAAATCTGCCAGAGCCAAAATGTCCACGTGAGCGGCTCGAACGAGAAGCCGAAGCCGTAAATCACATAACCGATGAATAAGAACAAGACGCTCGGGATGACCGGATAAATCAATCCTGCGAACGCGACAATAAATGATGCGATGATGAATATCCAGAGCAATGTCGTCATGAGCTTCTCCTCACTTTGCGACGATCACATTCGTAATATGGTCGGCGACATTGACCGCCTTGACCACGAACTGACCGTCTTGATGTTCGATATAGTTCGAGCAGGCGTTACGCATGGCATGACGGAACGTATACGTGTCGTCAATCGCTGATAGCGCGGCTTTAATCGCATGCGAATGGCAGACGACGATGACACGTTTTCCGGCATGTGTCTCGACGATGTCGTGCATGCCACTCAAGACGCGGGCTCGCATCTCGTCTTCGGACTCGAGGCCAGGTACGCGGTCTTGGTCATCGGCTTGAACAGCCTCATAGATGCCCGGTACCGGTTTTCCCGACGCGGCCCCAAATTCACGCTCGATGAAACGTTCGTCTTGAATGATGTGTGCTTCGTCGATGCCGCACGCCTCCGCGATGTAACGCGCCGTGTCGACGGCCCGTGACAACGGGCTCGCCACGATGACGTCCCACGATTCTTGACTTAAAAAGGCCGCACTCTCTTCGGCCTGCCGATGTCCGAGTGCGTTGAGCGGGATATCTTCCCGTCCTTGAATGATTTCTTGAAAGTTCCAATCGGTCTGACCATGTCGGACCAAGCATAGTTCTGTCACGCGAGTCACTCCTTTTTGATTCCTAAATCCTACCCCATCGTACCATCTCTGTGAAAAAGCGCAACGTCACATCATCGCGTCATCGATGAAACGGTCGATGCGGGCCATGAGCTGCGGCTCTTTAATCGGGTTGTCGGATTGGAGAAAACTCGCTAACGAATGCGTTCCGTTCGGGAAAGAAATCAATTGTACGTTTGCACCGACCTCGCTCGCATGTTCGACGAAGTGGAGCGCCTGTCCGAACGGGACGATCGGGTCTTTCTTTCCATGCAAGATGAGGATAGGCGGGGCATCGTCATAGAGATGCGTGACCGGAGAGCACTTCACCATCAGTTCACGCCACGCTTCGCGGCTCCCCTCATAAAATTTCAAATGCGCGAGCCACGTCTGGATGAACTTGAACAATAAGAAGTTCGTCGGCGGATAGAGCGCGATGACTCCTTTGATTGGCGGGACGTCATCTCCAAGTTCACCGGTGAACTGTTTGCTTCGATCGAGCGCCGTCGCTAAAACGAGGGCCGCACCCGCCGAGTCGCCCCAGACGATTAACCGGTTGATGTCCAAGTTGAGCAGACCGTCATGCTGTTTCAGATAACAAAGCGCATCGGAGACGTCGATGATGTTGTCCGGGAAATAGACCCCGTCCTCGAACAACCGATAGTCGATGCTGATGACCGCGAATCCTTTGGCGAGAAAATGGTCGAGCAACGGATGGAACAACGTCACCATTCCTCGATTCCCGCGCACGAAAGCTCCCCCATGGGCATACACCGCGACCGGGAACGGTCCATCCCCTGGTGGATAATACACGTCAAACTGGAGCGGACGGTCGTCGACAATCTTGTACGTGTGCGTCCGGCGTTTCCGGGTCGAAGGACGCACCGGTAACTCGGGCTCTTGCCAACGCACGAGCGATCCATACTGGTTCCATACGCTGGCTCCAGCTGCCGTGGCGGCCGCGAGTGCCGCCCCACCAACGAACCAGGCGGTCTCCTTTCTCATATACATCCACTCCTCGTTCTTTTTTTAATCATATTCCCTTTTTCTCGAAAAACCATCCATCTGAAGTCGGACTTGACGTGCACGGATTCGCCACCTATAATATAACTCGCAGTCACAGAACGTAACGGTTACGATTTAAAGGTTCACATAGAGAGGACAGGTGGAAGAGTTCATGAATAAAAAGTTATTAAGTGTCGCCGCTGCCGGCACACTTCTATTAGGTGGATGTGCAAGTAATGAAGAGAGCGGTACGACGGAGGAGACGAGCGACCAGTTGACCGTCTACGCGTCAACGTTCGCCCTGAAATCATTCGCCGAGGAAATCGGGGGCGATCGCGTCCGTGTCGAGATGGTCATCCCGCCTGGCGCTGATCCCCATACGTACGAGCCGACCTCAAAGCAGATGACCGACATCGCCGAGGCGGACTTGTTCTTGACGGTCGGCCATGACCTCGAACCATACGTCGAGTCGATGGAAAAGAGCTTGGCCAATGAGAACGTCACGTTCGTGAAAACGGCCGAGGACGTCACACTCCTCTCGGCAGAAGACACGGTCCACGTCCATGGTGAGGACGAGCATAGTGAGGACGAGCACGGACACGAGGAAGATGACCATGCCGAGGAAGAGGCCGGTCATAGCGAAGATGATGGCCATAACCACGGCCAGTACGACCCACACGTCTGGCTCGATCCAATGAATGCCGTCTCGATGGCTGAAGCGGTCGAAGCGGCATTCAGCGAACAGGCCCCTGACTATAAAGATGAGTTCGCGGATCGTTTGAGCACCTTCAAAGAAGAGGCCGACACGCTCGACGCCGAGCTCAAAGCAGCAGTCGACGGCGGCTCGAAGTCTGAGCTCCTCGTGACGCATGCAGCCTACGGTTACTTGGCGGAACGGTACGGCTTTGACCAACTTCCAATCACGGGTCTCACACCTGCAGAAGAACCGTCGCAACAAGCGTTGAAGCGCGTCATCGAAGAGGCACAACTTCACGACTTGACGCACATCGCTTTCGAAGACACGGTGACACCAAAAGTCGCCCAGGTCGTTCAAAACGAAATCGGTGCGGAGACGGTGACGATTTACAACTTGGAATCGGTCACGAAAGAGCAAATGGATAAGACTTACTTCGACCTCATGCGCGAGAACGTCAAAGCGCTTGAGACGGCATTGAAATAAGAGTCTCAAAAAAAACAGCTCGGCGCGTTGGCGTCGAGCTGTTTATGTGTGTTCTGGTTCCCGGTCGATTTGTCGAAGCCTCGCCCAAATGACGCCGCATACGAAAATCGGCACCGTCAGCATCACTGTTTGAAGAAGCGTATCGCTCATCACGTTCGTCGGGTACATCAGTTCAATGAACACGAAACAGAGCACCGTCAAACAGAGAAGCGTCGCGAGCAGCTTCTTCAAACTCAGCAATGGATTACGCTCGCGCAGGAAGAGCACACTATTCCCTATGGCGAAACCACAGTTCACTACAATCAAGACATAGAAGATTATCGAGATCGGATGATTATAAGCTGGACCCGTCGAGATGACGTAAAACCATATAATCAAAAATGCAAACACGGTGACGAGATTGATTCGACCTAACTGTTTACGACCTGCCCGATACGCGAAGATTGGGCTTAAGATACCGATGACAAACGTCATTTGGGCAAAGAAATCAAGCATACGTCCACTCCTTGAGAAACCATTTGTAATAGTTTACCAATTTTCAAGTTGTTTTCATAGCCTGTTCATTCATAGTAAATCAACACGAGCTCATCCCGCTCACTCGCCTCTTCACAGAATCGTTTCAACAGCGTCCATTTGAGCCAAACGTCATCGAACCCGTCATGGTCGACGAACGCCATATCGGCCACATCTTCTTTCGTAAATGCGTTCATCGCATCTTTGACGATATGGAGCAACTGCGGCGTCAAAATCCCGACGACGACCGCCTGCTTCTCATTGACAATCAACTCTTCCCCGATGACGGCCATCTCTAAATTATACGTGTCATCCCCATCGATATAAATCTCGATTTGTCCAAGAATCTTTTGGAAGCGTTCGATCCTCGGGAGCGTCAACGTCTCATACGTGTCACGTTGTTGACTGTGCACGTGCAACAGCCAATCTAAAATCATTTCCGGGTCTTGGCCGAACGAGACCCATACTTCCGGGGAAATGCGTATATAGTGTGTCGTCTCCATCATTGAACGCCCCCCTTTTCTTCAGTTTACCCATCTTTCGGGCGCAAAAAAACCGTCTACGCGCTTTCGTAGACGGTTTGTCGTTTATGAACGGATCGTGCCTGTTTTGACTTCTTCTTCTGATTCCCAAGCTTCGATGTACTCGCGACCTGGCAGATCTTCAATCGAATCGGCGTAGAAGACCGGATCTTCACCTTGACGGCGTTGCTCCAAGTAATCGTCGAGGACGAGACGGGCAACTTTTGCGAGGCGGAAAATCGCATACAAGTTGACAAGTGCCATGAGACCCATGAACACGTCCGCGATTGACCAGACGAGACCGGCCGAACGGACGGCTCCGAAGAGGACCATGCCGACGACACCGATACGGTAGAGTGTGACGTAAATCTTTTTATCCGAGATGAACTGGATGTTCGTCTCGCCGTAGTAGTAGTTTCCAAGAATCGAGCTGAACGCGAACAAGAAAATCGCGATCGTGAGGAACGATGTCGCCATCGGACCAATCTCAGCCGTAAGCGCCGCTTGTGTCAATTCAACACCTGCGAACGACTCCGATCCGGCTACACCTGACAACAAGATGATCATCGCTGTCGACGTACAGACGAGAAGCGTATCAACGAAGACGCTGAACGATTGAATCAAGCCTTGCTTGACCGGGTGCGATACTTCCGCTGTCGCCGCCGCGTTCGGGGCAGAACCCATTCCGGCTTCGTTCGAGAAGAGACCGCGACGAATTCCTTGGAGCACCATCGCTCCGATGGCACCGCCGAACAGTTGC
The DNA here is from genome assembly GCF_018618135.1 of Exiguobacterium sp. s28. Lineage (NCBI taxonomy): Bacteria > Bacillati > Bacillota > Bacilli > Caryophanales > Exiguobacterium > Exiguobacterium sp. s28. The sequence goes on along the minus strand of NZ_JACSLL010000004.1, from coordinate 186,116 downwards.
TGCAGACCGAACACGCCTTCTGAGAAGATCAAACCGAACACTTCCGGCAACAATGATGCGTTTGAAATCATGACCCATCCTGCGAGCAAGATATAGCCACCGGCCATGACCGGGACGATGATACTCGAGAGCACGGCGATCGACTGAATCCCACCGAAGATGACGATTGCTGTGACGACGGCCAAGACGAGACCGACTGTCGTCGTGCTCACGCCGAACTGATTGCTCATCGAGAGCGAGATTGTGTTCGACTGCACCGAGTTGAAGGCGAATCCGAACGAGAACGTGATGAGAATTGCGAACAAGATCCCGAGCCAACGTTGACCGAGGGCGCGCTCCATATAGTACGCCGGGCCTCCACGCCATGTGCGTCCGTCCCGAATCTTGTAGACTTGTGCGAGCGTACTTTCCACGAACGCCGAAGCCGATCCGATGAGGGCGATGAGCCACATCCAAAAGACGGCTCCTGGACCTCCGAGCGCGATTGCTGTCGCGACACCGGCGATGTTACCCGTTCCGACGCGGGCTGCTGTCCCGATCGCGAACGCTTGGAATGACGAGACTTGGCCTTTTTCACGTTTCATGCCGTCTTTGAACAAGAGGCGGAACATTTCAGGCAACATCCGGAACTGGACAAACCCCATCCGGACGGTGAAGTACAAACCTAAGGCGACAAGGACAACGATTAGCACTGACGACCAAAGCAAGTCGTTGGCTGATGAAACGAGACCTTCTACGAATTTCTCCATCTTTAAATCCTCCGTGTATGTATGAGTTATAAGAAAAAGTTATGTCAACTTTCTTTACATGAGTAGAATTATAGGAAAAACGTCTAAGAATTGCAATCCTTTTCGACAAATTTTACATAGGCTGTCGAACGACAGAAAAAGCGACCGGTCAAGTGACCGATCGCCCATCCTGCATCATTTGATTAGATGAAGAGGTTCAAGTTGCCGCCTTCAGCCGCCCCGAGGTATGCTGCCACACCACCGAGATCGATGCCGTCGATCAACTCTTCTTCTTTGATTCCCATGACGTCCATCGACATCGTACAAGCGACCATTTTGACGCCTGCTTCTTGAGCCGATTTGATCATTTCGTCAAGTGATGGCACATTTTTGTCGCTCATCACTTTTTTCATCATCTTTTGACCAACTCCACCGAAGTTCATGTTCGAGAGTGGAAGTTCACCCGCATGCGATGGCATCATCATGCCGAACATCTTCTCGAGACCTTGTTTCTTCACTTCCGGTGCATCTGGCTTACGGATGACGTTGAGTCCCCAGAATGTGAAGAACATCGTCACGTCTTTGCCCATCGCCGCCGCACCTTGGGCGATGATGAACGAAGCGAGCGCGCGGTCGAGATCTCCGCTGAAGACGACCATCGATGCGCCGTCTGTCGCTGGTGCCCCTGCTTGTACAGCCGCAGGACCATTACCTTTTTGAAGAATTGCTTCCACGCGACCGTTCACGAACTGTTTCGAGACGAGCTTGTTGCCGGTTTTCTTCGCCCATGCTTCGATGTCTGCAAAGAAACCAGGGTCACTCGCGAGGACACGAAGCGTCTCGCCTTCGCCGAGCTCGGCTACTTTTTTATTTACCTCTAAAATTGGTCCCGGGCATTGCAGACCGCACGTATCTAAGAAAATCGGTTCCCCGACTGGTTCATTCGTCATTGCTGGTGGTGCCTCCTCCGTTACTGTTGCGGCAGTCTCACTCTCTGCCTTCGTGCCTGCCTCAATGGCATCAAAATCACGTTTTACTTGTGACCATGTTTTGTAGCCACCGCTCAAGTTTTTCACCTTGAAGCCGTTTTGACGCAAGATACGGGATGCGAGATATCCGCGAAGCCCGACTTGGCACGTCACATAAATCGTTTCGTCTTTGCTGTAGTTGTCCAAATGATCGCGTAGCGAGTTGAGCGGAACGTTGATTGAACCAGGAATTTTGCCAAGTTCATGTTCTGACTCGTCACGGACGTCGAGCAATGTCGCGCCGTTTTGGACCAACTCGTCAATCTCGTTCCAGTGCACGACTTCGTTATCGCCGAGAACGACGTTCGACGCGACGTAACCGATCATGTTGACTGGGTCTTTCGCTGAGCTGAACGGTGGTGCGTAGCTGAGTTCAAGGTCTGGAAGGTCAAGGACCGTCAAGCCACCTTTCATCGCTGTCGCAATCACATCGATTCGTTTATCGACGCCGTTCATCCCTACGCCTTGCGCGCCGTAGATTTCACCTGTCGTCGGATGGAACAAGAGTTTGAGTGATACTGGTGTCGATCCTGGGTAATAACCCGCATGTGAACCCGGGTGCACGTGGACGGCTTCGAACTCTTTACCGGCCGCTGTCAAACGCTTCTCGTTCCAACCTGTCGAAGCAACTGTCATATCGAATACTTTGGCGATCCCAGTCCCCATCGTTCCGTTGTATTTAACGTCACGACCGTTGATGATATCGGCGACAAGACGACCTTGACGGTTGGCCGGCCATGCAAGCGGAACGACCGTCGGCTCTTGGAAGACATAGTCGAGTACTTCAACAGCATCTCCGATCGCGTAAATGTCCGGATCTGACGTGAGCATCTTCTCGTTGACGCGGATGGCGCCGCGGATGCCTGTTTCAAGTCCTGCTTCCGTTGCGATTGACGATTCTGGCACGACGCCGATTGACAAGACGACCATATCGGTATCGATGACGCGACCGCTCTTCAAGTGGACACGTTTCCCTTTCTCAGAGAACGAATCGACACCGTCAGAAAGCTGAAGGTCGACGCCATGGAGACGCATGTGTTCGTGAACAGGTGATACCATCTCACGATCGAGCGGTGTCATAACTTGGTCGGCCATCTCGACGAGCGTGACCTCGACGCCGCGCTCACGTAAGTTTTCAGCCATTTCGATCCCGATGAAACCGCCACCGATGACTGTCGCGTGTTTCGGCGCTTTGTCGTCAACGTAGCTGCGGATTTTATCCGTATCCGGAATGTTGCGGAGCGTGAAGATGTCTTCTGCTTCTTCAATTCCAGGGATGTTCGGACGAATTGGTTTCGCTCCTGGTGACAAGACGAGTACATCGTACGACTCATCGTATGTTTCGCCCGTCTTAACGTTTTTCACCGATACCGTCTTCTCGGCACGGTTGATTTTTGTCACTTCCGTCAAGTTGCGGATGTCGAGTTGGAAACGTTTATTCATGCCCTCGACCGTTTGGACGAGCAATTTTTGACGATCTTGAATCACGTCACCAATGTAATATGGAAGACCACAGTTCGCGAACGAAATGTATTCGCCCCGGTCGAACATGACGATTTGGTTCTCTTCGTTTAAGCGACGAAGGCGTGCGGCTGCTGAAGCGCCACCGGCGACTCCACCGACGATTACGATTTTTTTACTCATTGCTCATTTCCTCCTTTGACGACTTCACCAGGCCAGCTCATCAAGCCATCTTCTATATTGATCACTTTATAACCTTTCGCTTCCATTTGCCAAGTTGCTTGCGTGCTGCGAGCACCTGAACGGCAGAGAACGATGTATTCTTCTTCAGGGTCGAGTGTCTCGATCCATTCCGAAATTTCAGATAGCGGATAATTGCTCGCGCCAGCAATGTGCGCTTCTTGGAACTCGTCACGTTCACGAACGTCGACGATGTTCACTGGTACTTCAAAATCCATTTGACGTTTTAAAGCAGATGCTTTCATGTTCATTTACCCATCCTTTTAATCTATGATGTTTCACTTATTTATTCGTCATCTTGGTAGCGGGCGTCCGACGAAAGTTTGTGATTCGTTGAACATATCGCTTCCACGTCATAAATATACCCCCTATGGTATTTGATTGCAAGGGATTTGTTTGACGAAATGGTAAACTTTCAAAAAATCTTTATCTCAAACGTTGTGGCTCGACACATACTCCCCCACGTATTAAGATGAGACTACACAATAAATAGTTGGGTTACTGAACGATTTGAATATAGAGGTGAATCTAATGGAACAGTATCAATACGATGCGAAAGTATTGAACCGGATGAAACGAGTCGAAGGACAAATCCGGGCCATCATCCGTATGATGGAAGAAGGGAAAGAGTGCCGCGACGTCGTGACGCAGTTGAGCGCGGCTCGTTCGGCACTCGACCGTGCTTCGACCATCATCGTCGCGAAGAACTTGGAGCAGTGCATCATCACCGCCCAAGAAGATGGCGAAGATACGTCAGAAACCGTCGAAGAAGCCATCAAAATGTTGATGAAACGCTAGTTCCCCTTGCTTTCCCTCCGCAAATGGGAGAAAGTTAGAGTAACGACTTTTAAGGGGGACTTGTTTGTGAACTTCGAAGAAAAAGTAGAATCATTTAAAGCGCTCGTCGCTGAACGCAATATGACGTTCAAAGAGAGCGAGACTGAAACGCACGTCACATTCTTGACGCGTGAAACGACTAAATCCGGGGCTCAGCCCGTTATGATTATCGCCTTCAATAAAAAGACGACGGATGCGGAACTTTATGCCGCGACAGTCACACACGTGCCGGACTACGTGGAAGACCTACCGATTCTTAACGCCTTGAACGAGTTCAACCAAGAGTTCAAATACTTCCGTTGCGTACTCGATAGCGACCGTGATGTCACGCTCGCCTCGACGCTCGACCTCGACCTCGGCTTCTCGCCAGAGATCATCTTGCAACATTCATTCATGATGTTCCAAGCGGCCGATGAAGTGAACGAGTACATGCAGAAGTTGTATACGCAAGTCCAATAACAAACAGCCGCCCCGGACGAATCCAGGGCGGCTGTTTTTGAATCATTCTTTCGATTGTACTCGTATAAGGAGCAAAAGGAGGAATTGCTGATGATGACACGTTACACCCGTTACCTCGAAGCACTCGAAGGAATCAGGGGAGCGACAAAGTGGTTCACCGATGATTTCCGACGTTTGATGGCCATCAACTATGCCATGCACGATACCCCGTTCGATTCGGGACGGTTCGAACACGCTCAAGCGGTTCTGAAACAGAAGACCGGCATGTTCTCGAAATTTCGCGGCAGTAATAATTTTGTCTGGCTGTCGTTTCTCGATGCCAAGTACGAAGACATCGAACCGGCCATCGACGAGGCACTCCGGCTCGATACGTTACTCGACCGGAAGCACTTCCGTTTCAGTATGTTGCGGCCCTTTATCGCGAGCCAACTGATCAACGTCGATGAGCCCGAGCGCCGGCTCGATGAGGCAAGCACACTCTATCAAACGTTCAAACGAAACCATCCTTGGCTGACGAGCGAAGAAGATCTCTTGTCTGCCCTCGTCCTCGTTCAAGCGTTCGATGACCATGTTGCGCTAAATGAACGAATCGAGACGTATTACGAAGCGTTGAAAGCCGAGTTGCCCCGCTCAAACGAGCTCCAACTCGTCTCCCATCTACTTGCTTTTAGCGACTTGCCTTCAGACGAGGTCATCAACCGCCTGCTCGAGTGGCGCACGCGGCTCCAAGGACAAACAATCGCTGTCAAAAACGAGCATCTGCCAGCGCTCGCCCTCTTGGCCATCGTCGCGGCTCCGAACGACAACGACGAGCGCGACCTGATCGAAATCACGAACGCCGAGAAGGAAAAGCATCGCTGGTTCCACACCCACGCGTTGACGGTCGCCCTGCAACTCGTCGCGGCAAACAACATCAAGGAAGACGCGAGCGATTTACTGTTACACGGGACGTTCGCCCACCTGCTCGCCATGCAACAGGCAGCAACGGCCGCGACGACTGTCGCCATCATCTCTAGCAGCGCTTCAAGCGATTAAAAAAAGAAGGGTCGCCCCTTCTTAAGAAAATAAATACCAGCTGAGACAACCGAGCACGAACACCGAGTTGGCGATTTCGACGATCCCGATCTTCATGATGGGGATCTTTTTGCCGTAGAACGCGACCGCCCGGACGAGACTTGGCGCGTAAGCGAGTGCCAAAACCGGATAGCCGAACGCGATGAAGATGGCGACAAGCAAGGAGTGATACCCCCATGATACGTTTCGATAGAATAGACTTTTTTTCTCTCGAATCATCGTCTTGACGAAAAAGATACTTCCGAGGAAATATAAGTACGGCAAGACGAACATCCACATCATTGTCTCGTCCAAGACCCGTGCCCCGAGATAATAACTCGCCATCCCGCCGATACAAAATGAAGTGACGGCGCTGACGTCGTTCCAGACGTTGCGCTCGTCTTTGATTTTGGCGAAATAGGCGTTGACGAGTCCGAACGGGATCATGGCGAGGACGAACCAGACGAGACGCCACTCGGACAGAAACACCGGGACGGCGGCGACGGTGGCAATCGTCAAATACGCCACGACCGTACGCAACAGTTCCTTAGACTTCTTCCGTTGCTTGATGTATTGGAACAAGAAAAACGTGCCCATATAAACGAATAACCAAGCGATCGCGAACGGGATGTGCGCGAGCGTCCACCCTCCGACGATACCGCCGAGTAAGAACGGTAAGATCAGCATCGACCAGGCGCCGTGCTGTTTTGGAATCATCCATGTCATGTGACTCCCTCCTTCTATGTTTAGTGTAGAAGAAAGATGACTGTAAAACTGTGATAAATTTTACAAAACAAAAAACGATCTCACGCGAGATCGTTTTTTGTTTTTAGTTTGGTCACACTTGGCACGGCTACTTCGACCACATCGTCCGTCAACATTTTCGTGACGACACGACCTGCGATCGAGACCGCGAGAAGCGTGTAAAGCGCGTTCGACAATGGCAAATAGATGAGCGAGATCGCCAAAACGATGACATCAAATATGATGAGAATCGTCCCGACCGATACGCCGGTCCATTTCGATAGGCCGAGGGCGAATAAATCGTCGCCTCCGGTCGCCCCGCCTGACTTCAAGACAAGACCGAGACCGTAACCGGTCACAATCCCGCTCGCGATGGCGGCAAACAACGTTGCCGGCCAGACTTGAATGTCGAATGTGAGTAAATCCAATCGGTCCCACATCGCATAACTGAGCGATAACGACGCGGCGGCAAGCACGGCTTGTCCGACGAAGCGCCAGCCTTTCCACCAAAGGGCGATTAAAAAGAAGGGGATATCGAGCAAGATCATCGAGATCGCTGGATCGATATCAAATAAATAGCGGCCGAGCAATGCTAGCCCGACGAAGCCCCCTTCTGCCAAACCAAACTGTTCATTCAAATAATAATAACCGAACGCCATGATTAGCGTTCCGAGCACTATGGTAGCAACTCGTTTCATTCCGATTGTCCTCCCCGTTTTCAACGGAGAGGAGGATCCTCAGTCGTAGCCGCGGTTCCATCTGTTCCATCTCCGATCTTCCGTTTGTTGATTTTTACATTGATGTCGCTTGTAAAAACTCAACGCTAGAAGTCCGGCAATTGAAACAGAGGCCATGTCCTCTCGGTATCCATAAAGACCTTCCTTTCCCAAATTGCGCGTAATCATGAAACTATTTTAACACATTTTCACGACTATTTCATTAAATGTATATTTAGTGTAGATTACGTTTCGGTAAATCTTTCTTCCCGAACCACCACCAGTTCCAGTCCCCGAACATTTTCATCAAAGATGGTACGAGCAAGATGCGTATGATTGTCGCATCGATGAAGATGGCGAGCGCGATCCCGACCCCGAGCTGTTTGATCGGGCTGACGCCGGTGAAGGCGAACGCCCCCGTGACGACGATCATGATGACCGCGGCCGACGTGATGATTTTACTCGTCTTGGCGAGTCCCATCTCCGTCGCGTAATCGTTATCCCCGGTCTCCCGATAATATTCCTCAATCCGCGAGACGAGGAACACCTCGTAGTCCATCGATAGGCCGAACACAAGTGAGAAGATAAACACCGGGGTCAATATACTGATCGTCTCGGCGTCATACACGTAACCCGATTCGAAGATGATGACGAGCAGCCCGAACGTCGCCCCGAGACCGAGCACGTTCATGATGATCGCTTTGATTGGGATCAAGACGGAACGGAACGCCCACATGAGGATGAACATCGTCGCCAAGATCACGGTCACGACCGCATATGGGATGCTGTCATAAATCTCTTCATAAATTTCTTCGTTGAACGCGGCTGGTCCCCCGACGTCAAAACCGTTCTCGCGCCAATCTCGGACGAACGCCTGCGCGTCTTTATCACTTGGCGGGACGTCAAAGCTGACGTTGACGAGGGCAAGGTCTGTATTTCCTTCAAGCGTGACGAGACGTTCGAACGCCTCAAGTTGCTCTGGTGCCGCTTCAGCGAGTTGTTGGAATTCGGCTGGTTCGAGACCGGATGCCGTCAAGAACGTCGTGACGTTGTCGACAATCGGATCCTCGGATAGCTCATCAGTGAGTCCGGTCAATTCATCGAGAATCATCGAATCGGTCAAGTCATTCGTCTCAAACAAGAGCACCGCATCGGTCGACGTCTCTCCGAACACGTCGTCCCACCGCTCAAGGGCGGCCCGTGACTCGTACGAGGTCGGGAGCGCATCGGCGTCCGGGATGTTCAGTTCGAGGTCACGGACGAACCAGAGGCTTGGCAATAGCAGCAAGAGCGCGACGAGCGTCATCGTGACGGGACGTCTCATGACGAAGCGGGCCAACTTCTGCCACCGCACTTCAGAACGTGTCTCATTCGTCTTGACGAGCCGTCCTTTATTGATCGTGTCTCCGACGATGTACAGGGCAGACGGCAACAACGTGAGCGCGGACAAGACCGCACCGGCGACGGCAATCAACGCACCGAGGGCAATCGCTTGGAACACATCGACTTGGATGAACAACAACCCAGCCAGTCCGACGAAGACGCAAAGTCCTGAGAATAGTATCGATCGTCCAGCCGTCGCGACCGTTCGGACGATGGCCGCCTCACGTGACTTCCCTTTCGCGAGCTCTTCCCGGTACCGGTTAACGAGCAATAAGGAGAAATCAATGCCGAGCGCGATGGCAATCATCGCGACCGCATTCAACACGAAAATAGACAGTTCCATCGTTTGGGCAAAGAAGAATAGCGAACCCGCTGCCACGATGAACGTGATTAAACCGACGAATAATGGCATAAATGCGGCGAGCGGCGTCCCGAAGACGAGCAAGAGCACGAGCAGCGCGACCGGGATCCCAATCAACTCGGCCCGAATCAAGTCATTCTTTGACGCCTCATTCAAGTCATCCGCGAACACCGGCTCTCCGGTCAATCGCACGTCTGTGTCCGTATCGCGAACCAAGGCGCTGCGGACGTCTTCAATCGACGCCTCGGCCGTATCGTAGTCCTCGAACTCGAGCAATAAATAGGCGACGTCCCCATCGCGTGCCTCCGGATTCTCGGCTGGCGTGATCACGCCATCGACCCCATCGACTTCAGCGAGTCGATCGCGTTGCTGTTCAATCACCGTTTCTAAATCCCCGCCTTCAAGCAAGACGATCATCGAGGCACCGGCCCGGTCGAACCGGTCGTTCAACGTATCTTCCACTTGGGCGAAACGCCCGTCTTGGATTGCGAACCCGTTGCCGCGCAGTTCACCTGGCAACTGCAATCCGAAATATACCGATACCGCGAGCAACACCGTCCAAATCAACACGACAGCGTAGCGCCATCGGACTAACGCTTGTCCTAATCGTTCCATCCCTGTCCACTCCTCTCCATCTAAGAAGACTGTTCCCGTTTTTTTCGGGATTCACCAAGTCTTCTTAAAAAAATCCTGAACCATGGTCTGGTCCAGGAGCGTCAACGCTCGAACACTTGAAGCCAACTATGGCAAAAGCGACGTGGCGTTGACAAGACGACAAGTCGGTCGCCCGGTTCGTCCAATAAGACGACTTTCAGTAATTCAGTTTCAGCACACACTTCAGACGAGAACACTTCGCGATCGCGTTCAAACAGTTGGAACGACGTCATCGATGTGATCGCGGTCGTCTCGCCGATTTGATCGACGATGGCCAGATCGCGGTCACCTCCGTATGGAATCATCCAAGACGCGCTCGACGCAACATTCTCGACCACGAACTGTTGATTCGGTTCGTCGTACAGCGTCACGAGGCCCGGTGCCGTGAATCGTTCGAAATCATAGGTCGGCTGATAGGCAAGTTCGATGATACTCCCGAACTCGGGGACCTCTTCGTAGCGGCTATACCGGAACGTGTGGTCGTTCAAGTTCAAAGCGACAATGTCTGATTCGGCCGAGTAAAGAAACAGGTCGTCTCCTGACCAGTGGTGCAGGTTACTGAACCAATCGTCATGAAACGTCCGTGGGATCGGATGACGTTCCATCGTCCCGTTTGTTAAATCCATGACTCCGTATGTCTGTAAATCCCGAAACAGCGCGACGGCTCGTCTACCATGAGGCTCAATATATAGTGCGCACGGTGCCCATTTCCACTCGAGTTCCCATCGGATTTGGAACGTCTCGTCAAAAAACAGAAAACCGGTTTGCGCCAAATACAACATCCATCCTCCACCAACGCGCTCCAACCATTCAACCGTTTGATGAAATTGATAGTCAGCTACTTGTTTGTACATTTGATCACTTCCTAGTTTCAGCTTAGCAACGCCCCACGCATTTTTCGATTTTGAATGTGTTCACAGAACACATTCTCCATGCACCTGATTTTCCTGTATACTGGCATTAGCATACCCTGAATGTGAAAGGAGGAACCTCAATGCGCCCACTTCAACTCTCTCCCGAGACGGCGGTCGAGCTTGCTAAAAAGCTGAACGTTCCGCTCGAGGAGCTCATGCATATGCCAAAACACATCATCGTGAAGAAGATGATGGAACTGGAGGCAGCCAAAACTGAAACGAACGAGGAAAAGGAGACGGAATGACGTCTCCTTTTTTGGTTACTGCTGTTTGTTCTTGCGTTTTTTCGCGACGTACCAGAGACCAAGGATCGCAAGGGCAGCGCCGCCGGCGACCGCATATTTGCTGTAATCCGGGCGGCGTTCCGTCACGACGAGCGTCGAGAGCGGTGCCACAGTGACGTGTCGTTCTTCAAGGAGGCGCGGCGCTGTCAAATTGACGGTATGGTCTTCAACGTGGACCTCGAACTTACCGGCCGGCAGCTTCACCTCGACCGCTTCCTCGAGCCCGTTATGGTAGACGAGGTGACGTTCGACATACCCTTCGACGTGGCGACTCAGTTCAAAGGCGATCACCCCTTCTTCTTCATCGAAGAAGCGCAAATGTTTGCGAATCTGCTCCGTGTTCTCGAGACGGAACAACGGATATTGTTTCCGCAGACTGATCAATCCCTTCACGTATTCGACGCTCGGCGTCTCCTGCTCGGCCCGTGTCCAGTCCAAACGGTTGACGACCTCACCTGAGTTGAAGCTGTTCTCGTCCCCATCTTTTGTTCGGAAGAACTCTTGACCGCTATGCAAGAATGGGATGCCTTGACCGAGCATGACGATCGTTGTCGCGAGGCGATGCCGGCGACGACGTGTCGTCTCGTCATCGTCCGGGTTCGTGACGGCGAGCTTGTCCCAAAGCGTCAAGTTGTCATGACACTCAACGTAGTTCACGACTTGGTTCGGTTCATCGGCAAAACTCTGACTTGTCACCGCGCCGGCAATGCCGCGCTTGACGTCCGCCGTCATATCCGCGTTGCCGCTGATCCAGCCTGGCAAGTCCTCGATGAACACGTCCCCACGGACGCCGTCGCGAATCGCGTCGTTGAACTGGGCGATACGTGGCATCTTATGGGCGTTATGCTGGTTCGCTTTCTTGCGGACCGAGAGCGGCGTGTCGAGATCCCAACCTTCTCCGGTGACGAGAATCGATGGGTCGATGCGATCGAGTGCTTTCCGGACTTGGTTCATCGTCTTGACGTCATGGAGCCCCATCAAATCGAAGCGGAAGCCATCGATCATGAACTCTTTCGCCCAGTATGAGACACATTCGACGATCAACTTCCGCATCATCGCGCGCTCTGAAGCCGTATCGTTCCCACACGCCGAACCATCGGCGAGCGTTCCATCCTCGTTCAAGCGGTAATAGTAATCGGGCACAAACTGACCGAGCGGTGTCGTCAACGCATCATACGTATGGTTGAACACGACGTCCATGATGACACGAATCCCACGGTCGTGCAGTGCCTGGATCATCGCCTTCAACTCGATGATGCGAGCAGCCGGATCATCGGCAGACGAGGCGTACGAACCTTCGACGGCGAAATAATGGACCGGGTCATAGCCCCAGTTATAATTCGCCTCGCTCTCACGCGACTCGTTCACCGAACCGTAATCGAAGAACGGCATGAGTTGGAGGTGCGTGACGCCGAGCGCGGTGATATAGTCGAGCGCGGTCGGATAGCCGTTCGGCGTTTTCGTGCCGACCTCGGTCATCCCAAGGAATTTGCCACGATGCATGACACCGCTGTCGGGATGGCTCGTCAAATCACGGACGTGCGCTTCATAAATGACCGCCTCTTGTGAAGAGTGGAAGAGCGGACGTTCTTTGACCCAATGGTCCGGGTTGAGCGCTGACGGGTCGAGCAGACACCCGCGCTTCCCATTGACACCGACGACTTTCGCATACGGATCGAGCGACTCGACACGTTTGCCTTCGACGGTAGCTTCAAACACGTAAAAATATCCTTCGAATGAAGCGCGGTCGAGTTCAAGGACCCACGTCCCTTTCTCGGCCCGTTCGAGCTCAATCCGTTCGAACTTTCGTGCCCGCGGCGTCCGGTATAGTTTTACGGTCATCTCTTCGGCGACTGGCGACCAGACCCGCAACCGGATGATATCACCTTTAAACGTCACCCCGAGGTCTTTGCCGTGATACGCCATATGGTCTAAATCTACATTTGTCTGTTGATCGATAGTATGTTCCATCTCTTTCACTCCTTCACTACTTCAAATCTGCTATCATTATAACAAAACCCTTGTAAAGGATGGATGAAACATGGCAAAAGACAATTCTTTTGATATTGTGTCAGAAATGAACCTGGAAGAAGTGAAGAACGCGATCCAAATCGCCGAGAAAGAAATTTTAAACCGTTACGACTTTAAAGGATCGAAGAGTGAGATGTCACTCGACAACGGCGACCTCGTCCTCGTATCGGATGACGACTACAAGCTCGAGCAATTGAAGGACGTCATGATCTCGAAATTGATCAAGCGCGGCGTGCCGACGAAAAACCTCGACTACCAAAAAATCGAGAGCGCCCTCGGTGGCACCGTCCGTCAGCGCGTCAAGTTGAAGAGCGGCATCGATAAAGACGATGCGAAAAAAATCAACAACGCCATTAAAGAATCAAAATTGAAAGTGAAGTCGCAAATCCAAGACGATCAAATCCGTGTGACGGCCAAGTCACGCGATGACCTCCAAGCCGTCATGCAGCTCGTCCGTGAGCTCGAATTGTCTGTCGATGCCCAATTTACGAACTACCGATGAAGCTCGCCATCATCAGTGACCCGCACGGTTCGTTTGATGATTTGAAGGCCGTCCTCGAGTCGGTCCGGCGTGAGACGGAGCATATCCTCTGCCTCGGCGATTTATATGAATGCCACATTGGTAAAAAGCGACGGAACGAACGGTTCCACGAAGTGTCCGACGTCGTGACGTACGATCCGGATTACGAGGCGCTGCTCACGTTCCCGAGCCTGCGTGGCAATCAAGAAGAACGGATTGACGAGGTGCTCGTCGTGTCGCATCCAGTTAAGACGCGGATTTCATTATTACCGGAACAGACGACGCTCGATGAGGCGTTGTTCTTGCATGGCCATCAAGTGAACTGGAGTCCGGACTGGGAACCGATTGTCGAGAAAGGCAAGTATCCGCTCGTCTTTATCGGCCACAGCCATATCCCGGGGATTTACCGGAAAGGCCGTTCGATTCCCTGGGAAATCGGGAAACCGTTCACATTGAAGAAAAAACGGTACGTCATCAACGTCGGCGCTGTCATCTTCGACCGGGAATGGTGTTTGTACGATACAAAAACCCGGACAGTCACACGAATGAAGGCATAGGAAAAGGGACCCCCTCAAAAGGGTCCCTTATTTGTGCTTACATTTCTTCTGGAGCTTGAACACCGATCAGACGGAGTCCTTCTGTCAATACGATCGTCACCGCTTTGACGAGGGCGAGACGCGACTGTTTACCAGCATCTTCTTCGAGTACACGGACATGGCCGTAATACTTGTTGAACGATTGCGCCAAGTCGAGGACGTAACGGCTGATGATCGACGGTTCACGGCGCTCATGGGCACGTGTGATCACGTGTGGGAACGCGTTGAGCATCGTCACGACGCCCCACGTGTGGTCGTCATCCGCACCCGTGAATGTCGAGCCGTCGTAGTTGCCTTTACGGAGGAGCGAGTTCGCACGCGCGTTCGTGTACTGCACGTACGGGCCTGTCTCGCCTTCAAACTTGAGCATGCTGTCGAGGTCGAACTCGATGTTGTTGATGCGCTCGTTCTTCAAGTCGTGGAAGATGACCGCGCCGACACCGACCATCCGTGCCACGTCGTCCGCGTTCGCAAGTTCTGGGTTCTTCTGGGCGATGTTGCCTTGAGCTTTCTCGATGGCTTCTTTCAGCACTTCCTCGAGCAAGACGATGCGACCTTTTCGTGTCGACATCTTTTTCCCTTCTTGCAAAATCAAACCGAACGGCACGTGGTGCATGCCATCGACGAAGTCGTAGCCGAGTTTACGGAGGACCGAGAACAACTGCTTGAAGTGAAGCGCCTGTTCGCCGCCGACGACGTAGTTCGCTTGGACGAAGTTATACGTCTCATGACGATAAACGGCCGCTGCCAAGTCACGTGTCGCGTAAAGCGTCGCGCCATCTTTCTTTTTAATCAAGCATGGCGGCAAGTTCTCGTCTTCGAGTGAGACGACCATCGCCCCTTCACTTTCGACGAGAAGGTTCTTCTCTTCGAGCATGGCGACGATGCGGTCCATCTTGTCGTTGTAGAACGCCTCCCCGTGGAAGCTGTCAAACTCGACGCCGAGCAAGTCGTATACTTTTTGGAACTCTTTGAGCGACTCGTCACGGAACCATGTCCATAGCTCAGTCGCTTCTTCGTTGCCGTCTTCAAGTTTCTTGAACCAAGCACGGCCTTCGTCCTCAAGTTCCGGTTGCGTCTTCGCCTCTTCATGGAAGTGAACGTAAAGCTTCAACAATTCGGCAATCGGATGCTCACGTACCGCTTCCTCGTTGCCCCATTTTTTATAGGCGACCATCAGTTTTCCAAACTGTGTCCCCCAGTCCCCAAGGTGGTTGACCCCAACGACGTCGTAGCCGTTTTTACGGGCGATCTGGTTAATGGCGTTCCCGATTACCGTTGAACGGAGGTGTCCCATCGAGAACGGTTTGGCGATGTTCGGTGACGAGAAGTCGGTCACGATTGTCTCGTTGCGTGTCGCATGCGTCGCATAGTCCGCTTTTTCGTCGAGCACCATGTTGATGATTTCTTGTGACACGACGTCACGGCTCAAGAAGACGTTCACGTATGGTCCAGCCGCCTCGACTTTTGTGAACAATTCATCGTTCAAATCGTTCGCGATATCAGTCGCGATCATGACCGGCGCTTTCCGGTAGGCTTTCGCGAGTTGGAAGCAAGGGAAAGCAAGGTCCCCGTGTGCCTCATGTTTTGGTTTTTCAATTAGAGCTTCAATTTGGTCAAGCGTCAACTCGTCCCCGATGACACGGGACAAGGCTTCCGCATATTTGCGTTCATAACTCATTACAATTCCTCCTTATAAAATTTTCATAAAAAAAACGCCCTTTGCACAGATGCAAAGAGACGGGATGGCCCGCGGTACCACTCTTCTTGCCTGCTTGACGCAGACCGCTTTATCGGTGATAACGGGGGTCCCCCGGCTACGCCTACTAAGTTTCGGGCAGCATCTCAAAAGTGCGTTTCGCGATGTTTGTCAGCCTAGGCTCTCACCAATCCCTAGGTCGCTTTGTTGACGGAACGATCGTTACTCTCTTTTTCATCGACTTTCGTCTATGTGGTTGAAAAGCAATTTCATTATAGAGGATATTTCATATAGACTCAATGCTAGAATTCCGCCATTATGATGAATAGGCAGGACTCGGGCATGATTGTGCCGAATCTCCTACCATACATATCGAATTTTCCCACATAGGAGGGAACCATGAACCATTTTCGCAAGATGTCCGTCCTTGGTTGGAGCATATGGAGTGTTTTACTCATATCGACGATCACCTTGTTCGCCACAGACGTATTGAACATACCCGCCATCGAGCCGTTGCCGTTCATCTTGATCGCGCTCCTTGTCATCATTTTTCAAATGGACTCCATCGAACGGAAAGGCGTCTACTTCACGTTTTCGGAAAGTATCGTCCTCATCATTTTCTTGTTTTTTGATTTCGAGACGGCGCTTTTCGTCAATCAGATTGGTCTCCTCGTCTTCCAGTTCGTCAACTTGAAACCGCGCATCGCGCTTCGACGCTTCCGCTTCACGTATCCGTGGAACGCCATCACGTCATTTTTAGAGATTGCCATCCCAGCCAGTGTGTACTTGGCCCTCGGCGGTGTGACCGGTCTCGGTTTTTATTCCCAAGATTCGTTTCTGCCGCTTGCCGGCTTGATTGTGGCCATCATCTTGAACACTGTCGTGCAAAAGTATCAAGTCGGTTGGTGGTTCCGTGTCGATATCCCGGTCCGCGACTTTCTAAGCATCGCGTTTTACACGTATATCGTCAGTCTCGTCTTCATTTTGGCGGCCTCGTTGTTCCGGGAGACGAATTTACTCGTCGTCAGCAGTATCGCCGCCGCACTCACCTTTTTTATTAAGCGGCTCATCATCCAGAAAGGTCGGCAAGACGCCTTCAAGTCGTTGATTGAACAATATGATGAGGCAAAAGAAGCCGTGTCGTTGTCACAAAGCGAGGCGCAAGCGATTGAGGTCTTCCTCAGTCAATGTGAACGACTCAACGAGTACGACGAAGGGTTCGTCGAGTTCAAACTGTTCGACCGTACGCTTTACTTTGATTTGAAGACGCGTCAGCCGATTGACCGTCACATCGTGTTCGATTTGCTCGATCACGCTTATCCGAACGAAGCCTCGGTCGAATATGAGATGCGCTTCGAATGGGACGCACCACTGTCGAACGAATTTGACGACGACTATCATAGTTTCATCTCGGTTCGGTCCGAGGAGATCGAAGGGATTCGCACGTGGCTCGTCATGACGGGTGAACACGTCTATGGGTATCCCCCGACCATCCAACGTGAAATCGTCAAACTTCTCAAGTCGTTCAACCGGACGATCAGCCGTTGCCATGAGCGCGACCGTCTTTACACGGAAAGTCGGACCGACAGCTTGACGCTCCTCGCCAATGCACGCGCGTTTTACGAATACGGGATTCAACAAATCTCGGACGGTTCGATGTATCCGATTTCGGTCGCGATGCTCGACATCGACTTTTTCAAAAAAATCAACGATGTGCACGGACATCAAGTCGGGGACAGTGTGCTCCAAGAGTTTGGACGGCGGATTCGCCAGGCACTCCGCACCGAAGATTTTGCCGCCCGTTACGGCGGTGAAGAGTTCATCTTGCTATTGAACCGTTGCGATGTCGAACAGGCAATCGAAATCGCCGAACGAATCCGGCAACAAATCGAGAACAAACCGTTCCACGTCGACGGGATCGATATCCCCGTCACCGCTTCGATCGGTGTCGACACGATTCAGGCGTTCGGTGACAAACGCCTCGACAATACGATTCGTAACGCTGACCGGGCCCTCTACGTCGGCGGGAAGTACGCCGGACGCAACCGCGTCGCCCATTACAATTTCTTAACGACCTGACTCACCCCCACGTTCACCGCGTGGGGGTTTGCTATTGACAAGCGGATTTGAAACAAGTACGTTAGGGAACGTGTCTTATAATTAAATATCACAACTTTTTTATCAAGAGAGACTGAGGGACTGGCCCAGTGACGTCTCGGCAGCGGGTAACCTGTGCCAAATCCAGCGAGCAGTCTGCTCGAAAGATGAAAAAAGTGTTTTCTTGTAGAGAGAGCCTTTTTTCAGAAGGCTCTCTTTTTATTTTATGAATGAGGTGAATCGATTGGAACAACCGACAGCTAACAAATGGGCACTATTGCCTTTGCTCGTCTTCCTCGTCTTCTTTATCGGGGCAGGCATCTACTATAACGACTTTTATAAATTCCCGGTCCTGATCGCGGCGTTGATCGCGGTCATCGTCGCGGCGTTGATGACGAAAGGCAGCGTCACTCAGACGGTCGAGCGTGTCGCCCAAGGTGCGGGGAACCCCGGCATTTTAATCATGGTCTTCATCTTCTTGCTCGCCGGAGCGTTCTCGAGTGTCGCCGAAGCAATCGGCGCAATCGACGCGACCGTCAATGCGGCGCTGACATTTTTACCGTCCTCGCTTCTACTGAGCGGTTTATTCGTCATCGCGGCATTCATCTCGATGGCGATGGGAACGTCGACGGGCACGATTGCCGCCCTCGCCCCGATCGCGCTCGGTATCCACGAAGAAAGTGGCGTCAATATCGCCATCGCGGCGGCTGCCGTCGTCGGTGGTGCCATGTTCGGGGACAACTTGTCGTTCATCTCGGACACGACAATAGCTGCCGTCCGGACCCAGCGTACCAATATGCGTGACAAATTCCGAACCAACTTTTGGATTGTTCTCCCGGCCGCCCTTATCACAATCGTCCTCTTATCGGTGTTATCGAGCGGTGAATCGACCATCGAGCCGGCAGCGTTTGAATGGTATAAGCTGATTCCGTACCTTGCGGTCATCGTGCTCGCCTTGACGGGAATGAACGTCATCCTCGTCTTGCTCGGCGGCATCGCCCTGACCGGCATCATCGGTCTGTTGGACGGCAGTCTAGCCGTCACCACGTACGTCACCGCCATGGCGGACGGCATGATGGGCATGGCCGAGATTTCACTCCTGACATTGCTCATGGGTGGGCTCGTCGGACTCATCTCGCATAACGGCGGACTCACGTACTTGCGTGACGCGCTCACGTCCCGAATTAAAAGACGGGCCGGCGCGGAGTGGAGCATCGCCGGGCTCGTCAGTGCGACAAACGTCGCGACGGCGAACAACACGATTTCGATTCTCGTGGCTGGTCCGCTCGCCGCGAACATCGCCGACGATTATGACATCGAACGTAAAAAGTCAGCGAGTGTACTCGACATCTTCTCGTGTGGCGTCCAAGGCCTGTTGCCTTATGGGGCACAGCTTCTCATTGCGGCCGAACTGACGAACACAGCGTCACCGGCGCTCGTTCCGTATATGTTCTATCCGTTCTTGTTGTTCATTTGCGGAGGATTGGCCATCGCCTTCAACTTCCCGCGTTTCAAAAAACGCGCTTAACGAAAACGACCTTGTGAAGCAGTCGCTTCACAAGGTCGTTTGTCGTTTCGCTTCAAGTTCACGCTTCAGCTGCTCGTTCCGTTTTCTGAAGGCACGCCGTTTAAGCAGTTCTTCAAGTCCACGGCTGATGGCCCATAGGACAATCAGTAATAAGACGAGCATCGATAATCGGAACGGGCTTTGGATAAACTCTTCCCACTGGTCGCCAATGACAGAGAAAATCAAGACGACGAGCAACTTGCCGAACCCGGCCGCCATGATGAACGTACGGAGCGGCATTTGAATGAGCGCGAGTAAGTATGTGATCAAGCTGACCGGAATAAACGGGAGCGAGTACAGAAACCCGAGTGAGACCGGACTCATGTGCTTGATGCGTTCGAGCCAATAGACGCCTTGCTTATGTCTCTCGAGCCACCGCGTCATCGGCTTTCGGAACACGTAGCGAACAGCTACAAACACAAGAATTGTTCCGAGCAAACTCCCGATCCAAGACAGTAACGTCCCAAGCAAAAATCCATATGTCGCTGCGTTCGCCGAGATGATGAGGACGAGTGGGAGAAATGGAAAGATCGCCTCCAGGAACGGTGCCCCGAGTCCTGCCCAAGGTCCGCCCGGAAGTCCTTGTAGCCATTCAATCAAGTTTAAAATATATTGTTGGAGTGATGTCAGCATATCAGTTTCCACCTTCAACTTTCGTTATTCCTTTTTACCCGATTTCGCTCAGGAAGACGCATCCCCCTGCCCACCGCCGTAAAAAAATAAAAAGTATTTGCGAAATTCAGCTGTGATATCTATCATATAATATGGACTTGTGGTTGCAGGCAAGTCCGTTCGTCGAACGACACAACCCAACGTTCGTTTTCCTGCAAAAAACTGAACACAGGGGAGTAACACACATGGAAACAAAACCAATGCGGGTCTTGCTGTACTATAAGTACGTCAATATCGAAGACCCAGAAACGCTCACACAAGAGCACCTCAAGTATTGCAAGGATCTCGGCATCAAAGGACGCATCTTGATTTCTTCCGAAGGAATCAACGGGACGTGCTCTGGGACTTGGGAACAGACCGAGCAATACATGAACGACTTGAAAGCGAACCCGCTATTCAGCGACATCGAGTTCAAAATCGATGAAGTCGAAGAGCATGCGTTCTCGAAAATTTTTGTCCGTCATAAGAAAGAGCTTGTGACGTGGCGCTTTGATGGTGAGTTCGACGTGCCTAAACAGCACGGTGCATACCTCGAACCGGCAGAATGGAAAGAGATGATGAATCGCGACGATGTCGTCATCCTCGACGTTCGTAACAACTACGAGTACGATCTTGGTCACTTTAAAAACGCGATCAAAATCGATGTAGAGGCTTCTCGTTACATGCCAGATTGGCTCGAAGAGAACAAGGACCTCTACGAAGGGAAAACGTTACTCACGTACTGTACCGGAGGCGTCCGTTGCGAGAAATTTACCGCATATATGCGTGACCAAGGTCACGACAACATTTTCCACCTTAAAGGCGGCGTCGCCATGTACGGCAAAGACGAAGCCACGAAAGGCGAGGACTGGGAAGGTGAGCTTTACGTCTTTGACGAGCGCATCAACGTCCCGGTCAACACGGTCAACCCGTCCGTTGTTTCGGAGTGCATGCACTGCGGAACGAAGACGGTCCGCTACGTTAATTGTGCCAACCCGGTGTGTAATGCCCAACACTTCTGTTGTGAAGAGTGTGAACCAAAACAAATGCGTTCATGCTCGAAAGAGTGCCAGGAGCATCCACGCAACCGCTATATCATCGAGAATATCGCGGACAAACTTCAGGAGACTGAAGGCGTCGTCGGGTAACAAAAATCGACCGAGAAGCACTTCGAGCCTACGCTCGAGGTGCTTTTTTGACAGAAACTTTACGTCTAGCCGATGACAGAATCGGGTATAGTGTAGATACCATTGTCAGACAGGAAGTGAATCGATTGCTCTTTAACGAACCTTTACTCGCCGCCTTGCTCGCTTGGTTCATCGCACAAGCAGCTAAGCTCGTAACCGAACTCATTAAAACACGAGACTTTGAATTAGAAATCATGTTTGCCTCGGGTGGGATGCCAAGTTCCCACTCTTCGACCGTCGTCGCCTTAGCGACCGTCATCGGTCGAATCGAAGGGCTCGATTCCAGCATGTTCGCGCTCGCCTTGATTTTTGCGACAATCGTCATGTACGATGCGACCGGTGTGCGTCAGGCGGTCGGGTTCCAAGCCCGTTTGTTGAACGACTATTTCAAAGGCATCAAACATGAAACACCGATTTTAAATGAGTTGGTCGGTCACACCCCGTTCCAAGTCATCGTCGGTGCCCTGCTCGGTCTCGTCATCGGATTATTTTTCCCGATTTAAGCTGAATTTTAGAGGCATGTCGCCCCTTCTTCTCAAAACACTCCATCTTTTTGTGAACTTTCACAACAGAGACGGTATAGTGAGAGAGAGGAGGAATCGACATGCCTTTTTTGCAGAAATCTTATGAATCGCTCGATACGCTCGCCGAAGCAATCGGACAAGCGATTCGGGCCCCAATCACGATTGAAAATCGCCACCATCAGTTGCTCGCCTACAGCACCCACCCCGACTCGACCGACCCGGCCCGCATCGCGACCATCATCGGCCGTCGTGTGCCGGAAGCGGTCATCGAGGACTTATGGGAAAGTGGAATCCTGCAAGAAGTGATCGACCGAGACGAACCGGTCGTCATCCCAGCCCGGATGGCTGTCGGTTTAGGCGAACGTGCCGCTGTCGTTATCAAACAACAGGACGATGTGCTCGGTTATATTTGGAGCCTCGCCCGAACGACCCCGTTCTCGGAACAAGAGCTCACTGTGTTAAAAGAAGGTGCGAGCATCGCTAAAAAATTGCTCATGACCATCGCCATGCATGAGCGGCGCATCGATGCCGAGCTCGAGCGTTTCTTTTTAGAAGTGTTGGCCAGCCCCAATTTGTCGTCCGCTCATCGTGATCGTTTGAACGAACTCGCCCCGATCGCTGTCGCCAGCCGACTCACCATCATCGAGTGCAGCCAACCGATCACCCCACAGCTGGCGGAGCGATTGTTTTATGTTCTCGCGACCCAACAAGCGATCGAGGTCGTGTTGCACGCCATCGATGGTCAACAGCTCCTCGTCTGGCATTATATGAAATCGGAGTTGGCCGAGGAAGAGACGGCACTTTTGCAGTGGGCCAATCGCTTCGAGACACAGCTCCGAGAGAAATTCACGGAAGTCGATCCACGTTTAGGCGTCAGCCGTCGTTTCTTTGAGAGCGACATGCTGTATGCCGCGATGGAAGAAGCACGACAGGTCACGTCGCTTCGTCGGAAGTTCCCCTATGAGCTTGCCGCGACGCACACGTTCGAACAAATCGGGATTTATCAGCTCGTCCCAGATCTCGCTCGCCGAATCGGGCTTCGGCTCGAAACGCATCCGACCATCGAGCGTTTGCAGGCATATGATGTCGCCCATCATACCGAGCTCGTCACGACGCTCGAGTGGTATTTCTATTTTGATGGGAACGTCAAACGCGTCGCCGCCCATCTTCACATCCACCCGAACACCGTGCTCTATCGGATTCGCCGCATCGAGGAACTGACGAATATTACGCAAGTCTCACTGCCCGAACGAGCCGCTGTTTACCTCGCCATCAAGGCAGGCCAATACCGACAAGATGATTGATGCCCGCTTTGTGATTTTTCACAAAGTGGGCATTGTCATTTTTAGAATCCATGCTAAAGACAGCGTTTTCGGATGGGTCTATACTAGAGGTGTGAACAAATTGTGTCAGTAGAGAGAAAGGGGAACTTTACATGAAAATCGGGGTATTGAAAGAAATCAAAAACAATGAAAACCGCGTCGCCTTGACGCCGATGGGTGCAGCCGTATTAACTGAGCTTGGACACGAGGTTCTCGTCGAGACGGAAGCCGGTGTCGGGAGCGGCTTCACGAACATGGAGTATGTCGATGCAGGGGCGACAATCGTCGACACAGCCGCAGACGTTTGGGGAAACGTCGAATTAGCGTTGAAAGTAAAAGAACCGCAACCGTCTGAATATCGTTATTTCCGTCCGGACTTGACGCTCTTCACCTACTTGCACTTGGCAGCCGAACCAGAACTCACGAAAGCACTCGTCGATTCAGGCGTGACGGCGATCGCTTACGAGACGGTTGAGATCGACCGCACGTTGCCGCTCCTCACGCCGATGAGCGAAGTGGCTGGACGGATGGCCGCTCAAATCGGGGCCCAAATCCTTGAAAAACCGCACGGTGGAAAAGGGATTCTCTTGTCAGGCTTGCCTGGCGTACCACGTGCGAACGTCACCGTCATCGGGGGCGGTGTCGTCGGGATGAACGCAGCCCGCATCGCCATCGGCCTCGGTGCCAATGTCACAATCATGGACATCAGCCCAGCCCGTCTTCGCCAAATCGACGACCAATTCGGCAACACGATCAATACGCTCATCTCAAACAGCTACAATATCGCCAAACAAGTGGCGGACAGTGACCTCGTCATCGGTGCCGTCCTCATCCCAGGCGCGAAAGCACCGAAACTCGTCACAAAAGAAATGGTGCAACAGATGTCACCTGGGTCGGTCATCGTCGACGTCGCCATCGACCAAGGCGGGATTTGCGAGACGATCGACCATATTACGACGCATGACGCACCGACGTATGAGCGCTACGGCGTCCAACACTATGCCGTCGCCAACATGCCAGGTGCTGTCCCACGGACGTCGACGCTCGGTTTGACGAACGCGACGATGCCGTATATCGTCGAGTGCGCTCAAAAAGGGATTTTCCCGGCGCTTCGTGAAAACGCGGCGTTACTCAAAGGCTTGAATGTCATCGACGGGACAGTCACGTATGAGGCTGTCGCGCGTGACCTCGGCTACACGTTCGTGGCGCCTGCTGAAGCGGTCACAAAACAATTACAAGCGTAAGGACCAAACCGACAGAATAGTTCTGTCGGTTTTTATGTCGTCACATCATCAAAAAACGCTCGAACCGGTTGGTTCGAGCGTTTTCGTGCTTATGCGTTTTCGACGGCGATATCCTCACCAATGATTTTGACTTCTGGTTCAAGCTCAATCTCGAACTTCGCCTTCACCGTCGCTTGGACGTGACGGATGAGCGAGATATATTCAGTCGCCGTCGCTTCATCGATATTGACGATGAATCCGGCGTGCTTGAGCGAGACCTCCGCCCCGCCAATCCGCTTCCCTTGCAGGCCGCAGTCTTGAATCAATTTACCGGCAAAGTAACCAGGCGGTCGTTTAAAGACGCTACCACACGATGGGTATTCAAGCGGTTGTTTCGACTCGCGCTTGTGCGTCAAGTCATCCATCACTTCTTTGATTGCCTCATAGCCGAGCGGCTCGAGTTCGAACGTCGCTTCGAGGACAATCAGCCCGTCTTTAGAAACTCGGCTCGTCCGATAATCGAGGTCGAGCTCTTCTTTCGTGAGCGTCATGAGTTCGCCTTCTGGTGACAAGACGACCGCGCTCGCGATGACGTCTTTCGTCTCTCCACCGTAGGCGCCTGCGTTCATGTAGACCGCACCACCGACCGTCCCCGGGATGCCACAGGCGAATTCTAAGCCTGATAGTTCCTCGGTGAGCGCTTGGCGTGACACATCGATGATGGCCGCGCCGGCTTGAGCGATCAATTGATTCCCATCGCGACGAATCGTTTTCAACTCGTTCAAGTTCAAGACGATTCCGCGAAGGCCGCCGTCACGGACAATTAAGTTTGATCCAAACCCGAGAATCATGAACGGGACGCTCTCGCGATGAGCAAGTTCAAGCACGGCTTGTACTTCCTCGTACGTGTGCGGGGCCACGAAATAATCGGCCTTCCCGCCTAATTTTGTATACGTGTGTGCCGACAGTGGTTCGTCTTGGTTGACGCGATCGGCCGGAATGATAGTAAGTAGTTGGTCTAAAAAGCTCATGCGTTGCCTCAATCCTTTACGTTCTATTTTAAGCATGCCTCGGTTCGTCAAGAGAGAGGCAAACACGTCACTGAATGATTTCAGTACGAAACACAGTATACAAATCTTTGACAGAGGTGACAAGCAACGTTTTCTTTACAACGAAGCAATTAGTTTATAGCAATAATGATGTAGCCACTGCCACTACGATAGGAATTGTGAAATTATCCCAATCCCGATACGAAATCGCTTCTGTCAACGTAGCGATAATAGAAATGATGAATCCATATGTTACCACTTGCCAAAGTGGAACATCATCCCACAAAAACAATAAAAAGAGGACAGCGTACGAACTGAGAAACATGGCCATGCTCCCTTGAAACGAGCGCTTCTGTCCGTATAAGTCGTACGTCACTGTACCGTATTTACGTCCAATCAGAGCGGCCAACCCATCTCCCCACGCCAAAACGAGTGATCCGGCCAAAAAAGCGAGCGGCTCCGATTCGAAGAAAAAGTACAGGATGACGAGCAAGGCGATCGGATAATAGACGGTACCGAGTGATTTGCGCTCCGTCTGGTGGACCGGTGACGGACTCTTATAAAGAAGCAACGCGTTCGCAAACGTGAAGAAGACGAGCGGGACGGCTGCGACGTACCAAGTCTCCATTAACCAGACTGCAAGCAGCGACCAATGGCCGACCGCGATATGTACACTCTTTCGAATTGTCTCATCCGTCCAGCCGAGGCGTTTGCCAATCTGTTCAAGACCGACGAGAAACACCAGGACAATGACGATGGACAGGATGGAACTGACCCATTCATTCATCGTTGGACCACCTTTATCTACATTTTTTTATACGTTTCCATTATACCTTAATCAGGCGATAGCCTAGCTTCCTTTTCAAACATTTGGTAGAATGAGGTCAAATGACTGTATAGCCAACGGACGTAGGTGGCTATAGAAAGGATGCCTGTATGCGCGACGCAATTTCGATTCAAACTTTGGCTGATTGCCTTCATTATATGCGGGTTGGCGACGTAGACCGGGCCATCTCTCTCTTCCCAGAGGACGTGCGTGAGCATTTCCCGAAAGAACTTCGTAAAATTCATTTGTTTCATATTGAAAAGAACGGATTGTCGATCAATCAAATCGTTTCTTTGGCGAACACGTTGACGGGGGAACACTTATCCGCCACCACGATCCAAAACTGGACGAAACGAGAGGTCCGGAAAATCATCGGAGTGCCCCGGGTCGGTAAAAAGTACTCGCTCCAACAAGCGGCCATCATTTATTTACTCGATGATTTGAAGCACTTGTTCTCGCTAGAAGAGACGAGTTCGCTCCTGGCGCTCATCTTCAACAACCCTGACCGTGATGAAGACGACCTCATCTCACCGATCGACTTTTATCGTCTCTACGCCGAGTACGCCAAATCGACGAGCCCGATCGAGCTCCTCGACACCCGTGCGAAGCGTTCAATCGAGAAGATGGGCTATACCCATCCGAACATCTTGCACGTCCTTAAACTCTGTTTATACGCGCACCGCGTGACGACCCTCGAGATCGAGGCCAAACATTATTTGAAGCGCTTCATTTGACCACGTCGAATGGAGCTTTTTTTCATAAAAAAAACACCAGTCGCCGTGACTGGTGTTCGTCATATTGGTCACACCGATACCGCGATGGGCATCCGTGATTTTACTGTCAACGTTTTAAGGACAGACAACAACTCGAACATCGAGAGTTGGTCGGCCTCTTTCGTCAAACAGAAGCAGTCATCCTCTTGTTTGCGGAGTTCCGCCACAAGCTTGCCTGCTTTGTCTCGAACGCTGAACTTATAGCGCTCGACATCGTATTGAATCGTATAGAGACCGCGTTCATAGACGTTGTACTCACACTTTTTCCCGAATAACGAGAATTTGTCCTTCAACTGACCAATCGCCTGCCCGTCGTGGTTCATGACGACCCACTTTTGACAGTTCGGGATGTACTTCCCGTGAGCGATTTGACGGCCTGACAAGTTGTGCACTTGAACACTGCCCTCCGCGTCGCGGTGAACAGATCCGATCGCATCATTTGTCTCGTCATAAATGGTTGCTTCGCCTTGCGTAAAGACGCAACCTTTTACATAAATTAATTTGCGCACCGCTTTTCCTCCTAATACGTTCCAACCTTGGATTTGTGTGTGTTTGGTTGGTCTTTCTATGAAACCCCCAAATTGGTACTGCTAGCCGCCTTTTCTCGTTTCAGCGACTACATATTTCATATGACGAAGATGATTATTGCATCGATTCATGAAAAAGACAACCCCTTTTTCTTCGACACAATCCGCCATTCTGTCAAAGTTGTGAACACGCCTGATTTTATCGCTTAAAACCGGCCTCTTTTAGCAACTGTTCGAGCTCCATTCTTGCAATCAGACGAACTTGATTCGGTTCCGCCAATTCGTACGCACTATCGGTATACGATGAGTTCGTCACGACCCAGCCCTCGTTCACGCCATAGTATGGAACAGACGCCGCGACTTGCTGGACGGCTTCGAGTCCGACCGCCTTTTCATAGCGTTTCGCTTGGACCGCGATCGACCATCCATCTTCTGCTTCAAGGAGCAAATCCGCCCCGAAATCACGTGACGCCGGGGTCACCGTCACGGTATACCCGAGCGCGGTGAACACTTCCTCTAAGAATAGTTCAAATTCTCGGCCGTCCATCCGGTCGATGCGGTGGATCGTCGAGAGACGCATCCGCCAAATGAGCCAAAGCAGGCCGACTGCCACGCAAGCGATGATGCTCCAAATCGGTGCATCCCACCACCATAACCCGAGGGCAATCATTAAGCTGAGCCCCATTCCTTTCACGTCCATCGCCCTCTCTATGTGTTCTTATCTTCACTTTACCGTTTGAAGGCAGGAAAACAAAGGGGGAGCTGTCGAATGTATTGAAGATGTACCCGTTTGATATAGAGAAGGAGGGATCATCGTTAATGGAGAACCGAGGACATCTCCAAAGCGAACTGCTACACGCCTTACCTTACGGTGTAGCGTTAATCACGACGGATGGGACAATCGTCCAAGCAAACCGTCCGTTTTTAGAGCAATTCCCTGAAGACTTACAAACGCGATCAAACATCTTTCATATGGTCAACCAGTCACCGATCACGATGGAGCTGTCACGACGGATGGAGCAAGGACTATCTTGGACGTATGAGATGCCGACGATCCGGATTCACGCCATCCCCAATGGTGACGTCTACATCCTCTCAATCGAGCCGCTTCCGCTCGATACACGGGTGACGGTACAACATAACGCGTTCGAAGCCATGATGCACACTGAGCTTGATATGGCGATGATCATGACCGATGCCAATCTGTTGATCAATCGCTTCAATAAAGGGGCGACCGAACTGTTCGGATATGCGCCGCACGAAGTACTCTATGAAATGACCCCGTTCGGTCTGTTCGAGTCAAGAGAACTGAGCGAGAAGCGGACCCACTATCAAGACGAGACGGAGCGGCTCTTGTCATTCGAACAGATGCTGCGTGTGGCGTTAGACCGAGGCGACCGTGAATGGAAGTTCCAACGAAAAGACCGGACCCATTTCGTCGGAAAACTGTTCATGCACCCTGTCTATGAGCAGGCACGCGTCATCGGATTTTTCTTTTTCGTGTTCGATGTCAGTCCTGAGATCGCCTTGAAAGGCGAATTGCTTCATAAAGAACAACGCTATCGCATGTTTGCCGAATCAGTCATCGAAGCCGTGCTATTCCATGAAGGCGGGACGATCTTAGACGCGAACAAGGCGGCCGAAACGATTTTTCGCATCCCGGCCGAACAGATGGTCGGCCGTCAAACGATTGAGTTCATCGCCGAAGGCTACCGGGCCGATGTGTTGCGCCGCATTCGCAATCATATCCAGACACCGTATGAGGTCATCGGCCGTCGTGAGGACGGGACGTTCCTCGAGATGGAAGTGTACCCGAAAGAAGTGACGTTCCAAGGCCAGACGCTTCGTGTCGCCGTCATGCGCGACATCAGCGACCGAAAGAAAGTCGAGCGCATGCTCGAGCGGGAGAAGAACGCCATCGCCCGGCAACGGGATATCATCCAATCGATTTTACAGGCGTCCAATGAAGCGTTCGTCTTGACCGAATCGAACGGCAGCGTCCTCTTCATGAACGTGCACGCCCGTCGTCTGCTCGATTTGCCGGGTATCGCCCCGAACAAGATGCAAGAGCGAATTCCGCTCCTGACGACGTTCCGCGCGCGTGACCGCACCGAGATGTTGAAAAAAATCGATTTGTTGCTCGACGGATCGGCGCGAGAAGTGTCAATGCGCTTCTCGATTCCGCAACCGAATGATCGGGACGAGCAATATTACGAGATGTATGGGACTGGTATGGATACGAAACGCCAAATCGGAATGGACAGTGGGTTCTTGTTTGTGTTTCGCAACCGGACCGAAGAAGAACGGATGGACCAAATCAAGAACGAATTGGTCAGCACCGTGTCCCACGAACTGAGAACCCCGCTCTCGTCACTGTCGGGATATATCGAATTGATGCTCACTCGCGACTTGAACCCGGAGAAGCGTGAGCGCTACTTAAAGACGATGGCGAAGGAAGCGAAGCGACTGACCGACCTGTTGAACGATTTTCTCGATATTCAACGAATGGAAGACGGCAATCAAGAGTATAAAAAAGACCACTTTATCTTGAACGAACTCGTCCGCGATGTTGTCGAACGCTTCCGCGAGACGAGCAATCACTCGATTCATTTCGATGACGCCGATGAATCGCTTCACCTCATCGCCGACAAAGACCGCATCGAGCAAGTCATCATCAACCTGCTCTCGAACGCAATCAAGTACTCGCCTCATCACCACGAAGTCGAGGTACGGGTCCGCCATGAACGTAACCAAGCCCACGTCTCCATTCAAGACTTCGGCATCGGGATTCCCGAGCATGCGTTCGAAGAGTTATTCAAAAAGTTTTATCGCGTCGACAACTCGGACACACGTCAAATTGGCGGGACGGGTCTTGGGCTGTCAATTTGTAAGGAAATCATCGAATCACACGGCGGTAGTATCGAGGTCGAGTCGAGCGTCGGCGTCGGCTCGACATTCACGTTCACGTTGGACTTAGCGGAGGAGACACTATGAACCATTACGCTTTCACCGGTTTCCCCGGCTTTTTAGCCGGAAAGATGATCACGCACCTCGCAACCTTGCCGAATCAAATCGGAACGATTTACGCGCTCCACCTCCCGACCGAACGTTCCGGGGCACTCGCTTTAAAACAGGAGCTGTTGGAAGCGACATCGTTACGAGATGACCAACTCGTGCTCGTCGAGGCCGATATCACGCTGCCTGAAGTCGTGCTCGACCCGATCATGCGCTCGGTCATCGAACGTGAAGTGAATTACGTGTTTCACTTGGCCGCTGCGTACGACTTGAGCATCCCTTATGATGTCGGGTATCGCATCAATCTGCTTGGGACGAAACACATCACCTCGCTCGCGAAACGGGCCCCGCACTTGAAACGATACGTCTACTTCAGCACCGCCTATGTGTCCGGACGCCGTCAAGGAACCGTTTATGAGAACGAGTTATGGCACCGTGTCCGCTTTAAAAATCATTACGAGGCGACGAAGTATGAAGCCGAGGCCATCGTCTCGCGGGAGCTCGGTTCGATGCCGGTGACCATCATCCGTCCCGGCATCGTCATCGGCCATAGCGAGACCGGCGAGACGAAAAAGTTTGACGGGGTCTACTTCGTCTTGAAGCTGATGGACCAACTCCGCCAAGCCGCCCCGCTGCCTTACATTGGACGACAGAATATCGAAGTGAACCTCGTCCCGTATGATTATGTCGTCGAGGCGACCGCTTATCTCGCCCACGCCCCGGTCGGTTTAAAACGGACGTTCCATTTGACGGACCCGTTCCCGCACGGCGCACGCGAAGTGTACCGGATGATTCATGAAGAGATGTTCGGTCGTCCTCCACGCGGGACGATTCCACACGCAGTCGCGGAGACCGGATTCTCGGCGCTGCATCTGTCGGAACGTTACGGCGTTCCGCGCGAACTACTCGCCTATTTCAAACATCAAGTCCATTTCGATACGACCCAGACGTTGCGGGCACTGAGCGGGACGGACATCGTCTGTCCTGACTTGAAAGACTACTTGCCGAAAGTCGTCGCCTATTACGAGACACACAAAAAGCCCTGAACAGGGCTTTTTGTGTGTCATCCGATTAACAACTTCTCTTTTGGATAGCGAATCTTCCGGTCCATTTGTCTCGCGACCGTGAATAGAATCGTCAACGAGCCGACGCGGCCGAGCAACATCATGAACATGATAAAGCTTTTTCCGGCATCGTTCAGTTCTGCCGTGATTCCAAGCGATAACCCGACCGTGCCGAACGCCGAGACCGTCTCGAATAGGAGCGCGGTCGCCGAAATGTGGCCGTTCGTCAAGATGGTCAGTGCGGTAATCAATAAAATAAAGATGAAACTGGTGATGGCCACCATATACGCTTTTTTGATTTGGAACGCGTCAATCGTCCGCTCCAAGATGACCGTCTCCTTTTTACCAACGATGAACGCCCACATATCCGCCAAAATGACAGCCACGGTCGTCACTTTAATCCCGGACCCGGTGGAAGCGGCCCCTGCACCGACGTACATGAGAATCAAGACGACACCGATCGACACAGGCGCCATCGTCGAGATGTCGACCGTGTTGAAACCGGCCGTCCGTGTCGTCACCGCCTGGAAGAAAGTAACGTGCAACGCTTCACCGAACGGGCGTCCATATAAACTCCCTTCCGTCGACACCCATTCAAACAGCATGAGCGCGAACCAGGCAATGCCGTTGACGATGGCGAGTGACGCAATCATGATTTTCGAATGCAGCGCGAGCCGTTTCCAGCGCTTCACCTCGGTCGCGTCCGCAATCGTCGTGAAGCCGAGCCCTCCAATCATCAAGAGGACGGCAATCGTGATGACGATGGCCGTATTCTGTTCAAATTGCATCAAACTGTCTGGCCAAAGGGCAAACCCCGCGTTATTGAACGCTGATACCGCATGGAAGAAGCCATAATACAATGCCTCGCCGAAGCGATAATCACCGGTGCTGTACAGTTCGAACGTTAAAAACAGCATGCCTAGAAACTGAACGATCAGTGTCGTGAAGACGATGTTGCGGACGAGCCGGACCGTGCCGCCAGGCCCCGACAAGTTGAGCGATTCTTGAAGGAGAATCCGCTGTTTCAAGCCGATTTTCTTCCCGAGCACGCTGAGTAACATGAGAGCGACCGTCATGAAGCCGAGACCTCCGATTTGAATCAAGGCGACGATGACGAGCTCGCCGAACGTGTTGAAGGAAGAGCCGATATCAATCGTCGACAACCCGGTCACCGTACCGGCCGACGTGGCGATAAAGAGACAGTCAATCCACGACACGGGTTGCGTCTGTGCAAACGGCATGTAGAGCAGGGTCGCACCAGTCAAGATGGCGAGTAAAAATCCAGTCGCGATAAAACGGGCCGGCTTTTCAAACACGAGCCGGTAGAGCGCTTCAATTCGTTTTATGCGCATTTCCCGCACGGTCAATCGATGTCGCATCTCGCTATCTCCTTCATATCTAGTTTTCTAAGGCTCATATTACTCCTCACTTTTAAAATTGCCAACTAGAAAAATGTATCGCTAACTGTTTGTCGATTTTTTTGGTAATATGAGAGATAGACTTTAAGAATGTTGAGGAGGTTGAATGAAACCGTGGACCCTAGTACGGTAGATCATTCGCTAACGGATGTCTCGCGAAGGTTGGAGCGTCAGTCACAATGTATGCCCGCCCATCTTTATTTCCAACTTGAAGAACTGCTACATTGGTCACTCGATCAAGAAGTTGTGAATCAATTGTACGCATTATTAAAAAAATACGACGTGTTAACCGATATAGAGCGTGAAGAACGAAATATCAGCATTCAAATGCTGATTGACGAAAACGGCGCTTAACCATCGGGAACGCATTTGCGGGAGACGAGTTAAGTCTCTCGCTTTTTTTGTCTCCCGATCTCTTTAGAAAGGTGGAAAACATAGACATGGATGTCGTCACTTTAATAGGACTTTTACTCGGTTTCTTCACGCTTATCGGCGGTATGATTTTGAAAGGCGCAGGGGTCGCCCCGCTGATCAACCCAGCAGCACTGGTCATTATTTTTGTCGGTACAGCTGCCGCGGTCAGCATCGCCGTATCAAAAGAACAGTTACAGACGGTTCCCCAACTGTTCAAAATTTTATTCAAGAAGCAAGAGTTGCCGAGTAAATCGGGCCTGTTGACGCAATTCGTCGATTTATCGACGCAAGCGCGTAAAGAAGGTTTGTTATCGCTTGAAACGGCCCTTGAACAAGTCGAAGAACCGTTCTTGAAGCAAGGCATGATGATGGTCATTGATGGCCAACCGTCCGAGTACATCGCCGAAGTGATGTCTCGTGATATCGAGAACATGGAAATACGCCATAAGGCGAACGCCGACGTGTTTACGCAAGCGGGGACATATGCGCCGACACTCGGTGTCCTCGGGGCCGTAATCGGACTCGTCGCCGCATTAAAAGATTTATCGGATATCGACAAACTCGGATATGCCATCTCAGCTGCCTTTGTCGCGACACTGTTCGGGATCTTTAGTGGCTATGTCCTTTGGTTCCCATTCGCTAACAAGTTGAAGCAATATTCGAAGAGCGAAGTCGTCGTCAAGGAAATGATGATTGAAGGAATTTTATCCATCCAGGGCGGAGAATCACCAAAGACGCTAGAAGATAAGTTGGCCGTGTATTTGTCTCCAAAGGAGCGAGCGAACTATGAAGCGCAAAAAGAAGCATGATCATGAAGAACATATCCCTGAAGGCTGGCTCATTCCTTATGCCGATCTCCTGACGCTTCTGCTCGCTTTGTTCATCGTCTTGTTCGCCTCGAGTAACGTCGACCAGACGAAGCTCGAAAAGATGTCCCAGTCCTTTAATCAAGTGTTCTCAGGCGGGACGAGTGTGTTTCAAGCCTCGACCGCCTCGAACAGCGATATTAGCCGCACGAACAAAACGGACACGACGGCGAATCCACGGACGTACGAACTCGCCAAGCTCGATGAGTTGAAAGAAGAGGTCAATCAATACATTCAAAAGAATGGACTCGAGGATGAGATCGAAGCGACCATCAATTCGAGCGGTCTCGTCCTGACGATCCAAGACCGGGCTCTATTCAGCATGGGTGAAGCGACGCTCGATGGCGATGCTAGAGCAGTCGCCCGCTCCATCAGCGGTATTCTCGAACAAGCCGGCAATCGTGAAATCGTCGTATCGGGTCATACGGATAACATCCCAATCAACACGGCCCGCTTCCCGTCGAACTGGGAACTCAGTTCAGCCCGAGCCACCGCCTTCATGCGCGGCTTGTTGACGAACGACGCCTTGAACCCTGGGCAGTTCACACTTGCGAGCTACGGGGAATACAAACCGATTGCGACGAACGACACGGAAGCCGGACGTTCGAAAAACCGCCGCGTCGAAGTGTTGATTAAACCACTCGTCGATTTGTCAGAAGGATCGCCCAAAATGATTGATACGATCGTTTTGCCATAAAAAAATCCCACTCGATCGAGAGTGGGATTTTTTCGTTACCGCGTCCATTCAAAATATTTACGAGCGAGCTCAGTGAGCGGACTGTTGAACAAACGTTTCCGCCAGTACAAGTCGGCCGCCTTCTTGACCGCTTCGCTACGCGATGGGTACGGATAGATCATCCGGGACAGTTTACCGATCTTATCGCCCCGCTGCATCGCATAGACGACGATTTGCATCCAATCCCCGGCCGTCATTCCGACCGCGTGCCCACCGATAATCTTACCGTTCTTCCGGGTGATGATTTTGACGAATCCTGTCTCTTGACGGTCGGCGACGAACCGATCGACCTCAGACAGTTTCGCTTCAAAAATCTCGACGTCATCGCCGTGACGCTCACGTGCCTCGGCCTCGGTCATGCCGACGTGGAACACTTCCGGGTCCGTGAACGTGATCCACGGCATCTTCGTGTAGTCGACCTTGTTCCATAGTCCGAACAAGGCGTTCGCTACGACGGCTTTCCCTTCTTCTCCGGCCGCATGCGTGAACGGTAACGTCTTGATCGTGTCACCGATCGCGAAGATGTGGGGTTGGGACGTCCGGTATGTCGAAGTGACATCAACGTACCCGTCTTTCACGTTCACATGCGCCCGGTCGAGCCGTAGTTCATCAATTCTCGGTTTACGGCCCGTCGCCATGAGCAGTTTGTCAGCCTCATACGTCACGGTCTCGCCATCGACTTCAGTCGTGACGTGAATACGTCCGTCCTCTTCCGCAATCTGCTTCACCTTCACCCCGATTTTCAGACGCATCGCCATCTCGAGCTGGGAGCGGAGCAATTTGCTGACAGACTCATCTTCTTTCGGTAAGAACGTGTCCTGTGCCTCAAGCACGGTCACTTGGCTTCCAAGACGAGCGAACGATTGGGCAAGTTCAAGCCCGACCGTGCCGGCGCCGATGACGATGATACTTTCTGGCAGCGTTTCTTCTTCAAAAACTTGTTCGTTCGTTAAGTACGGCACACTGTCCAATCCATCAATCGGCGGTACGGTCGGTTTCGATCCGGTCGCGATGACAAACTTTTTCCCAATCAACAAATCGTCTCCGACTTTAAGCTCGTACGGGCTTTGGAATGATGCCTCGCCGATATACACATCGACACCAAGTTTTTCGAAACGCTCCGTTCCGTCATGATCTTGGATAATGGCGCGGGCACGATCGACACGCGCCTTCGTCGTCTGGTAATGGTCGCGGCCATCAAACTCAGCTCCGAGCACACGCGCCGCCTGCATCATGCTACTCGCTTCTTTCGAAGCGGCAATCAGCGCTTTCGACGGGACACACCCGACGTGAAGACAGTCTCCACCAAGGTGTTTTTTCTTCTCGACCAAGGCGACCTTTGCGCCTAAGTTTGCGGCACCAGCCGCGACCGTCATCCCGGCCGCGCCACCACCAATCACAATCAACTGATAATCCTTCATCTCATCAACCTCCGATAGCGTTCACTCACATCCTGCATCCGTTTCCGGTTCACCCCAAAGTCAGAGTGACCGAGTCGTGATGCCGAGCGGAATTCAATCTGTCTTGTCTCATCGTCGAATCGGAATTCAACGTCATCCTTAAAGCGCATCATTTTCGACGTGACGACATAATGGAGCGTGTCATCCGTCTCCTTGACGAGCTCGGTCCGAGGCAGTTGCCCCATCACCATCTTCATTGTCTCGATGCTCTCAGCGCGGTCTTGCCCGTATGGGAGCGGCTCCATGCGTAGCGCCTCAATTTCTGTTTCGGTCGAGACAGCGTTCGGACTACCTGACAATGGCTTCAATGATTTCGTTGCCACGAAAAAAACCTCCCTCATTCTACATACAATTACATGTATCCTGAATTCGGAAGGTTTAACCCTTTTAATGCAGTTCGCTCGGATCGAGCGGCAACAAAACAGTCACCGTCGTCCCATGACCGACCTCACTTTCAATGACGAGCTTTCCTTCGTGCGCCTCGATCAACTCCTTCGCAATCGCGAGACCAAGACCACTGCTGCCTTTCGTCACTTGCGCCTGATAGAACATTTCCGTGATGCGTTGCAGGTGATCCCGTGAGATACCAGGCCCCTCGTCAATAATCGAGATGAACGCGACCCGCTCGGATTGCACGAACCGTACGGTCAACGTCCCACCTTCGGGTGAGAAGCGAATGGCGTTCTCGAGTAAGTTTAAAAATACTTGTTTCAACCGGTTCTCATCAAACAGTCCAATCGATTTTTGGGGGTACCGTTCGATGAGGGTGATCTGTTTATCCTCGAGCGACTGTTTCAACTGAATCGTCACTTTCCGTAACAGCGATACGAGGTCGAGTTCTTGCCGATACAAGACGAGCCGGCTCTCTTCAATTTTCGTGTAATCGAGCAACTGCTCGACGAGCCCAATCATCCGCTCCGTCTCCGAATGGATGATGCTCAAACCGAGCTCGGTCTCCTCCGACACTTTCTCGTCCCCGCCGCGAATCGTCTCGGTCCACCCTTTGATCGAAGTGAGCGGCGTCCGCAACTCGTGCGACACGTTTGATAGAAATTCATTTCGCGTCGACTGATGCTGCTGCACTTTCGCTCCTAAATACGTCAGCGTCCGGGCCAGTGCCCCGAGCTCATGTTTTTCATTGGAATAGACTTCGACGTCAAAATCACCTTGCGCCATCTCATCGGCCGTCTCAATGATGTCTCGAATCGGTCGGACGAAGCGGTCTGCAATCCGAATGACGGCATAGAGCGCGACCAGCCAAATCAAGACACCAATCATGACGACAGCCATCCAAATCTCGCGAATCAACGTATCGAGCTCGGCGAGCGGTCGCGTGAAGCTGATGGCGAATTCACTCGTGCCGTCCGTGATGATGGGACTCGTCACCGACAAATAGTGGTTCCCTTCCGCATCGTAATCTTGGACGACGGACTCACCGCGGGCGAGGTCTTGCAGTTGTTCCGATGTGAAGGCCGCCTGCTGCGCCCGCTGTCCCGTCGTTTTAATGATTTGACCGGTCCGGTCGACAATCGTCAAATCGGTGCCTGGATACCCGAACGTCCGGACGAGAACCGAGAACGCGCTCGGTGTTTCAAAACCGACCTGCGCCTGGGGATAGAGATAGGCACTCGTCGTCGCATGGCTAAGTAAGGCCTCTGATTCATATTCATAGTAGTAGCGGTACGTTCCGTACGACAAGACGCTCACGAGCAAGACGAGCACGAACGTCATGACGAGCATAATCCGAATGACGAGCTGTTGCTTCATCCGTCATGTCTCCGCCATTTGTACCCGTGCCCCCACAGTGTCTCGATATAAGCTGGGTGGCTCGGATCATCTTCAATTTTTTGACGGAGACGACGGATGTTGACGTCGACCGTCTTTCTGTCCCCGAAGTAATTGATGCCCCAAACGGCATCTAACAGCGCATCACGTGATAAGACGACTTCCTCGTTTTGGACGAGGTGACAAATCAAATCGTATTCGGTCGGGGTCAAATCAATCGACTGCCCATACTTCGTCACTTGCTTCGCTGCCAAGTCGATGGCGAACGGTCCGGACTTCAATCGCTTCTTCTCTTTTCGTTTCACTTTCTCGACACGTCGGAGGAGTGCTTGAATCCGCGCCACGAGTTCGCCGGGACTGAACGGCTTGGCGATGTAGTCGTCCGCCCCTCGGCCGAGTCCTTCGATTTTATCTTCTTCGAGTGTGCGCGCCGTCAGCATGATAATACCGACATTCTCATCTAAATCACGGATGGCCGCACATGCCTCAAAACCGTCCATCTCTGGCATCATCACATCCAATAACACGACATCGAACGGTTCACGATCAAACGCCGTGACCGCCTCGCGTCCGTTCGTCGCCTCAAAGACGTCGAATCCGGCCCGCTTTAAATTAACGATGATAAAGCTGCGAATCGCATGCTCATCTTCGGCTACTAATATTCGATTCATCATTCCACCTCTTCTGAAATTCACTACTTCTTAATAGTTACGTTTTTGCGACAAGGTTGTCAATTGACCTCAAATCGTATTAGGATGGAGTCATTAGATTCTGAAGGAGGACTCCTTACCATTATGAGTTACAAGATGATTGTTTTAGATATGGACGATACGCTCCTCACGAGCGATCACACGATTTCCGCCAAAACGAAAGCTGCCTTGCTGGATGTACAAGAACGCGGACATAAAGTCGTGCTCGCGAGCGGACGTCCGACGTACGCGATGTGGGACGCAGCCCGAGAGCTCGAGCTCGCCAAATACGGTAGCTATATTCTCTCATTTAACGGTGCCTCAATCATCAACTGTGAGACAAATGAAGAAATCTTCTCAAGTACATTGCTTCCAGAGACGGTCGCCCATCTCCATGATATCAGTGTCCGGGAAGAAATCGCGATTCATACGTACATCGGTAACGAAATCGTAACCGATCAACCGAACCCGTATACCGATATCGAAGGTGAATTGACAGGGATGCCGGTCATCCATGTCGATGACTTCAAAGAAGCGGTCACGACGCCTGTCGTCAAGTGTCTCATGCTCGGTGACGGCGACACGCTTGCTCCAATCGAAACGAAACTCCAAGTCGAACTCGAAGGCAAACTCGCCGTCGCGCGTTCAAAACCGTTTTTCCTTGAGTTCACAGAAGCGGGTGTGACGAAAGGGACGAGCCTCGCCTTCTTAGCGGAGCACGTCGGCATCGAGCAAGCCCACGTCATCGCTTGCGGAGACGGGAACAACGACTTGACGATGATTGAATGGGCCGGGCTTGGGGTCGCAATGGGCAACGCCAACACAACGGTCAAAGGCAAAGC
This sequence comes from Exiguobacterium sp. s28, assembly GCF_018618135.1. Lineage (NCBI taxonomy): Bacteria > Bacillati > Bacillota > Bacilli > Caryophanales > Exiguobacterium > Exiguobacterium sp. s28. Next base: position 146,373 of record NZ_JACSLL010000004.1, on the reverse strand, counting down.
CGACTTCATCACGAAATCAAACAATGAAGACGGGATCGCGCACGTTATCGAAACGTTCATGGGAACTGTCCTCGTCGATCGATAAACGGACAACTCAGGTTGAATTCAAGGAGGAATTACGATGAATAAAGGATTGAAACGGGCGGGACTCGGACTCGTCGGCACGGCTGTCGCCGGTGCCGCCTATGTATTCTTGTCCCCGAAACCGACCTCACGCCTCGTCAAAACCTCATTTGCCGGCGGGAACGAAGTGGCCATTAAAGGGTTCGAGGAAGTCGTACAAAAAACGTCGGTCCGTAAAGACATCGACTACCATTCGGCTTACGAGAACGGAACGTTCGACTTGATTCGCTACGAAGGTGAGAAGCAGATCGTCCCAACCATCTTTTGGGTGCACGGCGGTTCATTCGTCGGTGGCGATAAGGCCGACGTCTTCAAGTATGCGACGTCAATCGCAAGCAACGGCTACAACGTCGTCAGCGTCAATTATGCGCTCGCTCCAGACGTCACGTACCCCGTCCCGCTCCAACAACTTGAAGAGGCATACACGTATATCGCTGAAAACAATGACCGCTTCCGGCTCGATCTCGACCGCGTCTTCTTTGCGGGCGATTCGAACGGGGCCCAACTTGTGGCCCAATTCGTCGGAATCCAATTGAACGACGACTACGCACCATCGGCCGAAGTGAATCAAGTCGTTCCGAAAACGTCGATCCTCGGCACGATTCTCATGTCAGGTCCTTATGACTTGAAACGAAGCATCATCGAGTCATCGAAGGCGGTCAACCGCTTCTTGTTCAAACGGATCGGTTGGGCTTACTTCGGAACGTACAATTGGGAAGACTTGCCGGTCGTCGCGGAAGCGTCGCCGCTCGTCAATATCCCGGCCACGTTCGTTCCGACGTTTATCACCGATGGCAACACCGGTTCGTTCGAAACGCAAGCGAAAGAATTTGCGACGATCCTCTCAGGTCGTGCGGACGTCACGAGCGTCTTTTACGACCGAAACGAGCACACACTCGGCCACGACTACCATTTTGAGATGGATAAACCAGCCGCCAGTGCCACGTATCGCCGTTTAATCACGTTCTTGCGTGAAACGACGCGTTAACAAATAATCCCCGCCCATCATTGGGCGGGGATTATTTTTGTCAGTTGAGCAATGCGAGCGCGCGGCCAATCAACTCATGCCGCGACGGTGACGTCTCACGTAACGCGTGCAACCGTTCCGTCAACGCCTGTCGAAGCGCATCGGACTCGACGAGCTCCAAACATTCGATGTGGAGCAACCAAGCATCGGGATGATCGGCAAGAATCGTCGGCACGAGCTCATCAATCGACTCGCCTTGCTCCCGCATATTGCGAATTCGATTGAACATCGGGTCATCGTTCGTCCAAACACGGGCGTCACGTTCGATCTGGACCGGCTTCTCCAAGATGACGAGTTCTTCAATCTCGGTGCCTGGGAAGATCGATGGGAGCGTGTCTTGTCTCACTTCAAGTGTCGTGAGATGGATTTGTCGGTCTTCAATCGTGACGATGACGTCTTCGAACTGTAACGCTTCCGTCGTCTCGCTGACGAGGCGTCCGTCCAGTCGAATCCCTGCCGTCGCCAATACGTCTTGAAGCGGTCCGTCGAGAACGAGTACGCCGTGGTTCTGTAAGTTCGTCAATTGACCGTGATTGACGTTCACACAGTCGTCCCACTGGACGAGCGCATGGGCTCCGGAGCGTGTCACGTGACGAATCACACCGACGCGGTCCGTCCCGTCTTCAAGCCGGACGGTCGATTGACTGCCCGACGCGAGCGCTTTCTCGAGCGAGGCGATTCCACCTTGGTTGACCGCCATCCGTGACTCGAGTTCGTCTAGCGCGTCCTTCAACGCTTCAAAGTCCGGGATGACGAACAACTCGCGTTGCATATTCGTCACGTCCTGTTTCGTTTCGAGTGCGTGCTCTAAATTGAACGGATGTTTCGTGACGGCGTCAGTCAAACAATGACGGCTCTCCCCGACCGATGATAACAGTCCTGCCCCGTAGATGAGCGGGTTGTCCACCTCACCGATGAGACCGAACTCGACCGTCCACCAAAAGATGCGGGCGACTTGTTGCGCTTCAGAGAAGCCGGTTACTTGGGCTTTGGCCGCATGAACCGCCGCTTCGGCTGCCGCGATGTCCTCGTCCGTCGAGTTCGCATTCTCCTTCACGACGGTCAATCGTTTCAGTGCTGCAAACGAGGCGTGTTCTTCACGATTCATGAACGCTTTCGCTCCAAGCTGTCCGAACCGCTTCACGATTTGGGAGAACTCCGGATCCATCAACATCGGTGCATGACCAGCCGCCTCGTGGATGATATCTGGTGCCGGACTGTACAAAATATTCTCGACTTTACGAATATCGGTCGCGACCGGCAACATGCCGTTGCCTTGGAAGTCAAAGAAAGCGACGCCTGGGATGAGTCCATCGACCGCGACCGTCGACCAACCGGCCGCTCGCATCTCTTCGGTCATCTTTTCAACGTCAGGGAGACGCTCTGGCCCCATGCCCGTCTTTTTCAACCCTTTGATGTAGAACGGGTGTGCCTTCCCTTCAAGCGTGTGCAAGTTCAGTCGCAAGACGAAGCGCCAGACAGCATGATCCGTCGGCGTGTACTCGTCGTAGAACTGTGGCGAAATATGTGGGGCCAAATGGCGTGGAATGATTTGTGTGAGCATGATGTTTCCTCCTTTGATTGACTGAACGTAAAAAAGTCCCTATCGATTCACTCGATAGGGACGACGATGCCGCGGTACCACCCTGATTACTAGACGATGTCTAGTCACTCTATTCCGATAACGGGGGACCGCTCAACAAGTGAGAGCTCGCGAACTGTAATTCGATTCATCCTTTGGGCGTGTTCACAGCACCACACGCTCTCTGGGCCAGGGAAGATGTCTCTACTTCGGTTCGGTCATCGCTTTTATACTGTTATACAGTTATGCTTCTATGCACATGTGCTTTTAAGCGCTAAAGTATCTTGTTGGTAGTAACGATAACAGACCGTTTGAATGTCGTCAACAAAAAAACAGTCCGCATCTGCAGACTGTCACAAACACCAATCAATTTCAGGTTGTCCCCACTCACTCAACTTCGCGTTCACTTGCGAGAACGGCTTCGATCCGAAAAAGCCGCGATGGGACGAGAGCGGGCTCGGATGGACCGACGTCAAGACGGCATGTTGCGGGCCAATCCATTTCTGTTTCTTCTTCGCGTCGTTCCCCCATAAGACGAACACGATCGGCTCTTCACGCTGCCCAAGTCGCTCGATGATGGAGTCGGTGAACTGTTCCCAGCCCTTCCCGCGGTGAGACCCGGCCTTGCCTGCCTCGACCGTGAGTGCGGTGTTGAGCAATAGCACGCCTTGTCGGGCCCATTTCTCCAAATTGCCGCTGGTCGGGACCTTACAGCCGATATCGTCCTGCAATTCTTTAAAGATATTACGGAGTGACGGTGGAAGGCGGACGCCGTCTTGGACCGAGAAACTGAGTCCATGCGCTTGGTTCGGTCCGTGATAGGGATCTTGCCCGAGGATGACACATTTGACGTCCTTGAACTTCGTATAGACGAACGCGTTCCAAATATCTTCTCGCTCCGGATAGACGGTCGATGTCTCGTACGCTTCATCGACGAACGCTTTCAAGTTAGTAAAATAAGGCTCGGCCATCTCGGATGCGATGATGTCGCTCCAATCCCCAAGCAGGCGATTTGATAACTGTTCTCCCATGTGTTTCTCCCCTTTCCGTCTTATCATACCCGAATTGATGGCACACAAAAAGACGAGCCCGATTGGACTCGCCTTGATAATTATACTGTGACTGCGCCTGCGACTTCTTTCGCAAGTGCTTCGGCTTTCGCTTTTGCGTCAGCAACGATTTCTTCGATTTTGTCTGGGTATTGGTTCATTCCTTCAACTGGAAGTGTCGTCACTTCTGTCACGCCGACAAATGCGAGCGCTTGACGGAGGTAAGCGTCTGCGAAGTTGAGGTCCGTACCCGTGTAGATGCCACCCGTACCTTGGATGTGGATCGCTTGTTTGTTCTCGAGAAGACCGACTGGACCTTGCTCTGTGTAACGGAATGTTTTACCAGCCGTCAAGACGCTGTCGAGGAACATTTTCATGCGTGCTGGGAAGAAGAAGTTCCACATTGGCGTCGCGAACACATACATGTCAGCTTCCATGAACTTCTCGAGCATACCGTTCATTGTTGCGACTTTAGCCGCTTCGACGTCTGTGAGTGCTTCGCCTGATGCGAATTTGCCCCATGCGCTGAGGACGTCGCCATCGATTTCTTGGACATCGACATCGTAAAGTTCAATCGCTTCAACTTCGAGTGACGCATTCTCGTTCGTGAGTGTCGTCATGAATGTTTCAGCGACTTGTTTGCTGTATGACAATTCTGTCGGTTTCGGGTTAGCAGATACGTATAATACCTTTTTCATAATGGGTTCCTCCATAAAAGTAATCTCTATTTGTAACAACAGTTTGAACTATATCATCTGTATATCTCGCAGTCAATTATTTTAACTTCAAGATAAATGAGTCGAAAAAAACAGGCAGGCGTCATTTGCCTGCCGCGTTATAACCGACCCGTTTTAATAGGTCGATCAGCATTTCCGTCTCCTCTTCACTAAGTGGACCGTAAATGTCTTTAAAGATTTCGATATGCTCGGGATAGACGACGTCCATCAAACGCTTGCCTTCTTCGGTCAACGAAGCATACGTAACGCGTCGGTCAGATGGACAAGCCACACGTTCAATCAAGCCACGTTTTTCAAGCTTATCGATCACGTATGTGACACTGCCGCTCGTAATCAAAATTTGATCTCCGATTTGCTGGAGCGGGGTATCCCCTCGTTTATACAATACGGATAAAACACCGAACTCTGTTGAATTCAATTGGTGGCGTCTTAAATCGTCCTTTACACGGTCACTGATCGCGTCCATCGCCCGCGCTAAAACGATCCACGCCTTCAATTCGAGTGATTCAATCATGTCGGTTTCACCTCAATTCGTTCATCATTTACCTTTAGTATAGCAGGACATGAGCAGTATACGGTGGGAAAAACGCTTCGTCAAGAAACTTCTTCATTGTCGCCCCTGTCTGAAACGTATAGAATGGAATTATTGCGATTTTTAGAAAGGGTGGACGGTATGCGTGAGTATTACGAGATTTCATTGACGATTAAACAAGCCTATTTGAGTACGGTCATCGAGTTGTTGAACCGGGAAGGGATCGCCCCAGACTATGCGCTCGAAAAAGAAGGCGCGGTCTTTTTATTGTTCAACCACTTACCATGGCCGAACGTCACGCGCGAACCCCATGCGGTCGAGCGCTTTTTGTTGACGTTGGCGCGTGAGGACTATTTGTTCGTCAAAACGAAACGCAAGTCCCCCGTCCCGGACCATGAACCGGTCGCCTGCATGGGCGCGTTTGACTCACCGTTCCATGAGCATTTGAAGATTGAACTCGCCGTCGACGAATCGGATGCGAGCCATCTCGATATGTCGGCGTTCCGGCACTACTGAACAACACATCTGTGTTGTTTTTTTTATGACTAGTCTGGGCATATGACGGGAATAGATGACAATATCTGAGTGTGAAAAGGAGAATGTGCTTTGATGGATACAGTCATGTTAATCGTCAACCCATCGTCTGGGAAAGAGTTAGGGAAAGAACACGCCGCGGCAGCGGAGGAAGTCTTACGTGAGCGTTACGGTAACGTCGATGTCCGGTTCACGGAGAAAGCTGACGATGCCACCCATTTCGCAAAAGAAGCGGCATCGAAACAATATAAAGCCGTCATCGCGATGGGTGGCGACGGGACGTTGAACGAGGCCGTCACCGGTCTCGCCGAAGCCGACCATCGTCCTGATTTCGGCATCATCCCGCTCGGTACCGTCAACGACCTCGCCCGCGCGCTCGGCGTCCCGAGCGATCCCGCAGATGCCATCGAGGCGCTCAAGACGGCGCAACCGACACCGATGGATATCGGCAAATACGAGAACGGCTACTTCATGAACGTCATCGCCATCGGGCTCATCGCCGAGGCCGTCGACGAGGTCAGTGTCGAGGAGAAAACGAAATGGGGCCCGTTCGCCTACTTGATCGAAGGCATCAAAGCGTTCCGCGAACATAGTCCGTATGCGCTGTCGGTCCAAGCCGATGAGCACACGTTCGACGGAGACGCTTATTTGGTCGTCATCGCCCTCACGAACTCGGTCGGCGGGTTTGAGAACTTTGAACCGGACGCTGAGTTGAACGATGGCTTGCTTCATGTCTACTTATTTGAAAACCTCGGCTTCAAAGACGCGGTCCAACTCGCACCGGCCCTCTTCACCGGCAAGTTGAAAGAAACGGACAGCGTCACGTCGTTCACGACGAAACGCGTGCATGTCGACTCACCAGAATCGCTTCCCGTCAATGCCGACGGCGACACGGGTGGGCAGCTGCCGCTCACGTTTGAAGTACTCCCGAGTCATTTGAACGTTTTGAAGCCGGTCGAGTGAAACAAGGATTTTCCCCCTTAAACGCGAAAGAACGTCACGGAAAGGAGGGGAAAGGATGACCATCTCGCTCGTCCCTTTACAGGAAGCGTCGAACGCCATCGTCGCAACGTTCAATCGTTGGAACAACGACCCGACAATCGTCCATTTGATTCGTCCCGTCCGCTCGGAGGAAGAACTCGCCGCCGAACATCACATGACGGTCGAAGACTTGACGGACCGCCTCCGGACCCATGATATCTTCCTCATCTACGCAGATGACGTGCTCGTCGGTGAGGTGAATATCATCTATGATGCCCCGCATCTGTACGACAACGAACGCGGAAGCGCCTGGCTCGGACTCGTGATTGGAGAGCCGACCGGTCGCGGGAGAGGTGTCGGTACAACGGCCCTGACCCTGTTAGAAGAACGATTGCGTGCACAAAATGTGCCTCGCATCGAGCTCGGTGTGTTTGGGTTCAATGAAGCGGCTCATCACCTTTATCGAAAGGTCGGCTACACGGAGATTGCCCGTATCGAGGCGTTCACGTACTGGGACGGTCAATTTTGGCCGGATATCCGGATGGAAAAACGATTGGATTGAATAAGGCCTTCCTCGCATCGAGGAAGGCCTTTCGTCAGTTATTTAAATTCTCGACTTCGACGACGCGGAACCCTTTTTGTTCGAGTTTCGCGACGATTTTGTCTTTCTTCGGCTCGTCGCAATCAGGCGGCAACGTGATCAATACCCGGCGCAAGACTTTACTCTTGGCATCGAGCGTCATGAGACTGGCAATCGATGAGTATTTGCTGATGATTTTCGTAATCTTCTCAAGCGCCCCCGCTTGCTCACTGAGTGCGATTGTGACGACATAACTCCCCGTGTCACGACTCCATGCCTCTTCGAGCATGCCGAGCATCTTCCCGTGCGGCAAAATCCCGTAGAATTCGTTGCTCTCATCTTTTAAGACCGCGATATACGGTAATTCTTTGATCGAGAAGAACACTTTGAAGAAACCGTCCGATTCATGGACGTACTTTTGCGTGTTCTTGATGAGCTCCATGACGTTGTCATCTAGGCTCGCCCCACTCATCCCGTGGCGATAAATATGCATTTTATAGATATTACCGCGGAAAAACGTTCCCGTCTCATCGAGCACAGGGACACAGCGGTAGCCTGTCTTTTCGAGCGTATCGAGCGCCTCGCGTAATGTCGCCTTTTCACTGATTGTGACGACATCTTTCTTCGGAATGCATAAGCTATGCACTAACATGCGGTTTTCCTCCTAGCCAATTGAAAGTGGTCTACACCCTATTCATTACTATTCCCCAAATATGATTGAAATCCTGCCATCAATTTTCGAAACTTATTCCGGCGCGAAAACGACCTCGGAATTTGTCGTAGCGTCAAAAAGTCGTTATAGTGAAACTATCCAAACAGACAAAGGGGATTGAACGACTATGACAATGAAAAAAGCGTTAACGATCGCTGGCTCGGATACGAGCGGCGGTGCAGGCATCCAGGCTGATTTGAAGACGATGGAAGAGCTCGGTGTTTACGGGATGACCGCACTCACGGTCATCGTGGCTCAAGACCCGCATAACGCATGGCACCACGAAGTATTCCCGATCGACACGACGTTGATTGAGAAACAAATCGATACGGTCCTCGCCGGAATCGGTGTCGATGCCGTCAAGACAGGCATGCTCCCGACGCCAGAAATCATCGAACTCGCCGCTCGTAAAATTAAAGAATACGGCATCCAGAACGCGGTCGTTGACCCGGTCATGGCTTGTAAAGGTGCAGACGAGATTCTCAACCCGGACGTCGCGGTCGCGATGCGCAAGCACCTCGTACCGGTCGCTAAAATCATCACACCGAACTTGTTCGAGGCGCGCATGCTTGCAGGTCTCGATAAAACACCTTCGACGATGGATGAAATCAAAGAAGCTGCTCGTTTGATCCATGAGCTCGGCGCTGAGATTGTCATCGTCAAAGTCGGCGGCAAGCTCGGGTTTGATACAGCATTCGACGTGCTTTACGACGGTAACGAGTATCGTCTCCTTGAGAGCGAGAAAATCGAGCCTGCCTTCACACATGGCGGCGGCTGCACGTTCTCGTCAGCGATCGCGGCCTCACTCGCGAACGGTCACTCGGTCGACGAGGCTATCCAAATCGGAAAAGAGTTTATCACTGAAGCGGTCCGTCACTCGTTCCGCCTCAACCAATACGTTGGCCCGACGAACCATACCGGTTACCGTAAAAAACTAGCAACACAATCTTAACGGGTGGCCCGGGACGTATGTCTCGGGTCATCGTTTCCATTGGAGGGAACCGCGTGAAATCGATTCAACCTACAACCATCCAGACATACTTGGACGCGCATGTATCCATGCCGCTCTATGTTCACGTCGAGACGACGAACGGGGCGTATGCGACGCATAACGACCCTGACTTTCATAACGCCGGCATGTTCATCCGGAACGTCGTCATCGAATACAGCATCGGCCAAATCAAAGGCAACGGTCCATATCGGGTCGGCTTGAAGCTCGATCACGGTTGGCTTTACGTCGAAGGATTGACCGATTACGAACAGCATGGGGACCAGCTCCTGCTCGCCGGTCATGACCGGCTCGGTCGCCTCGCCTGCGCCTTACACTTAGATATCAAACCGCTCCCACAAGGAGCCTCGGAGGTGGAAAGCCAATGAATGGACCGTTACTCGTTATTTTTCCGCATCCTGATGATGAAGCGTTCAGCTCGGCCGGGACGATCATCCAACACCATAAGAACGGCTTCCCGGTCACGTACGTCTGTCTGACGCTCGGTGAGATGGGCCGCAATATGGGCTCGCCGATTTTCACAACACGGGAAGAGTTGCCGAAGATTCGCAAGCATGAGCTCGAGGAAGCATGTGCCGTCATGGGCATCGACGACCTCCGCATGTGGGGACTCCGTGATAAGACCGTCGAGTTCGAAGACGAAGCGGAACTCGCTGGACGGTTCAGCGCGTTAATCGAAGAAGTGAAACCGGCCCGCGTCATTTCCTTCTACCCGGGCTACGCCGTCCATCCCGACCATGAGGCGACAGCACGAGCGGTCGTTCGAGCGCTCCAAGAGATGGATGAAGCGAGTCGTCCAGAGTTTTTAGGCGTCGCCTTTGACCATCGCACCGAAGCGGAACTCGGAAAGCCGCACGTCCTCATCGAAGTCGGCGACGAGAGTGCCGCGAAACGCGAGGCGTTGCTCGCCCACCGCTCTCAGACGGAAGGATTGCTGCGGGCCATCGACAACGCAGAAAACGCCCACGTCATGGAGTTACTCCAACGTGAGCGTTTCTATCACTATCCGTTCTCATGATTCGTAAGCGAGACGTGTCATGTACAAGAGTGCACCGACAGCCCCGAGGCCGATCAACGTTCCCAATACGACAACGATATGTTCCATGTTCTCACCTCTACTTGGTTATACGAACTTGATGGATCATTGGTTTCAAAGCGCATGTGCTGACATGCGCTTTTTTTCTTAGAAGTACAAGAAGTAAATGACAACCGCCAACACGATGCGATATATCGCGAACGGCGTCAATTTGACTTTATTGATCAACTTCAAGAAGAACTTGATTGACAACAGCGCGAATAAGAACGCGCTAATGAATCCGACGACGAAGACCGGGAGGGTCGCCATCGTGAAGTACTCCCATTTGCTGTAGAGCGAGAGCGCACTAGCACCGAACATAATCGGTACGGCCATGATGAACGTGAAGTCCGCCGCGGCCCGGTGACTCATCCCTAAGAGGACACCGCCCGATATGGTCGACCCTGAGCGTGAAAAGCCCGGCCAGAGCGAGAAACATTGAATCAAGCCGACACCGAGCGCCTGCTTATACGAAATCTCATCGAGCGTTGCTGTCGTCTGACGCTTCACGCCTGACAAATCGGCGGCAATCATGAAGAACGCGCCGATGACGAGCCCGATTAAGACCGTCTTGATTGAAAACAAGTGTGTGTCGATGTAATCCTCGAACATCAACCCGAGCACAGCGGCCGGGAGCAGCCCAATCAAAATATGTAACACATTCAATTTGTTCGTCGGCCCGCTGTTACGAATCGCTAGCAATTCTTTCGGGTTCAGTAACTCCTTGAACCGACTTCGAAACACGACGATGACCGCTAAAATCGAACCGAGCTGAATCACGATTTTAAACGTGTTCGCGACCTCTTGACCGAGGAAGCTGCTCGAATTGAGCCATAGGTCGTCCACAAGAATCATGTGCCCCGTCGACGAGACCGGGGCGAACTCTGTCATCCCTTCGACGACCCCTAACAAAAATCCAATCAGTAACTCATACCATTCCATCGTCTGTCTCCTACTCCAGTATTGTTTCTTATCATACACGGTTGCTTCTCCGCCCGCCTCGGTCTTGAGGCGTAAAAAAAAGGATGCTCGCTTAAGCATCCTTTTTCCAAGTAACGAATATGATGAGCAATTGATGCATACAAACGACGATCCCAATCCATAAAAAGGCAACGAAGAGCGTCATACCGGCCCCGATCACAAACACTAGTCCGATGAGGATGATACTAACGTGCAGCAACATCGAGACGGATGACTCGGTCGTCGCCCGGATGACAGACGGGACACGGTGATGCAATGCCCCTAGATAGAGCGGTTCGACGATGCCGATAAGAAACGCCATGCCTGCCATCCAGACGAGTCCGACTTGTCCTGGGAAAAAGCCGAGAATGACAAAACCGAGACCGATGCCCCAACCGATTCCGTGCAACCAACGATCGACCGTCGTGATGTGTAACAGGACCGGGGCGAGCAGTTGCCCTGGTATTTGAATGAGCAACAGGACAGTCGAAATCATTCCGAACCAATAGATGGGAACTTCGACGTCACGGGCGTACAACTGCCAAAACTCATCGATGAAGTTGAACGCACCGATTGTCACGATGAACACCGACGACAAGGCAAGTAGCTGGTGGTCGTGCCACAAGAAGCGAAAACCTGCCCCGATATCCGCCCATGTCATTCGTTCCTCTGTCACGACTCGTCTCGGCTCGACAAGGCCGAGGCTACATGCTGTCGCGATAAACAAACTGACAATCGACAGCACATAGTTCAGTTCAAACGGGAAGCGTGTGGCCAGCAAGGCGCCGCTGATCGCCGCGAGAACGGCTGCAACGATTCCGATGACATTCAACCGGCCGACCCAGCGCTCGAACGCCTCCGTCTTCCCATCCTGTTCAAGCGTCTCATAGAGAAGTGCATTCTCCGCCCCGCTCCGGAGCGCCGCCCCAATGCCTGACAAGGCGATGGCTAAGGCGAAACCGCCGAACGAAAAGGACACAAGTAACACGACAAAGGAACCCCACTCGAGTGCAGTCCCGATTTGCAACAGACGTCGGCGTTCCAAGCGATCGGCTAACACCCCGGTCGGCACTTCGAGGATGACGACGAGGACGGCATAGAGCATTTCGAGATAGACGACTTCTTGCATCGTGATCGTCCGCGACTCCCAAAACAGACGCTCAATCGTGTAGGCCGGGACGAGCGCCTCGAACCAACGCATCCATCCAAGCAACGTAACGTTTCGACCGACTTAGCTAGGTGAACGTGCTCGTTTCATCTAAATCTCCTCCTTATTCACCTATTCCCGATTGCACAAAAAAAGCCACGGGAAATTCCGTGGCCAGACGATTATTTGAGCAGATTAAGGATTTCGCGATTGAACGCCGGGATGTCGTCCGGTTGACGGCTTGTCACCAGCTGTTCTTGGCAGACGACGACTTCTTTGTCCGCATACTTCGCACCGGCATACTCCATGTCGACTTTAATCGACTTATAACCGGTTGCATCGCGGCCTTCGAGCGTCTTCGCCGTAATCAACAGTTGTGGGCCGTGACAGATAGCGAACACAGGTTTCTTCGCGTCCATGAACGCTTTCGCGAATTGAACGAACCGCTCGTCTTCGCGTAACAAGTCGGGTGAGAACCCACCTGGTAACAGCAACGCGTCGAAGTCTTCCGGCGACACGTCATCGATTGCTTTGTCGATCGTGACTTTCGACTCGCCTTGTTTGCCTTCAACCGTGTTACCGGCTTTCTTTTCAATCGTGACAACTTCGTGCCCCGCTTCCACCAATGCGTCGCGTGGACCCGTGAACTCTACGTCTTCAAACATATCTGTGATTAGCGTTGCTACTTTTGCCATATTGAAAACACTCCCTCATTATTTTTATGCACATAAGGAGTGTTCCACACCTAACCGGCCCATAAACATTCAACGAAACTTCGAGACGTACGGATTGGCTCGTTCGAAGAAGCGGTACGGGTAATCGCGTGCTTCGCCCGTATTCGGAATCCCTACGCGCGGACCGGCCTCGATTTCCGGGATGGCACTCCCTTCAACGATATAAAGTGGCTCATGTTGGAGCGAATGTCCGTATAGGTCCATCGTGATGCCAAGCGCTTTCGTCAGTTTTCCGGGTCCGTTCGTCTGGTCGAATCGCTTAATGCCGGGACGATTCGCCTCAATGATGCCCTGTCCTTCAATCGGCTCGATGGCCCGAATGAGGACGGCTTCCGGCGTGCCGACCGGACCGCTCACGACGTTCAAGAGCGTATGCGTGTGCATCTGATACGTGTAAACGTGTCCAGGTAACCCGAACATCACCTCGGTCCGATTCGTCCGTCTGCCGCCGAAACTGTGGGCCGCCCGGTCGATGGCGCCGAGATAAGCTTCCGTCTCGACGATTTTTCCGACGATTTGACCGTCGAGATGATCATGGACGAGATAGTGACCAAGTAACGAACGGGCCAATTCGAGCGTCGGTTGCTCATAAAATGATGGATCGAGTCGTTTCATCGTCATCCCTCCTCGGTCTCATTTTCTCAAATGAAGACGGGAAGATACAAAAAAGATGCCCGTTCTAATCAAAGGGATTTCGTAATGGAAGCCGAATGGTATGACATACGAGAAAGTGAGGCGAACCAAGGTGGGGTATCTATTAGAATTAAGAAAGACAGTCGGCAACAGGCCATTAATCACTGTCGGGGCGACCGTGCTCGTATTGAATGACAGGCATGAGCTGTTGTTTCAGCATCGTTCCGACACGCATGATTGGGGATTGCCAGGAGGCTCGATGGAGTTGAATGAGACGTTAGAAGAAGTGGCTGCCCGTGAATTGAATGAAGAGACAGGGCTTGAAACCAATCAATTTGAACTCGTCGGTGTCTGCTCGGGGCCAAAGTTTTTCTTCAAGTACCCGAACGGAGATGAAACGCATAGTGTCATCAACCTCTTCCATGCGAAGCAAGTGCGAGGGACGTTAACCATGAACGACGGAGAAAGTCTGGACTTGCAGTATTTCTCAAGAGCTGATTTGCCGACGGATATCGAATCCAGAGCCCAGGCGCTCATCGATCAGTTCGGAGATACGTTATGGGAACTCGAGAGCTCTTTTACCTGAGACATTTAAAAAACCATCCAGGACACCTATTGGTCCTGGATGGTTTTTTGGAGTGATTCGATTAGGATGCGATCCGCATCGCCTCACGTTGCTTTCCCAACTTCACGTATCCGAGAATGATCGAGAAAATCGGGCTGAGCCAGAGGAAGAAGGCGAACGGTGCGTATTCAAGTACCGGTACCCCGAGCGTGGCCGCGAAGAATGCACCCGACACGCCCCATGGGATGAGCGGGTTGATCACCGTCCCGCCGTCTTCAAGAGCACGTGACAAGTAACGGGGATCGATGCCGCGATCGATGAACCCTTGTTTGAACGCCTGACCTGGAAGCAAGATCGACAAGTACTGCTCACCCGCGAGCAAGTTGACACCAATCGAGCTGAGGACGACCGACAAGACCGAGCTGCCTGGTGACTTCAACCGTTCGAGCAATGCGTCGACGATCGCTTGGAACACACCAAGTTCGCGGAGCAATCCACCGAACGCGAGCGCGATCAAGACGAGGCTGACCGACCAGAGCATCGATTCGAGTCCGCCACGGTCGAGTACGGCCGCAATCGTCTCATTCTCGACGCCCGATTTGAATCCGGCCTGCATAACGCCAAACCAGTTCGTGACGTTCCAGTTGCCTTGGACAAACCCTGCCGTCAACACACCGGCGAACATGCCGACGAGCATCGTCGGCAAGACCGGCATCCGGCGGAAGGCGAGAACGGCAACTAGGATCGGCGCGAGCAAAGTCAGCCATGATAAGTTGAACCGCCCGGCGAGCGCCGCCTGTGCCTCAGCGATTTGTGTCGTATCCGCCGCTTGCCCGCTCCGACCGAGGATTGTGAACAAAACAAGGGTGATTAGGAAAGCCGGGACGGTCGTCCCCATCATGAAACGGATATGGTCGAACAGTTTGACACCGGCCACGGCCGGCGCGAAGTTCGTCGTATCTGACAATGGGCTCATTTTGTCGCCGAATAATGCACCTGAGACGATCGCCCCTGCGGCAAGCGCCGGAGAAATCCCGAGCGCCATCCCGATACCGAACAAGGCGACCCCGACCGTACCGACCGTCGTAAAGGCACTGCCCGTGAACGACGAGACAATCATTGTGATGAGCAAGACGCTCGGCAAGAACCATTGCGCTGAGATTGTATCTAAACCGATGGAGAGGATTGTCGCCACCGTACCAGACATCTGCCATACACCAATCAACATCCCGATCAACAGTAAAATCAAGACCGGCATGATGGCTTCACGGATCCCGCTGATCATCGCGGCTTCGATTCGTTTAAAATCACGCGTGCGATAATACGCGTAACCCCCTATTAATACCATTGTGCCAAAGATCGCCATGTGTGGCGTCGCTTTGGCCAAAAACATCAGTGCGAGCAGGGAAATACCGCTCATCAGCACGACGAATACAGCCTCTTTTCCTTTCATCTGCATCGACGTCCCCTCCTTTCAGTTCCATTATTTTCTACCTAACCGCTTAAACGCTTTTATGCGCGAAAGTGTTTCAGTGATGTTCTTTACTATACCTGCTTCTCTTTTCCCTGTCAAACGTCTTTTTATGGTAAAGTAAACGCTCGAGGGTGACCTCCGGAGTTCGTAACCTCCTCCGACATCAAAACTAGCGAAAAAGGAAGTGTGCACGTTGCAACACGAAAAAGCATTGGTCGTCTTTAGCGGCGGTCAAGATTCAACCACCTGCCTATTTTGGGCAAAACAACAATTCTCTCATGTGGAAGCGGTGACGTTCGCCTACGGGCAACGCCATGACGCGGAAATCGAGGTCGCGAAAGAGATTGCGGCCGAACTCGATGTCCCGCACCACATCCTCGACTTGTCCTTACTCGGACAACTCACCTCTAACGCGTTGACGAGACACGATCTCGACATCGACAATGCGGACGTCCCAAACACGTTCGTCGATGGACGCAATCACTTATTCTTATCCTTTGCGGCCGTCATGGCCAAACAGCTCGGTATGCATCACATCGTCACCGGCGTATGTGAGACCGACTTCTCAGGTTATCCGGATTGCCGGGACCAGTTCGTCAAATCCTTGAACGTGACGCTCAACTTGGCGATGGACTATCCGTTCGTCATCGACACACCGCTCATGTGGCTCGACAAAAAGCAGACGTGGGAACTCGCGGACCGACTCGGTGCGTTCGATTACGTCAAAGAACGGACGCTCACGTGCTATAACGGCATCCTCGGATCAGGTTGCGGCGAATGCCCGGCTTGTGTGCTCCGTCAAAACGGCCTCGCCGCGTATGAGGAGGTGCGCGTATGAAGAACGCCCCATTCCTCGCCCCGACGAGTGTCGAAGCCAAACAAGACGGCTCGCTCATCTATTGTCCGCACCGCGTCCAAATCGTCAAAGAAGTAACGTTTGACGCCGCGCATCATTTGTTCGATTACGACGGTAAATGTCGAGCGCTACACGGACATACGTATAAATTGCAAATGGGTATCAGCGGTTTTCTCGATAACCGTGGCATGACGCTCGACTTTGGCGATTTAAAAGCCATCTTTAAAGAAGAACTCGAACCATACCTCGACCATCGTTATTTGAATGAGTCGTTACCTTATATGAACACGACTGCCGAAAACATGTGCTACTGGATTTTCGAGCAGCTCGCCAAACACTTGCCTGACGAGCGCGACGTCCGCGTCGAGTTCGTCAAACTGTACGAGACGCCGACATCGTACGCCGAGTTCCGCCGCGAATGGTTGGTGGACTGATGAAAATCCCTGTCCTCGAAGTGTTCGGCCCGACGTTTCAAGGGGAAGGCCGCGCCATCGGACAAAAGACGATGTTCGTCCGGACCGCCGGTTGCGATTATCGCTGTTCGTGGTGCGACTCCGCCTTCACGTGGGACGGCTCGGAGAAACCCGACATGCTGACAGCCGACGAGGTGATCGAACGGCTCGACGCGCTCGGCGTGTACGACTATGTCACCATCTCGGGCGGCAATCCGCTCCTCATCGCCGCGATGAAAGACTTGGTGATAAAACTGAAGGCGCGCGACGTCAAACTCGCCGTCGAGACGCAAGGCAGCCGCTATCAGGACTGGCTCGCTGACATCGACGACGTGACGCTCAGCCCGAAACCACCATCTTCCGGCATGACGACCGACTGGGAGAAACTCGACGCCATCGTCGAACGGCTGCGCCCCGAACAGATGACGTTCAAAGTCGCCGTCTTCGACGAGATCGACCTCGCCTATGCGAAATCGGTACAGACGCGCTACACCCCGGACGTCATGTACTTATCGGCCGGCAATCCCGAGCCCGGTGCGGACGGTGACATCACCGACGCCCAGCTCCGTCGTTTGAAAGAACTATGGGAGGACGTCGCCCGCGACCCGTCATGGCAAAGTGTCCGTGTCCTGCCGCAGCTGCACACATTACTGTACGCCAACGAACGTGGCGTCTAAGGAGAATAACTATGAGACCAGAAGACTTACAAGACTTGTCGCTCCTCGGACAGAAGAGCGTCCCATACATTTTTGAATACGCACCGGACGTCCTCGAGGCGTTCCCGAACCGTCACCCGGAGAACGACTACTTCGTGAAGTTCAACGCACCGGAGTTCACGTCGCTCTGCCCGATCACGAACCAACCGGACTTCGCGACGATTTATATCTCATATATCCCGGACGAGAAGCTCGTCGAGTCAAAATCGCTCAAGCTATATTTGTTCAGCTTCCGCAACCATGGGGACTTCCATGAGAACTGCATCAACGTCATCGGAAAAGACCTCGTCAAGTTGATGGAGCCACGCTATCTCGAAGTGTGGGGCAAGTTCACGCCACGCGGCGGCATCTCGATCGATCCGTACTACAACTACGGCAAACCGGGCACGAAATACGAAAGAATGGCTGAACATCGCTTGTTCAATCACGACCTGTATCCTGAGACGGTCGACAACCGTTAACCAAAAAGTAGGCGCTCAACGGGAGCGCCTACTTCTTTTTATAGCGATTAACTTGTCGTTTGATCGGTTCCCGGAACACCGTCGCGACGAGCGTCAGGACGACCAAGACGACGAGGGCGAGGATGATTAACTTAAAGTCTCCGCTCGCGAGGCTACTACCGAGGAAATTGTTGGCGAACGCACCCGGGATCATCCCGACCGTGGTCGCGAAGACATAACCCGGGAGGCGCACTTTCGCGAGCCCTGAGGCGTAACTGACCAAGTCAAAGTTGACGAGCGGAATCAAGCGTAAAATCAAGACGTAGAAGAACCCGTCCTCTTCAATCTTATGCTGCACCTTCTCATAGTTGCTCGTCTCGAAATGGTGGAGAAAGCGGTCACCGAAGCGAATCGCGATATAGTAAGCGACGAGCGCGCTGAGCGTGGCCCCGATGACTGTATAGACGACACCAGGCAGCGTCCCGAACGCCAATCCACCGGCGACGGACAAGACCGACGTCGGAAATAAAATCAACGGGCGAACGGTGAACAGTAAAATATAGACGAGCGGGGCGAGCCACCCGAATTGAACGATATAATCGCGAATCTCACTCGGACGCAAGTCGATCCACTGATAAAGGAACGTCGCGGTACCGAAGACGAGTAAGACGATGGCAATGATCCATTGCGTTTTCCACTTGTTCATCGGTCGACCTCCTCTCTTTCTTCCATCATATCGCCTCACCTCGAAAAAGTAACGCCTTCCTTTTTTTAGGAATCGCAGTATGGTACGGTTAAAAAAAGCAGAAGGAGGAATCCCTATGTACTTGGCAGATGCCATCAAGTTGAAACACCTGCTTCTGAAGCAGATTGATAAGTTGCTCGAAGAAGTCGAACGTGTCGCATTCATCGAACTCGAGAAAGATGAGCCGCTCCCGACGATCCAGTCCCGTTCACTCGAGGATATCGAAGTTGAGCTCGAGGCGATCCGGACCGATTTACGCCGTCTTGATCGTCTCGTCTGTGAGGCGAACCTGCATACCGTCATCGAGACGAATGACGGACCGCTCCCACTCGTCGAAGCGATGGAGTTCGCCGTTCAATTACGAGCTCAGGCTCGGATGTATCAAGATTTGGCCGAGCGTCCGAAACGCGAGTTCCAAACGGGTTACGGGGAAGGGACGAGCGTCATCAAGCATGCGCTCTATGACCCGGAACTTTACCGGCTGAAAGCCCGTGACGTCGAGAAACGGGCCAACCGCATCGCCAGCGCCATCGAGTCAGCCAATCATCGAACCGAGATTGACTTCGATGCGAGCCGTTATATGTAACAAAAACGCGTCGGGAACGTCCCGACGCGTTTTTACATGTGATGATTATGGTGGTCATGATGGTGTGAGCTCGAACGGCGTCGCGGGACCGGCTCATCGGCGAACTTCTCCCCGTCCAAGATGCCGAGCCGTTTGTATTGGCGATCGACCCGCTCTTTCGTCAAGTCGTGCACGTGCGACGACTCCATCACCAAATGATAGCTGCCGAGCGCGACCCGGAACGGCTCCATCTGTGTCCGCTCGACTGGGAACGACGTCACGTCTCGCAAGTAGTCAGCGAGACGGTTTGCCGATTCGTCACTCGGATTGTCGGCCAATTCTGACGCGAACTGTTGCATGTCTTTCAATAGACTGTTCGTCTTCACTTGCTTACCGATCCCTCCAATAACAGCGAACACGATAATACCGATAATCAGGAAAAAGAATATCGGGAAAATGATTGGTACTCCAC
Source organism: Exiguobacterium sp. s28 (assembly GCF_018618135.1). Lineage (NCBI taxonomy): Bacteria > Bacillati > Bacillota > Bacilli > Caryophanales > Exiguobacterium > Exiguobacterium sp. s28. The sequence goes on along the minus strand of NZ_JACSLL010000004.1, from coordinate 126,673 downwards.
TAAAAAACGAGTCCCCCATCCCTGTTGAATCGATGTATACTTCTTCCCCGAATGCAAACGTATGGACCATGATGTCTCCCCCTTTTTTCTATAATACGGATGCAGCCCCATTTGGTTTCATGCCAACAAAAAAACCGTGGCATGCGCCACGGCTCAGCGGTCAGTTCAATTGTTTCTCCATCATGATGCGAGGCTCGTTATCCTCTGTGTAAGCTCCCATGATGTCGTAGCCGCACAACAGGTTCAAGATGATGACCCCTTTGTTCGTGTTACGGGCTTTCGTTCGAATCGAATGGAACCCTTGCGCTTTCACCCACTCGAGTTGCGTGTCCATCAGCTTGCGGCCGATGCCATGCTTTTGAAACTCGGGGTGCACACCTCCGGCCCAGCTATAGAAGCGATACGGCTCGGCCTCGTAACCGATTTTGAAGCCGACGAGGCGCTCATCTGAAAATGCGAGCAACACGAGCGGGTTCGCATGACGATACAGCCGTTCTTTAAAACGCAGTTGATCGATGTCCCCGTAAAGCGTGCGGTACAGGTTAAAGAATTCCTCTTCGTAGTCTTTGAAATTCGTCGTCACATCTTTCACGATAAATGAACTGGTCGTACTCATCTTTCCATCCCCTTTCAGTATATGGACAAGTTGTTCGTACGCCTGTACCTTTCGCCGTTTACTCCGTTTTTCCTGTCTCACGCGCAAAAGCGGTCAAACCTTTTTGCTTATACACACCGAGCGACCGCTTCGGAAGGCTCTTTACCATCCAATTTTTTAAGATGCGCTGCTTGTCTTCCACCTTCAGTCCATATCCGTCCGTCACGACATGGCGCGCCCGCGTCGTCACATCGTACAACGAGATGGCGGCAGCGACAGAGATGTTCAAACTTTGGACGTATCCTTGCATCGGAATCAAGTAATTGCCGTCTGCCTTGGCGAGCGCTCGTTCCGATACGCCGTGATGTTCGTTCCCGAACAAGAGCACGGTCGGTTTTGACACATCGATGTCCTCAAGCGGGACCGCCTCTTCACTGAGTGCCGTCGCGAGCACTTGGTAACCGTCCGCCTTCAACCGATCGATTGCGTCCTCGATTGAAGGATGTTCGACCACGTCGACCCAGCGATCGGCGCTTTTGGCGATAATCGAGTTCGGCTTGAACTTGGCCCGTCCCTCGACGACGTGCAACGTCTGGACACCGAACGCGTCCGCCGAACGGAGCACGGCCGACTGATTGTGCGGGTCATCGACCCCTTCCGTCAAAATCGTGATATGGTTCGTCCGTAACTCCAGCACTTCCTGCATACGCTTGACGCGGTCGGGCATCAACATGCTGTACAGCAGTCGATCCTCTTCTAATAACAGGCCCGACTGCAACAATTCATCGAGTAATGCCGCTTGCTCTTCTTTTGATAATGCCGATGTTGTCTGTCTCCATCCCATCGTTCTCGCCCCTTTCAACCTTTAGTATTGTAGCGAGATTCGTTCCGACTGACAAGCTAGGTGAGAAACGAGTCGAATATCCTCTCGTTATGAAAATCCATGAAAATTAGGAAAACGGTTGCACAAAGTTATGCAATCGATTACAATTATCTATGCAAGCGATTGCATTGACAGTCGCCACAGACAGATAAAAAGTTCCGTACAGGAAGGAAGCGTATAGCATGAAACAACTCATCTCGTTCGACTTTTGGCAGAAACTCGGCAAGGCCTTAATGGTCGTCATCGCCGTCATGCCGGCCGCGGGTCTCATGATCTCGATTGGTAAATTGATTGGCATGTCAGCCGGAGACGTCAGCATCTTGCTCACGACGGCTCGCATCATCGAAGACCTCGGTTGGGGAATCATCGTCAACTTACATATCTTGTTCGCAGTCGCCATCGGTGGCTCGTGGGCGAAAGATAAAGCCGGCGGTGCCTTCGCTGCACTGATCGCCTTTATCTTGATCAACCGTGTCACAGGCGCCATCTTCGGCGTCAACGGAGCAATGCTCCAAGACCCGGAAGCGACTGTCCAGTCTCTCTTCGGAGCTGACCTTGTCGTCGCCGACTACTTCACATCTGTACTCGGTTCACCTGCTCTCAACATGGGCGTGTTCGTCGGGATTATCGCCGGTTTCCTCGGTGGAGCCCTCTATAACAAGTTCTATAACTTCAACAAATTGCCGAACGCCCTCTCGTTCTTCAACGGGAAGCGCTTCGTGCCATTCGTCGTCATTCTCGGTTCGGTCGTTGCCGCCATCGCGTTGTCCATCATTTGGCCGACGATTCAAGGCGCGCTCAACAGCTTCGGTGAATGGATTGCCACATCACGCAACACGGCACCAGTCCTCGCGCCGTTCATCTACGGTGCGCTCGAACGTCTCCTCTTGCCGTTCGGTCTTCACCACATGCTGACCGTGCCGATGAACTACACGGAGCTCGGTGGCACGTACACGATTTTGACAGGTGCGACAGCTGGTTCGGTCGTTGCGGGTCAAGATCCGCTCTGGTTGGCTTGGGTCACTGACCTCGTTAACCTTCGCGCCGCTGGTGATACAGCCGCTTACAACGCCTTGCTTGCTGACGTCGTACCGGCCCGCTTCAAAGTCGGTCAAGTCATCTTGTCATTCGCTGCCTTGATCGGTGCGGCTTATGCGATGTACCGCAACGTCGACGAAGACAAGAAAGCACAATACAAACCAATGTTCTTGTCGGCTGGTCTCGCCGTGTTCTTGACGGGTGTCACAGAACCAATCGAATTCATGTTCATGTTCGTCGCTCCAGTCCTTTACGTCGTCTACGCGCTTTTGGCCGGTGCCGCCTTCGCTTTAGCGGATGTCATCGACCTTCGTGTCCACGCGTTCGGTGCGATTGAATTGCTCACACGCATCCCGATGATTGTCAAAGCGGGACTGTTACAAGACTTGATTAACTTCTTCCTCGTCTCGGCTGCCTTCTTCTTCTTGAACTTCGGTGTGTTCAACTTCTTCATCAAGAAGATGAACCTTCCGACGCCAGGCCGTAACGGGAACTATATGGAAGAAGTGACAGAGAAATCGACTGTGACAGGCAACGAGCAGGTCATGGGGATTATCGCTCTACTCGGTGGGGAAGAGAACATCGAAGACGTCGATGCCTGCATGACGCGTCTCCGTGTCACAGTCAAAGACATGTCGCTCGTCTCAGAAGAGAGCGAATGGAAAAAGAACGGCGCCATGGGTCTCATCTTGAAAGACCGCGGTGTCCAAGCAATCTACGGCCCGAAAGCCGACGTATTGAAGTCTGATATTCAAGACGTCATCGGTGCATGATCAACAGGCCAGCTCGTACGAGTTGGCCTGTTTTTTCTAAAGGAGGACTATCGTGAATATTTTAACGCTGAACTGTCACGCCTGGTTAGAGGACCGTCAACAAGAGAAAATCGACTCGATCGTTGAACGGATCGCGAGCGAGGAATATGACATCATCGCACTCCAAGAAGTGAATCAACATAAAGAGGCCCCACTCATCGACGGCTTGATTCGAGAGAACAACTTCGCCTATGTGCTCGTCGAGCGTTTGAAAGAGCAAGGCGTCGATTACTACATGACGTGGGACTTCGCCCATTATGGATACGACATCTACGAGGAGGGCGTCGCGATTTTATCGCGCACTCCGTTCGTGTCGACCGAGTCGTTCTTCGTCTCCCAGACGACCGACCCGAACGATTACAAATCTCGGAAAATCGTCAAGGCGGTCGTGGACGGCATGGACGCGCCGACGGCGATTTACTCCTGTCACCTCGGTTGGTGGCATGACGCCGATGAGCCGGTGCGCCATCAGCTCGATGAACTACTTCGTCGCGTCGAGGACGACGACCGCGCCTTGCTGCTCGGTGACTTTAATAACGACGCCTTCATCCGTGGCGAAGGGTACGATTACTTGATCGAGCACGGTCTCCAAGATTTGTTCCATTTGGCGACCGAGCGTGAAGGCGATGCGACCGTCCAAGGCAAGATTGCCGGCTGGGACGAGAACAAGCAGGCGCTTCGCATCGACTTGATGCTGACGAACGCTCCGATCCACGTCTCTCGCCATGCCGTCGTCTTAGATGGCGAGAACGGTCCGATCGTCTCGGATCATGCCGGTGTTGAAGCAACGGCATTTTGGCGGTAAATGGCACCCTTTTCTTTTCCTCACGGAAGGGAAAAGGGTTTTGCTTTGCGTGGAAATCCTGTATGGTTGAAAACGACTGAAGTCTAACAACCTTGAACGAAAGAAGTGATTTTATTTTGACGACTACCCCATCGCTCAGTCGGACCGACTGGACGCTTATCTTATCGCTCGCCTTGCTCACGTTCGTGCTCGGGACGAGTGAATTTGTCATCGTCGGGATTTTACCCGATATCGCCGATGGACTATCGATTTCGATTGCCACGGCCGGAACGCTCGTCTCGGCGTTCGCGATCACCTTCGCCATCGGGACCCCGCTGACGATGTCACTGACGAGCCATTTGCCGAAACGAAAACTGATGCTTACACTCACCGCTGCGTTCATCGTCTTTAACTTGTTCAGCAGCCTCGCTCCGACGTACGGGATATTGCTCGTGCTCCGGATGATGACCGCTGTCGTGACCGGCGTGCTCATCTCGCTCGCCATGCTCGTCGCCAGTGAATCGGTTCCAACCGGGAAGCGCGGCATCGCTGTCTCATTCATTTTCAGCGGTTTCACGATGGCCAACGTATTCGGCGTCCCGCTCGGTACGTTCATCGGCCAACGCGCCGGATGGGAAACGACATTCCTGTTGACGACCGCTTTAGGCGTCGTCGCATTTCTCGCCGTCTACCGTGTCGTGCCGAGCCATTTAACGAGCGTCAAAACGTCGATTGCCGATCAATTGCGGCTCTTGACGAACCCGCGCATCCTAATCGCGTTCTTCATCCCGGCGTTCGGCTTCGGCGCGACGTACGTCGTCTATACGTATCTCGTCCCGATTTTGAAAGGCGTGCTCGGCGTCCCGATCGCTTGGGTCAGTCCAATCCTGTTCGCTTACGGATTCATCTCGATCTTCAGCAACATGGCGGCCGGGAAAATCGCCAATCATAATCCAATCGGACGTCTCCGGTTCGTCTTTCTCATCCAAGCGCTCGTCTTGGCGGCCTTGTATGTGACGACGTCGAACGTGACGCTCGGCCTGATCAATATCGCGCTCATGTCGTTCATGGCGATTCTACTGACGACATCGACGCAAATCTACTTGATCGACTTGGCCGAGAAGTTCAATCCGGACGCTAAAGGACTGGCTTCATCGCTCATGCCGGTCGCAAGCAACGTCGGTATCGGCATGGGTTCGGCGCTTGGTGGTCTTGTCTATGCCAACGCACCCGTGATGACCCTCGCCATCGTCGGCGGCGCCGTCGCGCTCGTGACAGCCTTGCTGACAGCGGTCAGTCATAAGCTCGACCAACGTTAAAACAGCGTGCCCCATCATGTGGGCACGCTGTTTTCATAACCAATCCAAGATTTGATCGATCGTCTCGTCGAGTTGTTGTTTGGCGCTGAGCGGGCTATCGTTATCTCCGTCCTGCGGGCCGTACATCCCGAAGTTGGCGTGATTGCCGTCTTTGATTTGATGAAAGACGGCGTCATCCGGGACATTGTCACGGCTCGCCTCGATATCGCTCTCGTTCGCGAGACCGTCGATTTCCCCAGAGACGGACAAGACACGTAAATCGCTGTCCGCCATCGAACTGATCGGATACGAGGCGAGGAAGATGACCCCGTCGATTTGCTCCTCGTGTTCGAGCGCGTAACCAGACGCGGCCGAACCGCCGAGTGAATGCCCCCCGACGACCCAACGTTCGATATCCGGGTGGGCGGCGATGATATCTTCTGCTGCATCGATATCTGCTATCCCGAGATTCAAGCGCAACGATGGGATGGCGACGAAGACACCTTCTTCTGCCAGTCTGGTGCCATAGTAAGCGTACGCCTCTTTCTCGACTTTCGCCCCAGGATACAAGATGAACCCAACCTCGCTGTCCGTCTGCCCGAACTCGAGACGATTGTCCACTTCCCTCGCCTCAGCCGCGTAACCGCGCGCTTCTTCCGTCGGTCCGTACGTCAGTTGCGTCCACACGAGGAAGCCGATGATGGCGACCAACATGACTCCTAATAGACTGAGGCCAATCCACTTCAGTTTTTTCTTCATTATATACCTCCATTTGCATCCACTTCCCCGTCACGGTACACTAGTATTAAAAAAGGGAAATACCAGGGGGACACCATGACCAAAAGTTCTGTAACCACGACGATTCAGTGGTTTATTTTTATTTTAGCTACAAACATTGTACCACCGCTCTCAATCGCCGCCTTATTTGAACTGTCGCCAGGCGAGACGATGACGTTCATCTCACGTTCACTGTTCGTCTTCGCACTCTTCAGCATTATCCAAACGCTGCTCGGCCACCGCCTGCCAATCTTAGAAGGACCAGCCGGGATTTGGTGGGGCGTGTTCACACTCTATGCCTCCATCGGTCCAGCACTTTATGGGAGCGGACAAGAGACGCTCCAAGCGCTCGGTTTCATGTTGTTCTTAAGTGGTGTGCTCGGTGTGGTCATGACTGTCACCGGCCTGTTGCGACGGATGCTGTCGTTGTTTACCCCGCAAGTCCTCGGCGTCTATATGATTTTGCTCGTGTTGCAATTGTCCGGCGCCGTCATCAAAGGCGGCTTCGGTGTGACCGAGGACGGCATCAACACAATCCAAGCCGTGGCGACGGCCGGCCTCGTCTTATTCGCGCTCACGCTCGAGCGGAGCCGGTTCAAGCAGTACGGCCTCGTCATGACGCTCATCGCCGGATTTTGGTTGTTCAACATGCTCGGCCTCGGGAACCCGATCGTCCGTTCCGAGTCATTTTTCCTCGTCCCTGAACTATTCCCGTTCGGAACGTGGGTGTGGGATTGGAACTTGCTCCCGACTGCGTTCGTCATCACGCTCCTGCTCATGACGAACGTCCTTGCCAATATCAAATTGATTGAGCGCATCGTCAGCTCGCGCGAGAAGCGTCAAATCGAAGGGAACGTCCCGGCATCCGGCGTTGTCAGCGGCATCAGCCAAATGGTCGCGGGCTTGTTCGGGACACCGGGACCGGTCGCCATCTCTGGGACAGCCGGCTTCCTGTCTTCGACTGAAAGTGTGCATCGCACGCCACACCTCATCGCCCATGCTTTGATGATGGTGCTCGCCCTCGTCGGTCCGTTCGTCTCGCTGATCGCAAGTATCCCAGCCGCTGTCGGATACGCCATCGTCACCCCGCTCATCGCGACGATGATTATCATCGGAATCAACGAGGCGGCGTTCGAATTGAACCAAAAGACGGCCTCACTCACTGTCGGTCTCCCGCTCGTCATTGGGGCCGGGGCGATGTTGCTCCCACCTGGGGCAATGAACGATTTGCCGCCGCTCTTGGCGACCGTGTTCTCGAACGGACTCGTCCTCGGAACGATCGTCGCCTTGACGACGGCCATTCTCAGCCGCATCAAAGACTAAAAAAACTGACCTCGAGAGGTCAGTTTTTTTCGGTTACGTGCATATGGAACGCTGCGTCGTGCGGCAAGACGGCACCGTCTTCGGCCTCGAAGTGCGCGCGGTCTTTGACGTAGGCGACAATCGAGATTGTGTCGCGGTGAAGCGCCCGTTTAAACGCTTGCTCGGCCGTGACCGGTGTCCCGTCGTCATTTTTCAACTCGAGACCCATCAGCTTATAGCCGAGCGTCTGTCCACTGCGGCGCATCTGACATGCCTCAAGCGCGTAGGAGACGAGCGTCGGGGTGATGACAGCATGGACGAACTCGCTTTTCACTTTCTTCCGAACGAGCTGTTCGACACCAAAACTGAGCAATCCGGCAATGACGCCATCAATCAAGACGGCTTGGGTACGTTTCTTCGTTAATGGGTTCATTGGCTCATCCTCTGCATCATACCTGACGTCAACACTTCGATGCCCTGTCCTTCTTCTGCGGCCATAATCAAGGCGCGGGCCACGTGGAGCGCTTGAATCGGCGCTGCATCCGGTAGTTTATCGAGCAACAACGGTTGGAGCGGACGGCTGACGACTTCGGCTGCTTTCTCGCCGAGACGGAACTCCTCGCGATCTCCGAGCAAGAGCGATGGCCGGGCGATAATCAAGTGCTCGAAGCCGAACACTTTGAGCCCATTCTCGAGCTCCCCTTTCACCCGGTTGTAGAAGAACGGTGACCGAAGTGACGCGCCTTGAGCCGATACGACGGCATAACGTGTCGCTCCGTGTTGTTTCGCGACCCGTGCCACTTCGAGCGGCAAGTCGAGATCGACGTGTTTGAATGCCTGACGCGAACCGGCGACAGCGATCGTCGTTCCGAGTGCGCAGTAGACGTCATCAATATGCGGCAACGCCTCGTCCATTCCTTCAAATCCGACGACCTCGTGCAGTTTCGGGTGACTCCAACGCTTCGAGCGACGGACGACAATCCAGACTTGATCATATCGTTCTTGTTCGAGCAACTGTTCGACGAGTTCGCGTCCAATCAATCCGGTGGCGCCAACGACAAGTGCAGTTTTCCCCATGCTTGTTCCCCCTAGTTACGTAGTTCCTTTCAGTCTAGCTGACTTGCCGGTTCTCGGCAACGACCTCGGCCGGACGGAACCGGTCGACGAGTCGGAAGAACCCGTTCAACAATAAGGCGGTGAACGATCCGGCGACGATGGCGCTGTCCGTGAACAACTGCACCGCCTCAGGCATGTTCGCGACGATGGCCGGGTTGGCCGTGATACCGAGACCGACCCCGATCGACAAGGCGATTGTAATCAAGTTCTCGTTTTTCGCAAAATCGACTTGGCTCAAGATTCGAATCCCTGAAGCGGCGACCGTACCGAACATGACAAGCATCGCCCCACCGAGCACCGGTTTCGGGATCAATGTCGTGAACGTCGCGACTTTCGGCAAGAAGCCTAGCAAAATCAATAGTCCGCTCGTCCAGAAGATGACACGGCGCGATTTGACGCCTGACAATTGGACGAGGCCGACGTTTTGACTGAACGTCGTGTATGGGAAGCTGTTGAAAATCCCACCGAGAATCGTCGCCACACCTTCGGCCCGATACCCTTTCGTCAACTCGTTCGAGCCAATCGGCTTTTTCGTGATATCGCTCAATGCCAAGAAGACACCAGTCGATTCGATCATCGAGATGATGGCCACGAGCGTCATGACGAGGATGGCCGAGACGTCAAACGTCGGCATCCCGAAGTAGAACGGTTGTACCATTTGGAACCAGCCGGCCTCACGGACCGGGCTGAAGTCGACGAGACCGAGGAACGCGGCGACACCTGTGCCAATCAAGACCGCGAACAAGACTGCGGCCGCCCGTGTGAACACGGTACCGATTCGGTTCAAGACGAGAATCAAACCGATGGTCAAGCCACCGAGCGCCAAGTTTTGCATCGAAGCGAAGCCAGGCTCACCCGGCATCCCGCCGCCGATGTCATTGACAGCGACTGGGATGAGCGAGAGACCGATAATCGTCACGACCGAGCCGAGCACGACCGGCGGGAAGAAGCGAGCCAGTTTCCCGACAAATCCTGATATTAGAATGACGATAATCCCGCTCGCAATAAGTGCCCCATAGATGGCGGTGATTCCGCTCGAACTACCGATAGCAATCATCGGACCGACCGCGGTGAACGTACAACCGAGTACGACTGGCAGACCGACACCGGTGAAACGAGTCGTCCAGACTTGTAACAGCGTTGCGACGCCACACATGAACAAATCGATTGCGACGAGATACGCGAGTTCCGTCGGACCGAGTCCGATGGCACCACCGACGATGAGCGGGACGATGGCCGCGCCCGTGTACATGGCGAGTAAGTGTTGGAAACCAAGGCTGGCTGTCTTGAACGTATTCATCGGACCACCTCCACGAAGGAAATCTCACCCGCTTCAAGCTTCGCAATTCGGGCTAGTGACTCGACTTGATAGCCTCGCTCGAGCAACTTGTCCCGTCCCGGTTGGAACGACTTCTCGATGACGATTCCGACACCGGCGACGACCGCCCCGGCCGATTCGACGAGTTGCGTCAAACCGAGTGCCGCTTCCCCGTTGGCGAGGAAGTCATCGATGACGAGCACGCGCTCCCCAGGTTGGACGAAGCGACGGCTCAAACTGATGCGGTTCGTCTCTTGTTTCGTGAACGAGTAAACGTCCGCTTCGACGAGATCGTCTTGGAGCGTAAGTGATTTGCGTTTACGGGCGAAGACGAACGGAATGTTCATCTCGAGCGCCGTCATCATAGCCGGAGCGATTCCGCTCGATTCCAATGTGACGATACGATCGATTCCCGCGTCACGGAACCGATCCGCGAACTCACGACCGATCGCCTGCATCAAGACAGGATCGACTTGATGGTTCAAGAAGGCATCGACTTTCAATACGTGTTCGGACAACGCTTGCCCTTCATCTCTGATTTTGTCTTCTAACTGCTTCATTGTTTTCCCTCCAATAAAAAAATGCGATTCGTCACCCCAACCCGGGGACGACGAACCGCATGGAAACAAAACGAATGCACACGACAAGCGTCACCCGTAGTCGAACCATTTACGGTGGTTCGGTAGAGACTTGCGGGCCATATTCCCGCTGATATACGAGTGCGAATCTTTTATTTATATAAGATAGGACTTATTCTAGACGATATTTAATAAATTGCAACCCGTTTTGGAAAAGACGGCTAAAAGTTCGATTTTTCTGAAACTGCTGTATACTAAAGATACTGGAAAAACGAGAGGAGCCACATCCATTATGAAGCTATTCGTTTTAGGTGCCACAGGCCGGACCGGTCATCAGTTTGTCGACCAGGCCATCGAGCATGGCCACCATGTGACCGCCTTCGTGCGGGAACAGAAAAAATTGATTCCGACCCCGCAACTTGAAATCATCGAAGGCGACGTCACAGACAGCGCCGCTTTGACAGACGCCCTCGCTGGTCATGACGCCGTCATCAGCTGTCTCGGGACCGACTTGAGCGATTCGGACTTCTTGGCCCACGTCACCGACGCACTCGTCCCGGCGCTGAAAGCAAATGACGTCACTCGGGTCGTCTACCTCGCCTCGGCTGGAATCGATAAAGAGATTCCGGGCCTTGCTGGTACGGTCGTGACGTTCATGCTTCGCAAGCCGCTCCGTGATCACCGGGCCGCGGTCGATTTGTGGCGCAACTCGTCGTTCGATTACACAATCGTGCGGCCGATGCAACTGACGGACGGTCCCCGGACCTCGGTGTACCGCACGTCTATCGACAGCATTCCAGACAACGGAAAACAGATTTCACGGGCCGATGTCGCCCAGTTCATGCTGAACGCCGTTGAAGAACAACACTTCGTCCGCCAATCAGTCGGGCTGGCGTACTAATTTTTTTGAATCCATGCTACAATATCGGATAGTCAACTTTGAAGGGAACGAATAAGAAATATGAGTATATTAACAGTACAAAACTTGAGCCACGGTTTCGGTGACCGCGCCATTTTGAACGACGTGTCTTTCCGTCTATTGAAAGGCGAACACATCGGCCTCATCGGAGCGAACGGTGAAGGAAAATCAACGTTCATGAACATCATCACGCGCAAACTCCAACCGGACGAAGGCAAAATCGAATGGGCGAAAAACGTCCGTGTCGGTTACCTCGACCAGCACGCTGTCCTCGAGCGTGGGATGACGATTCGGGACGTGTTGAAGAGCGCGTTCCAATACTTGATCGACACCGAAACACGAATCGGTGAGCTCTATATGGAAATGGGCGATGCGACACCTGAACAGATGGACGACATGCTCGCTGAAGTCGGCGAACTGCAGGAAATGCTCGATTCAAACGACTTCTATATCATCGACGCAAAAGTCGAGGAAGTCGCTCGCGGTCTCGGTATTTTAGATGTCGGACTCGACCGTGACGTCACGGACCTCTCAGGTGGTCAGCGGACGAAAGTATTGCTCGCGAAATTGCTTCTCGAGAAGCCGGACATCCTTCTCCTCGATGAGCCGACCAACTATTTGGACGAGGCCCACATCGAGTGGTTGAAGCGTTATCTCCAAAACTACGACAACGCCTTCATCTTGATTTCGCACGATATCCCGTTCTTAAACAGCGTCATCAACTTGGTCTACCATATGGAAAACCAGGACTTGTCACGCTATGTCGGGGACTACGACAAGTTCATGGAAGTATACGAGATGAAACGCTCGCAGCTTGAATCGGCTTATAAACGCCAGCAGGCGGAAATCGCCGACTTGAAAGACTTCGTCGCCCGCAACAAGGCACGCGTCTCGACGCGGAACATGGCGATGTCACGCCAGAAGAAACTCGATAAGATGGACGTCATCGAATTGAGTGCGGAACGTCCGAAACCAGAGTTCCGGTTCTTGCAGGCACGCACGTCAGGTCGTCTCATCTTTGACGCCAAAAATCTCGTCATCGGTTATGACGAGCCGCTCTCACGACCACTCGACCTCCAAATGGAGCGCGGTCAGAAGATCGCCCTCGTCGGTGCGAACGGGATCGGGAAAACGACGCTGTTGAAGAGTCTGCTCGGCATGATCAACCCGCTTGAAGGAACCGTCGAACGCGGTGAGTTCTTGGAGATCGGGTACTTCGAACAAGAAGCGGCCGTCAGCAACAACACGTGTATCGAAGAGATTTGGAGCGAGTTCCCATCCCTCAACCAGCAACAAGTCCGCGCCATGCTCGCGAAATGCGGTCTCATGACGAAGCATATCGAGAGTAAAATCGCGGTCCTCAGTGGTGGAGAGAAGGCGAAGGTCCGTCTCTGTAAGCTCCAAAACAACGAATCGAACTTGCTCCTCCTCGATGAGCCGACGAACCACTTGGACGTTGACGCGAAGGAAGAGTTGAAGCGCGCGTTGAAAGAATATAAAGGCAGTATCCTACTCATCAGTCACGAACCGGAGTTCTATCAAGACATCGTCACCGACGTCTGGAACTGTGAATCGTGGACGACGAAAGTATTCTAATCCATGTAGAGGAAGTGGCGTATGGCTGGCCCGATTCAAGTAAACGAACGCATCGTTCTGTATGATATCATTCGAGGATTTGCCCTATGCGGCATCTTCCTCGTCAACATCCCAAGCATGCTCGGGAGCGACTGGATGTTCGGTCGCCCCGACTATTACGGGAGTGACCTCGTCGTCCGGACGCTGTTCGATTTGTTCATTCAGACGAAGTTTTACACGATCTTCTCGCTCTTGTTCGGGATCGGCTTCTCGATTTTCCTTGAGCGCTCGTATGCGCGCGGGGACTCGGTCGGCCGTTACATCCGACGCATCGCCATCTTGTTTCTATTCGGACTCGTTCACCTGGCCATTTGGTCGGGTGACATCTTACATACGTATGCGATGTGGGGCTTGTTGCTCCCACTGTTTTATGGATTAAGCAACCGGGCGATTTTGACATGGGCGTGGAGCTTATTGATTGGGAGTTTCTTTTTGTTTTATGTAACATTTTCGCTGACAGAATGGGCGAACGGCGGTGCTTTCTATGAAGGTGATCCTTTCCCAAGCGCCTATAATATGGGCTTTGGCGATTGGTTCGATTATCGTCTCAACGTCGAAATCTTTTCTGCCATCTCGAACTCCCTTCTCGTCGGAATTGAGATCTTTAGCCTGTTCTTGTTCGGCCTGTATATCGGACGGGAACGGAAACTCCTCACTTGGAGCATCCGAGGATTGACCCGGACGGCCATCATTTGTGCGGTGGCTGCTCTCCCGTTTTTCGCTGTCATCCTTTGGCATCATTACGGCGGCGGCTATATATATTATTGGGTCAACTTAACGGCCGTCCTCGTCTCTGGCAAACTGCTCGCGACGGCGTACGTCTGTCTGTTCACGATCGCCGTCCGTAACGGACGCGCATTCCGTCCGCTACAGGCGCTTGGCCGTATGGCGCTGACGAACTATTTGACGCACACGCTCGTCGTCGTCCTGCCGGTCATCGCCCTCGGCTACTACGGTCGCCTGTCGTTGACGGAAGGATTGTTCTTAAGTATCGCGATTTTGATTGCCCAAGCGTTCTTCTCAATGTGGTGGCTGAAATCGCATCGATACGGTCCGTTCGAGAAATTATGGCGCATCGGAACGTATGGACGACAAAAACAAGCATCTTAACCGCAAAAAAGGCTCGGAGCAGATTGATCTGCTTCGAGCCTTTCTCGTTTCTTAGTTCGTCGCCGCTGCTGTGAGCACCGGTACGATTTGCTTTTTACGTGAGACGACACCAGGGAGTGTCGCAAGGCCATCGACCAATTTGACGTTGAACGCCTGCTCGAATAGGTCAGTCTTCTTACCGACAACGAGTGCTTCTGAATCGTTCGTCAAGATGTTCGTGATGGCGAAGACAAACAAATCGAGTTCTTTGTCTAATATCTTCACGGCCATTGCCGCTTCGACTTCAGCTTTACGGCTCAATACATCGTTCGCGTCGACCGTGTTCACTTGAGCAATCTCGATGCGGTAGTCGCCCATCGCAAACTCTTTCGCGTCGAGCGAGATGAGTTCTGGAATCGTCTTTTGGCTAAGGTCCGCTCCGGCTTTCAACATCTCGAGACCGTATGTCTCGATATCTGTACCAGAGATAGCTGCGAGTTCTTTTGCCGCTTTGATGTCCTCGTCCGTGCATGTCGGTGACTTGAACAAGAGCGAGTCCGAGATGATCGCCGATAGCATCAATCCTGCCATGTCAGGCGCGATTTCGACACCGTGCTCTTTATAGAGTTTGAGCAAAATCGTCGCCGTACAACCGACCGGCTCGGCCCGATAGTAGAGGGCATCCGCTGTTTGGAAGTTGGCGATGCGGTGATGGTCGACGACTTCAAGAATGCGCACGTCTGCGATGTCTTCCGCGCTTTGCTGGAACTCGTTATGGTCGACCAGGATGACCGAGTTCGCTTCGTCTGACACGCGTTCCACGAGGCGTGGTGCCTTGACGCGGAAGTGGTCGAGCGCATATTGCGTCTCTCCGTTCACTTCACCAAGACGGACCGCCTCAGCGTCCATGCCTAACTTTTTCTTCAGCTCCGCGTAAGCGAGCGCCGAGCAAATCGTATCCGTGTCTGGATTTTTATGTCCGAAAACTAGTACTGTACTCATGATGCATTCTCCTCACTATGATAGTTTTCCCTTATCCATTATACCGTCTATCCTCATTCTTTCAATTCCCAAACAAAAAGAGCCACCAGGGGCTCTTTACGCTTGTTCGTCTTCGTCCGTCTCTTCGAGGTCCGAATGATCCCCTTTTGAATCTTCTTCGTGCGAAATATCCGGTTGGTCTCGTTTCAACTTCTCTTGTTCTTCTTGTTCACGCTTTTTATCTTGTTCTGACATCTGTCTCATCCTTTCGGTTTTGTCATGTCGTAGACTGTTCCCCGAGCTGGATGGCTTCAAACGGATGTCGCATTTCTGTTAACAAACTGTGATGTCACGCTTGAACGAACACGACCTCGTCGCCTCGAATCTCGACGTTAACGTCTTGTCCTTGGAACAACCACTCATCCTGTTCAGCCACGACGAAGCGAATCCCATCCGCTTCCGTTTCGACTACAGCGTTGTCGATGTCTTCTGTGATGACTCCCACTGAGAAGCCGTGCGTCAAATCGGTCGAACCCCCATATTTGGCGAAAAGGCGCACCGTCTGGCCTGCCTCGACTTCCATCTCATCTTTAAAAAATTGGAGTGCTTCTTCTGTCACGTTAATCTTCATTCGTCATCCTCCTCTCGACTTCTGTCTCCATTCTAATCGTTTCAGAAAAACCGAGCGAGGAAGTTGCCTAGAGCGTCGTCCCCGGTAAATATGTGACCGTTAAACTGTTTGTGACCGAAGCTCCGCCATTCATCTCCTCGAACGTCACATCGAACAACGTCCGTCCGATGTCTTCATTTGGCGAGTGCATCGTCGACAGGCCGAACGCCTGACCGATCGGATGACCATCGAAGCCAAGGATGGCGACTTCATCCGGGATGCTGACACCGCGACGGCGTAACTCTCCTAAAAAGCCGAGCGCCACATAATCCGACGAGAAAAAGAGCGCTCGAGGACGCTCTTGTTGACGCAGAAACGCATCGGCCAGTCCGATTCCGTCCTCGCTCGTCAAGTAACCGGTCCAGACCCACCGCTCACGCGCAAGTTCGACTTCATCGAAGTACGCCTGCTGACGCGCGATCGAGCTTGGACTGTCTTGTCTTGACAACACGATTCCGATTTCGGCATATCCGGCTTGCGCCAACACGCGCAAACCGGCGACGAACGCGGTGTAATGATCGACGTGGACCGAAGAAATCGTCTGCGGCGCCCCGACGGTCGCGACCGCGATCGGACCAAATTGTCGATACGTTTCCATCTCATCGAATGACATCGTATGGGATAACAGGATCGCCCCATCGACTTCACGGTGCTTCAATAGATCAAGCGCTTGCCGTTCTTGGTCGAGTTGATACTCAGTCTGCCACATGACGAGTCGATAATCTCTTTGGAGGGCGGCTTTCGCGAGCCCGTTGACGAACAGTCCATAATACGGATGATCCAAATACGGCAACACGACGACGAAACGCTGCGTGCGACCGGTCGATAACGTCAGCGCCTGCTGATTCCGTAAATAGCCGAGCTCGGCCATCGCCCGTCGCACCCGTTCACGCTTCTCTTTCGACACGTATGGGTGCTCATTGAGCACGCGCGACACCGTCGTCACGGATACGTCCGCATATTTTGCGATATCTCGAATGTTCGCCATCCTGTCTCACCTCAATTTGTCAGTCTTTGCATATAGTGTACCCACTCTGCCTCCTGACTGTCACCTTTCGCAATCACTTGTTTCCGGATCGCTTGGACGAGACGAAACCGTTCTTCGACGGGTAGATGAAGAAACTCGTCTTGGAAACGGGCGCACAACATTCTTCCGAGCGGCGTATACAACTGATTGATGACGAGTTCGTAGACGATGCCACTACACCAGGTTTTCCACGTTGTCGGATTCATGAGCTTTTCCCTCCTTTGACTTAACCGTACAGTCTGAAACGCGTTTCAGAGCAAGCACTATTTTTATTTCGTCTATTTCCGAACATTCAACGCTTACATGAGAATATTTAATGTTTTTTCACTCAAAATCATTGACGACAGGCGACTCGTTTTGTATAGTCATCAAGTTGATAACGTTAATTCGACGATTGTCGGACATAATCGTTCGGAAATTACTAATTATAGGGAGTCCTACTCATGAACTTATTTCAATTGAAACAACACGGGACGAACGTTAAACAAGAAGTGATGGCCGGCATCACAACGTTCGTGACGATGGCTTACATCTCTGTCGTCAACCCAGCAATCCTGTCAGACGCCGGCATCCCGTTCGCACAAGCGTTCACGGCGACGATCATCGCCATCTTGATTGGTACCGGCCTCATGGCATTCTACGCCAATCTCCCGATTGCTGTCGCACCAGGGATGGGACTGAACGCATTCTTCGCGTATACGCTCGTCGCTCAGCAACAAATTGCTCTGTCAGCCGCGCTCGGCGTCGTCTTCGTCTCATCGGTCTTCTTCTTGATTTTGTCGCTGTCACCGATTCGGACGAAACTGATTCAAGCCATTCCGGCGTCGCTCAAGCATGCCATCACGACCGGTATCGGGTTGTTCATCGCCTCGCTCGGATTGAAGTTGTCAGGTCTCATCGTTGCGGATGAGGCGAACCTTGTCCGTCTCGGGGACTTGTCATCACCGAGTGTCTTGCTCGTCCTCGGTGGTTTGATCGTCTCGGCGCTCTTGTTCTCGCGGAACGTGCCGGGCTCACTCCTCATCGGGATGGTACTTACCGGAATTGCCGCCTTTTTCATGGGTCTCTTGAAGATTGAAGGCGTGACGGCGATGCCGACATTGCCGGAAGGACTTATGGTCAACCCGGTCACGGCGTTCTCAGACGTCATCCAATACGGCTTGTTCGGTGCCGTCTTGTCATTCTTCCTCGTCACGTTATTCGATACGACGGGAACACTCGTCGGAGTCGGAAAACAGGCCAACCTGTTGAAAGAGGATGGGACGATTGAGAACGGTCACCGCGCCTTGTTCGCCGACTCGCTCGCGACAATGGGTGGCTCGCTCGTCGGGACGAGCCCGTCGACGGCCTACATTGAGTCAGCTGCCGGTGTCGCTCAAGGCGGACGGACCGGTCTCACGACAGCGGTCGTAGCCGGTTTGTTCGGACTGACGTTGTTCTTCAGCCCGCTCATTGGTGCCATCTCTGGTGTCGCCGCCATCACGGCGCCGGCGCTCATCATCGTCGGAGCACTCATGTTGACGAACGTCCGTTACATCGACTGGACAGACTTCAGCGAATACTTCCCGGCGTTCATGACGATTCTCATCATGCCGCTCTCAGGCAGTATCGAACGCGGGATCGCCTTCGGTTTCATCCTGTATCCGATTTTTAAAGCGATGAACAAAGAAACAGTCCACCCGCTCATCTACTTGTTCGGCGCGCTATTCATCCTGGAAATGTTTTTCTTATAAGTTAGATTCGAGCCCTCGTCGACCGATGAGGGTTTTTCTGTTATCGGGCAGGGTAATGCTGTTTTATAGCAGTCATCTTCTGAATATTGATTCATTATCATTTAGTTCTCAATTAGACAGGATTTAACATTTTTTTGTGAGAATCGTTCCATTTTTCTGTTTTGGACTCGTTTGTTATGGAATAATAACTGTGAAACCGTTTACGAATTAAACTATGAACCGGAAAGAAGGAATGGACATGCCTAAAGTGGCACTGTTCGTCACTTGTCTCTCTGATACGTTGTTCCCATCGGTAGGACAAGCGACGGTCGAACTATTAGAACATCTAGGTTGTGACGTCAGTTTCCCGTTTGAGCAGACGTGTTGCGGGCAGCCCGCCTATAACAGCGGCTACCATGAAGAGACGAAGAAGATTGCGAAGCATATGATCGAGACGTTCGAGAAGGCGGATGCTGAGTATATCGTCGGTCCGTCTGGATCTTGTGTCATGATGATGCGCGACTATCCACATTTATTTAAAGATGATCCCGCTTGGAAGGCACGGGCCGAGGCTCATGCGGCGAAGACGTTCGAGTTGACGCAGTTCATCGTTGACGTGCTCGAAGTGACGGACGTCGGGGCCAAGTTCCCAGCCAAGGCAACGTATCATGCGTCTTGTCATATGACGCGCCTCCTCGGAATCGAGGCGGCACCGGGCCAGCTACTTAAAAATGTCGACGGATTGACGATGCTCCCGCTCGACAATGTCCACAACTGTTGTGGCTTCGGGGGGACGTTCTCCGTCAAGATGCCAGACGTCTCGGTACAGATGGTCGATGAGAAAGTCGAGTCGATCTTGAACTCGGGAGCCGAAGTGTTGATTGGGGCTGACGCTTCATGTCTGATGAACATCGGGGGACGTTTGCATAAACAAGGTCATCCGATCAAAGTGATGCATATCGCGGAAGTGTTGAACGAAGGGGTGAAACAAGCATGAGTATGGGGATTCGATTAGATGAGAAGTTTCAGGATCGACGTAAAGACGGAATCGACAATCCGTTCATGCGTCAGGCCGTCAGTTCGGCGCAAAACCGTCTGCGTGACGGTCGTTTAAACGCGGCAGGTGAACTCGGGGATTGGGAAGCGTTCCGGGACCATTCGGAAGAGATTCGCCAACACGTACTCGAACATCTCGACTATTACTTATATCAATTGAGCGAGAACATCTCGAAACGAGGCGGCAACGTCTTCTTCGCCGAGACGCCGGAAGAAGCAAACCGTTATATCCGGGAAGTTGTACGCGCCAAAAACGCCAAACATGTCGTCAAATCGAAGTCGATGGTGACAGAAGAAATCGGGCTGAACGAGGCGCTCCATGAGGAAGGTTGCACGGTCGTCGAGTCCGACCTCGGGGAATGGATCCTTCAACTCGATAATGATCCGCCGTCGCATATCGTCGCCCCGGCCCTCCATAAAGACCGGAACGCCGTCCATGAGACGTTCACGGCCCACGGCTATGAAGGGACGAACGACCCGACCGAGCTCGGGCGCTATGCACGCCGTGAGTTACGAAAAGACTTTTTGAAAGCGGAAGTCGGCATCACCGGCTGTAACTTCGCCATCGCCGAGAGCGGTGCCGTCGGACTCGTCACGAACGAAGGGAACGGCCGCATGGTGACGTCGCTTCCGGACACTGTCATTTCCGTCATGGGGATGGAACGGATCGTCCCGTCGTACGATGAGTTCGAAGTACTCGTCAACATGTTGTGCCGGAGCGCCGTCGGTCAACGACTCACCTCGTACATCACGACGTTCGCTGGCACGCGCGATCACGGCGAAGTCGATGGACCTGAGGAGTTCCATCTCGTCATCGTCGACAACAAACGTTCCGGCATCCTCGGCACACAGTTCCAATCTGTCCTTCAATGCATCCGTTGTGCGGCCTGTATCAACGTCTGTCCCGTGTACCGCCACATCGGTGGTCATGCCTACGGCTCGATTTATCCGGGTCCGATCGGCGCCGTGCTCGCCCCGCTCCTCGACGGCTACGAGAATTATAAAGAGTTGCCGTATGCCTCGAGTCTATGCGGTGCCTGTACGGAAGCCTGCCCGGTCAAGATTCCGCTCCACGAGCTATTGATCGAACATCGCCGTGTCATCGTCGAAGAGAAAAAACAGTCACCGTTCGTCGAGCGCATCGCCATGAAAGGCTTTGCGGTCACGTCGTCGAGCCCGTTCTTGTTCGAAGCGGCCGAACACATCGCGCCGTTCGCATCGTCCCCATTCACGAAAGCGGGACAAATCGAGAAAGGCTTGCCGGCCTGGACGGATTCGAAAGACTTGCCGCAACCCGCCAAGCAGACGGTACGGGATTGGTTCAAGAAACGGGGGAATGCAGAATGAATCCAGGAACGATCACCAATCGCGAAGATTTTCTAAAACGAATCGCCGGACAGCTCGGACGTGACGTCGACTTGACTCCGCCGAAACGCGTGTATAAGCACCGCCCGCAAGACGAGGTGCTGAAAGACGCCTCTGACGAGGAACTGCTCGAGACGTTCCGGATGGTCGCGACACGCATCCATACTGACGTCGTCGAATGCGAGTCGGCTAACCTCGATGATACACTCCGTCTCTTGATTGAACGGTATGATGGGCAGAGCATCATCGCCGAACGTGACGACCGAATCCAGGCATGGGCGCCCCAGACGAGCGAATCGTTCGACTGGTGGGACGCGGAGCGGCCAGAAGACAGCCGTGCCCTCGCCGTGAAGGCCGATATCGGTATCACGATTGTCGACCAGGCCCTCGCCGAGAGTGCGACGATCGTCCAGTACGCGGCTCCTGGGAAGTCACGCACAATCAGCTTATTGCCGCGCGACCATATTGCCATCATCCCGAAATCGGTGCTCGTGCCGCGGATGACACAGGCAGCCAAAAAATTAGCCGAACTTGACCGGACCGGTGACCTCGCCTCGCCGAACGGAGTCAACTTCATCTCCGGCCCATCGAACTCGGCCGATATCGAGATGAATTTGATTGTCGGCGTCCACGGACCTGTCCGTGTCGCCTACTTGCTCGTCCATGACTTATAAGGAAAAAGACTCGCCGCGTGATGAAGCCATTCACGTAGCGAGTCTTTTTGTGTTCAGTTTATTCGACCGTGATACTCCCGTTTGAGCTCGTCAGTTTGACTTCAACCGCTCCGTCCCCGAACGTCCGCTCGTTCGCCCGATCCCCGAACAGCTCGACTTTGCCGTTTCTCGTCTTGGCCCGAATGACGGCATCACGCGGATCTTGCTTCAGACGCATATCGATGCGGCCATTGTTCGTCTTCAGACGGATTGGATGCTCGATCACATCAATCACACAGTCGATGCGACCGTTCGAGGTTTTCCCCTCAATCGCTCCTGTCACGTCGTTAATATCGAGGCGACCGTTCGACGATTGGATTTCGAGGCGGTCCACGTTCGAGGCGCCCACTTCCACACTCCCGTTCGATGATTGCGCGTCAAGGATCTGTCCTGTTATCGACGTCAAACTGACTTTTCCGTTCGAGGAGCGGAATGAGGCACGCTCGGCGCGAACTGTGTGGGCCGTGATGCTCCCGTTCTCACTCTCAACTTCGACCGATGCGGCCTCGAGATTGCGCACGTCACAGGAGCCGAGACGATTTTTCAAGACGACTTGCTCATACGCATGGCGCGGCAGCTCGACGTGTAACACCGGTGCCTTTGTCACTGCCCAGGCGAACAAGTTCGACAGACCGAAACGACGTTCTGACTCAATTCGGATTTCGAGCGTGTCTCCAACGATCTCCATCGTCACCCCGTGGTCCCGTTCCGTCTCGAGCGTCGCGTAGGCAAAGCTGTCATCAGATGGGACGACTTTGACGTGTGCTTGCAGGACATTGATCGAGACGTTGCGGAACGCCACGTTCGGACTTTTCACAATAGCCGGTTCCTTTCGCTCTGCAGTGAGTGGCTCGACCGTGCCGAGCAACTCGCTCGCGAGTGCGCTTGGCGTCCCGAGTTCCTCAATCATCGCCGCATCTGTCTTCCCGTCGAGTCGTCCGCTCGCAAAGTACTCCGACACATCCCGTAAAATATCAACCCGATCGATGACGCTCATCCCCATCAACAAACGTTCGAGTTCCAATAAATACTGTTCTTCTGTCATTTGTCCGTTCCCCCTTCGATCAATTCGTTGACGCCGGTCGTGAACGTCTCCCATTCCGCGCGTAGTTCCGCCAAATGAGCTTTCCCCTGCTCCGTGATGGCGTAGTACTTTCGCGGTGGTCCTTCTGCCGATTCTTTTAAATACGTCGTGAAGTACCCGTCTGACGTGAGCCGCCTTAGGAGCGGGTAGACGGCACCTTCTGAGATGGCGACTTTTGCCGAAATGGCTTGCACGAGCTCATAACCGTAACGATCATGCGTCTCGACAAGTGCGAGCACGCACAAGTTGAGCACGCCTTTCTTAAATTGAGGATTCATTCCCTCGCCTCCTCTACTATATATTAAACAATAGCTTATCGTTCACTATTATTCAATAGACAATAGTTGAATTTCCGCATATTTCTTGATTGGTGGAAACAACTGGTTTAAATCTGTACAATGAAAGAACGACACTCGCAGGATATTTGTTACAGTAGGAATGTACGCAGTTCCGGGAAGGACCGATTTTTATGAAAGCATGGATTGACCAGCGGATCGGAAGACAGTTTTTATTCGTCTTCTATTTATTCATCGGACTGATCCTCCTGACCTCACTCGCCGTGTACATGTATACGGAAAACCGAATCGAACAGACGACATCATCGCTCGAAAACATTAGCGAACGTCGCACGAACGCGACCGAACTATTCGAAACGTGGCAGTCGATGCAATATGAAATGCGCGGTTACGTCATCCTCGGCGACGAGGCGATGCTCGCTCGCGTCAAAGAAAAACAAGACTTGATTGAGATTCAGACCGCTTGGTTCGAAACGAACGCGGTCACGGAAAAAGAGAAGACGTATGCGAGCGACGCGCGGACGCTCTTCTCGGCCTATCAACAACGCGTCATGCCGAGTCTAGAGCGATATGTCATCGCCAAACGCGAAGGGACGGTCACCGAACCGTTCTTGAAAATGCCGACACTTGGCAAAGTGAATCCACAAGCGGAACCACCTGCCGATCGCAAATTCAAGATCAATTCGAAAAGTGCCGCTGACATGAGCGCGAGCATCGTCGACATGGAGACCGTATTCACGGAGTATCGCAACTCATTGAATGAAGAAGAGAATCTGCTACGGGAACAACTGGCCACACATACGAAGTGGGCCCAAGTGTTATGGCTCCTCTCTCTCTTAGCGGTCTTGCTCGTCCTCTTCATCGCCGCCCGTCCTTACGTCCAACGACTGACCGGTCAACTTCATGAGTTGATCATCAACAGTGAACGTTTGGCGGACGAACGGATCATCCCGATCCCGGCGGCTGTGTCGTCACGAAATGAGGTTGGACAATTGACGAACTCCTTCCGTCAAATGGCCTCTTCGCTCGCGACGCAACGCAATCAAGTCGAGGAAGAACGCGAGAAGACGGCGCGGCTCCTTCACTCGATTCGTGATGCGGTCATTTATATGGAGCATACGACGCATGAAAAATTCGCTAACCAGGCCCTCTTCATCATGTTCAATCAAGCCGCCACGAAACGAAATGAGATGGACTTGTATCGCTTGGACGCCGATCTAGAAGAACTCGGTCTTCAAGTCGATCAAAAAGATTCGTTCTTCTCATTTATGCGTCGCGCGTTTGATGGCGAGAGCATGGAAGAGAGCGTGACGTTCTCAATGAATCAAGAAGCCCGTTTCATCCAGATGTACGCGGAAAAGATTCACTTGCGTGGTACCCGGCACGGTACGATGCTCGTCTTCCGGGACGTGACACAAGAGACCGAGGTCGATCGGTTGAAGACAGAGCTCGTCTCGACCGTGTCGCACGAATTGCGTACACCGCTCACGAGCATCATCGGCTTCACCGAGCTGTTGCGTTATCGCACGATGCCTGCCGAACGCACCGACCAATATTTAGGAATGATCCACCAAGAGACATTGCGTCTCGAGGACTTGATTTCAAACTTATTGGACGTGCAACGGATGGAGTCCGGCAAACAGACGTATCATAGTCAACCGGAGAGCCTGCATGACATCTTGAAAGAGACGATTGCCGTCCACCAAGGCGCGAGCGAACATCATCAGCTCGCCCTCGAATGTGACACAAATCTCTATGTATATGGTGACCGGGATCGGCTCAGTCAGCTGTTCACGAACTTGCTCCACAATGCGATCAAGTACTCGCCGGATGGCGGGAAAGTGGCCGTCTGCGTTACAAATGATAAATCAGACGTCATCGAGATTTCCATTCAAGACACAGGCATCGGGATTCCGATGGCGGCATTGCCGAAACTGTTCGACAAGTTTTATCGCGTCGACAATTCGGCCAGCCGTAAAATCGGCGGCACGGGCCTCGGCCTCGCCATCTGTAAAGAGATTGCTGAAGGGCACGGCGGCTCGATTCGAGTCGATTCGAGCGTCGGCCATGGCTCGACGTTCACGATTATCTTGCCGAAGTATAGTATGGAAGACCAGATGAGCAGCTAACGAACAAGGGAGGACTCGCGTAAAGCGAGTCCTCCCTTTCGTCATTGTACTTTATTTTCAGGTCCGAAAGCCGGGTACAGCGATAGACCGCCATCCGCGAAAATCGTCGCGCCTGTGACGTACGACGACTCGTCAGAAGCAAGCCAGGCCGCCACGGCCGCAATCTGTTCAGGACGCCCGATCTCATGCGTCGGAATGAGTGCCTCAAGCCCTTTTTTCTCTTCCGGGTCTTGCATTGTCTCTTCGTTGATCGGTGTGTCAATCGCGCCCGGCGCGATTCCGTTGACACGGATCTTGTTCGGTGCGTACTCGAGCGCGACCGATTTCGTGAACATCTTGACGCCACCCTTACTCGCTGCGTAATGGGTATAACCAGGACGCGGAATCACTTCATGCACCGACGACATGTTGATGATGTTCCCTTGGATTTTGTGCTCCACAAAATATTTGAGAGCGGCCCGCACACCAAGGAACGTTCCAGTCAAGTTCGTGTCGATAATTTTCTTCCAGTTGTCGAGTTCCATCTCATGCGTTTTTGCTTCGACCTGCACCCCTGCATTATTGACGAAGATGTCCATCTTCCCGAACTCGGACACGGCCGTTTCAATCATCTTCTCGGCGAGTCCTTCTTCTGCGACGTCACCTTTCACCGCGACTGCCTTGCCGCCGGCCTCTTCGATTCCTTGAATCACTTTCTTCATCTCGTCTTCACTGCTGCGATAGTTCAGGACGACATGGACCCCTTCTTTTGCGTAACGCTCTGCAATCGCTCGACCGAGTCCTTTCGAACTGCCGGTGATGACTGCGACTTTGCCTTTCAGTTCTGGATAGTTAGCCATATCAATTCCTCCTTCGTCTCTTCTCGATTTGTAGTTCCCTCATTCCCCTCTTCGTGAAACCTTTTAGGCTGTTTTTTGAATATTTGTGGCAAATCTACTATACTGAAACAAACTATTCGTTTTCAGGGATTCTCCTGAACGACATACAACTTACTCTAATGGAGGTGACTCCCCGATTTTTGGGGGAATTTTTGGACAGTCCCATGTTATTCAGCTTATTGATCGTCGCCCTGCTCATTTTCATGACCGCCTTTTTTGTGGCGGCTGAATTCTCGATTGTTAAAGTGCGCGGCGCCCGTCTTGACCAACTCGTGCTCGAGGGAAACAAACGGGCCTCTGTCGCCAAAAAGGTGATTGAAAACCTTGATGACTCGCTATCGGCTTCACAGTTCGGTATCACGCTCGCCGCACTCGGTCTCGGTTGGATTGGTGCGGATCAAATCGAAGGGATGATTCAACCGCTTGTCGACCGTTTGAACGTATCGACGTCGCTCGCGACCGTCCTATCCTTTTTGATTGCCTTCTTACTGATTGCCTTCTTGCACGTCGTTATCGGGGAACTGGTCCCGAAAACACTGGCCGTGCACGAAGCCGAGCGCTTGACACTGCTCGTCGCCCGACCGCTTTATTTCTTCACGAAATTATTGTATCCGTTCATCCACGTGCTAAACGGCACAGCCCGGCTAACACTTCGCTTGTTCGGCGTACAGACGACGGCACAGGAGACGGCGCACTCGGAAGAAGAACTCAAAATCATCATGACCGAGAGTTTCCGCAGTGGAGAAATTAACGAGAATGAGCTCGCCTACGTTCAAAATATCTTCTCTTTCGACGAACGTGTCGCCAAAGACGCGATGGTCCCACGGATGAACATGGTGACCATCGACGAAGAAGACTCGATTGAGACGATTATCGCTACCGTCCAAGAGCACCAATATACGCGCTACCCGGTCACCCGTGACGGTGACCGCGATGATGTGCTTGGCTTTATTAACGCCAAGCAGCTATTCACCGCTCAACTCGTCAAGAGCGACGCCCCGTTCGAATCGTTCATCCATCAACTCCCGCTCGTGACGGAGTTCACGCCGCTTCAAGAGGCGATGGTGAAAATGCAGAACGCGCGGACGATGATGTGTCTCGTCATCGACGAGTATGGGGGTACGGCGGGACTTCTCACGATTGAAGATATCCTCGAGGAAATCGTTGGGGAGATTCGTGATGAATTCGACCGTGACGAGCAAGCTGAAATCACCGAAGTCACACCCGGGCATTATCGCCTGTCCGGTCTCGTCTTGACGCAAGAGATCGAAGAACGGTTCGGCATCGAAATCGAGGATGATGTCGATACGATCGGCGGCTTCGTCTTATCACAAAAAGCGAATGCACGTACTGGAGAACGCTTCGTCTTACCGGGCGAACATGAGCTGATTGTTCGTGAAATCGACAATCACCGTATCGTTTTCGTCGATTTGATTTTGGCTCATAAAGACGAGATTCAACCTGAACTCGACTGACCAATTAGACCGCCCTCCCCGAAAAATCGGGGAGGGCTTTTCGTAGGCGGTCCGAACTGTCGCTATATTTTCAGACCTTGTCGTGATATACTGCACATATGTTGCTTATTTGAGTGCGTGTCACTCATTGACACAACATCACCGAACAGTTCATGAATGTTCGGTCCAACAACTACAGAAAGAAGGTTACGCATGGAACGTAAACTATTTTTAATTGACGGAAACTCCATGCTGGCCAGTGCCTATTACGGTGCCGCCGCGAGCCGAACGAAAAAAGGACGCGAGGTATCTAAAAACGATCGGAGTGCCGTCATCGGTATGACCGGCCTCATCCGGACGATTCTACGTAGACATCGTCCGACTCATTTTGTCGTCGTGTGGGACGTCTCACGTGAAACATTATGGCGCCGCGAGCTTTATCCAGGCTATAAACGCCGTCGCCGCCAGACACCACCCGAGTTGAAAGCTCAAATGGAACTCATGCGCCAATTGCTTGAAGATAGCGGGATTCCGCAATATCAAGTCGAAGGCTATGAAGGAGAAGATTTGATCGCTCATATCGCTCGGAAGTTTAGCTGTAGCGCTCCTGTCGTCATCATGACGAAAGACAAGGACTTGCTTCAGCTCGTGAGCCCACGCATCACCGTTTGGCTTCAAACGCAAGAGTTGCAACAAATGCAGGCTCGTTGCGACATCAAAGACAATCGCCCGCTCCCGCTCAAGCGACATCTCGAGATTCGTCCTGAGGAGATTGCGGCATTGTACGAAGGATTGAAGCCAAAACAGCTCTCAGCAGTCAAAGCATTGACAGGAGACCGTTCAGACGGGATCCCGCCTGTGGCCGGATTGGACGAAAGCCAATCGGTCCAGTTGATCAAACGCTTTGGTTCGCTTGATAAGCTCTATACGGCGCTAAGCGTCAAAGGCGACAAACGACAATTAATCAATGAAACGATCGCGGCACTGACGTCAGAAGAAGTGCCCCGTAACTTGAGACGCACACGTAAAAAGGCCGAGCGCAACATGGAGCTCGTCCGTCTCGATGTCACGGTGCCAGAACTCGAACACTTGAAACTCGCTCATCTTGAGCTCAGTATCAATTCAAAACGTGTCGAACAAGCGTATCAAAAACGCGGCATTCGCCTCTCGTTTGATTCGAGTCAAAAGAAAATTTCAGCACGCTAAAAAAGCGCGGACAATTAGTCCACGCTTTTTATATTTACCTTGATGCCATCATCGTCGGTGAGCGACCATTCCGGTGTCGTCCCGCCAAGCGCGCGGTTTGTCTCTGCGTCGACCAAAAGCGTCCACGCCTCCAGACCGGCCTCTTGTCCCATCGCCTGGCTCGGCCGGGCCCAGACGTTCGTCCCGATATGGTGATGATACCCGTCGGCCGCTAAAAATAAGGCGCCTGGATACGAATCGGTCGTCACCGTGAAACCGAGACGATCTTGATAGAATAATTTTGCCGCTTCTAGGGAACGTACTTTGAAGTGGACATGCCCCATCGTCGTTCCGTTCGGAAGGCCCGTGAACGGACGGTCGGCCGCCGCCTCGAGCATCGATTCATATTCAACCGGGTCCGTCGACATCTTCACATGACCGTTCGCTTCATATTCCCACTGCTCCCGGGGACGATCCGCGTAGAGCTCGATGCCGTTGCCTTCCGGGTCGCTCAAATAAAACGCCTCGCTGACCAAATGATCACCTTGGCCGACTTCAATCCGTTGCTCAATCAAATGACGAAGAATCCGTCCGAGTTCGACACGGTCCGGCAATAAAATGGCCATATGGAACAAGCCGGCTGCCCGTGGATTCAGACGAACACCCTTCACTTCATGTAAGACGACGAGCGCCATTTCGTTCGTTCCGAGCGTGACGCGATGTTCTGACGTCTCGAGTACATCCATTCCGATGACGTGCTCATAATACGTTTTCATCGTTTCTAAATCATTGACGCGCAGCGTGACAGCGCCGAGTTGTATGTTTGTTAATTTCATAGTTAATCACCTCTGTCCTCAGTATACTCGCTAAGTAGGATCGACAGAAGACGGCACAAAAAGGTGGTATAGTTACCTAAAGGATACTTAGAGAGGAGTGAGGCAGATGCCACTGATTTCAAGCTGTGAGGTCGATACCGCACTCGAGATGATCACGGGAAAATGGAAACCATCGATTTTACTCGCACTCATCAACGAAGACACGTTGCGGTTCAGCGAATTGAAACGTTCCCTTCCGAACATCAGTCAAAAGATTTTGACGGCCCAGCTCCGCGATTTAGAGGAGCAGGACCTCATCATCCGGACCGTCTATCCGGAGGTGCCGCCTCGTGTCGACTATCGCTTGAGCGAGTATGGGAAAACGCTCATCCCGGTGCTCGAGACGATGAACGCCTGGGGCATTCAACACGCCGAACGCATGCGCAACAAATAATTGTCCACATGTGGATAACCCATTTCCGCAACATTATCTATCACTTATCCACAGGAGGCTCACATGATTCGTTATCCACAGTTAACCGGTCATCACTTCGGTGTGACGGCCCCTTCATCGGGTGTTCCTGCTGAACTGCACAAGTTGCTCCACGAGGCCGAAGCCACATTCACTCGCCATGGCTTCACGCTTCAATTTGAACCATCGGTCTGGACGCAAGACAAAGCGAAATCGGCACCGGCAGAAGTCCGGGCCGATGAGTTGACGCTCTTGTTCCATGACGAGGCCATTGACCTGATTATTCCGCCATGGGGCGGCGTCTTATTGATCGAGCTATTAGACACCATCGACTGGGATGCGCTCCCGCCGAAATGGATGCTCGGATATTCGGACGTCAGCTTATTTTTATTCGTGTACACGCTCAAGACCGGCATCGCCTCGGCCCACGGCACAAACCTCGTCGACCTGCGCGGCGAAGAATGGGACGCGACGAGCTCGCGTTGGCTCGACGTCGTATCGGCGAAAGAAGGCGAGACGGTCATCCAGCTCGCCTCGGAACAGTTCCAAAAAGAGTGGCAGCATGAGAACCCGAGCCCTCATGTGTATCACTTGACCGAGCCGACCGAATGGAAATCACTCGGTGGGACGGAAGCGACCGGACGACTGCTCGGCGGCTGTATCGACGTCTTGTTGCATACGATCGGCACACCGTATGGCGACGTCGCTACGTTCCAACAGATTCATTTGAACGGGGAACCGATTCTTTGGTATTTCGAGAACGCCGAGCTCGATGTACCGGCACTCAAACGGACCCTGCTTCAAATGAAGTGGGCCGGTTGGTTCGATCATACGTCTGGCATTCTGTTCGGACGCAGTGCGGCACAACAGCCCGTCCAAGGCTACACGGCAGAGGACGTGTATACGGAACTACAGGCATTGCTCGACGTTCCTGTCATCTACGACATCGACTGCGGACACGTCCCGCCGCAAATGACACTGATCAACGGTGCCCATGCCTCGATTCAAGTCGAGAACGGCAAAGGGACACTCATCCAAACGTTCAAGGGCTGACGCGTCAGCCCTTGATTTTTTTGATAAGAGACATTAGATGGCTTCGGAAACGCCCTTCTGGGAATAAACCCACCTCTTGTTCGATCAACGGCACCCATTCATTCCCACACCCATGACTCGTTCCAATTAATAACCCTTCGAAGTAAATCGCTTGATCGACAAACCCATGCTTCGCCCATTGATCATGATGCTCCAACAGTCTCAAAAACGATTTCCGGGCTGTCTCGATCTCGCCGGTCAATGCAAAATACACACCTTTACTCATCTCGAACGCTGCGATGAATTCTGTATTTCCCTTTAGCAGTTCATTCATGACAGCAATCTGTTGATGTAGAAGCTCCGTCTTCCGATATTCGATCGCATAGAGCGCTTCTGTCATCGCTAGGCGTATTTTCATCGTCACGTCATCCGTGAAATTCGTGTATTGTTTCGCTTTTTGCAGCGCATCGACAATCGCCGCTTCATCTTTCAAATAGAGGGCACAAATCGCAATCGTTCGATACACATCGTCGACCCGATAATACATTTTCGTTCGTTTCATATAATCGAGCGTGTCCTCGAGACGACGAATCGCGCCCGGTAAATCGTCGTCATACAACATATTTCGGAACACCATCAACATGCTGAATTCGACGCGGGTCTTCGTCTTCATGCTTCTCGAATCAATCAATTCAATCGTATCGATCCGTTCAATTGCCTCATCAAACCGATTCCACATAAGCAGATAAAACGCTTGGCTGATGCGGGCCATAATCAATTCTTCTTTCTCCTCGAGCCGCTCAAACACCGCGATTGCCCGATCATACCACTCCAACAGTTGTTGTTGATTCCCACTATAAAATACACTGTCCGCGAGTAACGTGTACGCCTTCCCTTGCCATACCGAGTTCATCTCAACGTCCACGTAAGGGAGGAGCGCCTTCTGAACGGCCTCGTCTTCCCATGAGTGGAGACCTCCTTGCGTATATTCAATCTCCTCGACGATTTTCTGTAAGTCCTCCTCGCGAGGATCGACGAGCAATGACTGTACCGACACGTCGAGTCGTTTCGCGATTTCACGAAGGCTGCGCATCGACGTCTCTGCTTTGCCGTTCTCAATCATACTGAGCATCGATTTCGTGATGATGCCTTCAGCGAGCTGGCTTTGCGTCAGTTTTTTTTCTTTGCGTAACGCTTTAATCCGTTGTCCAATCATAGAGCACCTCTTAAAAGTTAAATTTAATTGAACTTATTGTATACAAATCGAGTGTCATCGTTTACTATAAAGTTAAATCAGATTGAACTTAACTGTAAAGGAGAATCGATATGACGACCACTTCATCAAACTTGTATGTATTATTGCTCGGAAAATTCATGTCGTTGTTTGCATCCAGTCTCTTCACGTTCGTCGCGGGACTGACGGTTCTGACGACGTCCGGTTCGGGACTACAGTTCGCACTCGTCTTGCTTGCCGGCACAGTGCCACGTGTCTTATTATCTCCGTTTGCTGGGGCGTTTGCCGACAAACTGGATCGCAAGCGCGTGATCATTACGATGGAGTCCGTGAACGCCTTATTATTTTTAGCTGCCGGCATCGCGAGTCTCGTCTGGACGTTCGGCGTTCCTGCTTTCTTGATTATCACATGTCTGCTCTCTGTCGTCTCGACTTTCTTATCCGTCACATTATCGAGTTCGATTCCATTCTTGTTCGACGAAGACGGACTCCAACGCGCCAATTCCCTCATTCAAAGTACCATCTCCATCTCAAGCATCGGCACGCCGCTGCTCGCCGGGGCACTGTTCACGTTACTTCCGGTATCAGCGTTTCTCTTCAGCTCGTCTCTCTTATTTATGATCGCCGCTCTTGTCGCCTCTCGTCTCCACTTTAAAGCGTACGACCATGTCCCCAGCGAGCAATCGACTTGGTCCGAGGTCCGGTCTGGCTTCCGCTACTTGAAACGCCAGCGCGTACTTTGGACGTTGACCCTCTTGGCCGCCTTGCTCAATTTCTTTTTTGTTGCCACCGAAGTGCTGTTCCCGATTGCCGCCCTACAAGAAATCGGCGTCAGCCCGCTTCAATTCGGATTTTTAGAAAGCATGTTCGCCGTCGGATTTTTAGTCGCCTCGCTCGCCCATGCATTGCCGGTCTTTCAAATCAAACATCGGCTAGCCACGACCCGAACCGCGCTGATCATTATGAGTTGCCTCTTTATCGGACCGGCCGTCCCGCTCTATTTCGACTTCTCAGTCACACCAGCTATCGTCTTCTTCGCTGGTTTCGCCTTATTAAGCGGGTTCTTCATCATCCGTGTCAATATCCCCATCCAGCTCTATTTACAGACGAACACGGAACCGAGTTATCTCGGTCGCGTGATTGGTGTCCTCGAATCCCTCGCGATGGGCATCACACCGTTCGGCTTCATCGTGTTTGGCCTATTAAGCGAATGGATGCCGGTCGCTTCACTCTATACGATTTGCATGCTCTGCCTGCTCACCATCACGTTGTTCGCGATGTATCGGATCCGTCACGACATCACTGCCGAAAAAGCCGCTGTGTCAGCGCAAGCAGAGAGTGCATGAACGCAAAAAAGACATCGAACCTCAATTCGATGTCTTTTCTGTAGATGGTAGGACTCGTTTCTCTAACAAGAACGGTCCGAACGGGATAACGGATGCCATAACCGCGAGGACCAACACTTTGAAGCCCCAGTTGAAACGCCATGCCATATAGACGGCTGCCCCCACATAAGCGACGAACAAGAAACCGTGGGCCGCGCCGACGATGCTGACGGCAAGCGGCATGCCCGCCAAGTACTTGAGCGGCATCGCGATGAGCAACAAGAGTAAGAAAGACATCCCCTCTGTGTATCCGAGCCATTTAAAACGTGTTGCGTTCATATTCGTTCTCCTTTTCAATCGTTGCTACGTCCATCGTAGCCGAAAGAGGTGAGGTTTGTCACAGGAGAACGTCATAAATTCGTTACGCTATTTGACGATTTGGTGAACGATGCATGACTTTTGTTTCCACGAACTTGCGAAGGAACAATCCATCGACACCAAGTTTACCAGCATTGTAGCCTGCGACGAGAATGAGGACTGATACGATTAACATCGTCGGGTTCGTGCTGACCGTACCTGAGAGCAAGAACGCCATGTTCATAACAAGACCGAAGAAGGCTGCGCTACGTGTGAGGGCACCAACCAAGAGTCCAAGACCGACTAGGAATTCACCGTATGGGATCAACACATCGAACAAGGCCGCGTTCGGAATGGCGAAGTTTTCAAGGAACGCTGCCCACCAACCGGCTACGGCTGGGTGATCACCCGTGGCGAGAGAAGCTGCGTTTTGAAGATATCCTTCTGAACCAAATCCGCCTGTGATTTTGCCCCACCCTGCTGTGAGCCAGTGATAGCCGAGCCAGAGACGAAGGACTGTCAAAATACCGGTGGCGACGTTGTGGTTTTGCCAAAATTTTGTGAAC
This sequence comes from Exiguobacterium sp. s28, assembly GCF_018618135.1. NCBI lineage: Bacteria > Bacillati > Bacillota > Bacilli > Caryophanales > Exiguobacterium > Exiguobacterium sp. s28. The sequence goes on along the minus strand of NZ_JACSLL010000004.1, from coordinate 92,178 downwards.
ATGATAATTCCTCCTTAGAATGAGTGAATGATGACTTATATGTGATTACATTCACAATATACCATCCATGTTCATCTTTTCACATAGGTTAGGACAAGAGTTCACGTTTCGTTCATATGTGCGTCACAGGTCAGTCACTTTTTGGAAATTGGTCAATTCGAAAAGGACGTCCGCGAGGGACGTCCTTGTTTGAGTTACAACTTCACCTCTTGAGGTGGCTGTCCTTTTTTATTCATCACGCGCATCGATTGTGGCGCGATTTTTAAGATGACGAGTTTTGGATCATCCGGACCGTCGAACCAACCTTCGAGTTTCTCGTTCCATACCTTTTCTTTCATCGATTCATCGTCAGATACACTCGTCTCGCCTAAAATCTCGAGGTACGTATCCCCGACGCCGTCCCCGTCATAGCCAATCAAAATGTGTGTATACGGATTATTTTTCAGTTCATCCACTTTATCCGTTTCTTTCGAAGTTGCGGTGTAGAGCGTCAAGTCATCATGGAAAAATGTCATATAACGGCTGTGCGGCTTCCCTTTATAAACCGTTGCCATTGTCCCTACGTTACTATGATCTAAAATCTGTTTTGCCGTTTGCATTGCATCCATTCTGAAAAACCTCCTTGTGGTAGTCACTCGTATATTGATTCCCCCGGGGCAAGTGATTAAACACGCGGACAACAAAAAACCTGCTCGCCGAAGCGAGCAGGTTATAAAATTCCTTAGAAAGGAAGATTAGATTTTTTCAACGTTAGAAGCTTGTGGTCCACGAGCTCCGTCAGTGATTTCGAAAGTTACTGCTTGGCCTTCTTCAAGTGTCTTGAAGCCGTCGCCTTGGATTGCTGAGAAGTGTACGAATACGTCGTCTCCGCCTTCCATTTCGATGAAGCCGTAACCTTTTTCTGAGTTAAACCATTTTACTTTACCTGTGTTCATAATGAACCCTCCTGAAATAAACGCTGTGCGTTCTAGTAGTGCCTTACTAGAAAAAACTGACCAATAAAAAATCACAAACCTCTAGGATTATCTTAAACGAAAAATAATCCAAAGCGTTTTGTGAATTATGTTTCCAGCTATTCTTAATTAAGCACATATAGAATATACCATGGATAAATGCTTCTGTCTACTAAATACTTCGGTTTGCTAAAAATACTTCTAAAACGGGTACATCCAATTGTAGTGAACGCTAGGAGGATGAACCATATGACAGCATACATTGACCGTTCGAACATTGCCGCCACGATCGCCCAGCATTCGAATTGGGCACTTGATAAGTTACTGACGGAAACACTCGATTGGCATGAGGCGACTCGACGTACGGCCTATCCCGATCAAGCAAAAACTTATCTCTCCCATTTGCCAATGACGGAGCGTATCGTTCCAGTGACGAGTTCGTTGCCGCTTGAAATAGTAGAAGGAATCGTCCGTCCGGTCTGGATGCGCCGGCTCGACGCCGAGCACTTGAACTTGAGACAAATGACGCGTCAGCACGTCGACGTCACCGATTATGGCGCCATCGGGGATGGGCAGACGGATTGCACGCTCGCTTTTCGGCTCGCCCTCAGGTCGAGCCGCCACGTCCACGTGCCGGCCGGCGTATATATCGTCCGCGGCATCCGTATCCCGTCGAACTGCGTGCTCGAAGGGGCCGGCCAGCAGGAAACGATCATCAAGCTCTCAGACCGGGCATCGAAACATCGACGATTACTTCGAAATGCGACTCCCTTCGCCGGCAACCACCATATCGAAGTCGCACATTTGACGCTCGACTGGAACGTGGAGCGCCTCGGTGACGTCGACCGGACGTCGAGTGGCGATACCGCTTCGAGCGCGTTGACGTTCGCGCACGTCAAATTCGGTTGGATCCATCACGTCACGGCGAAAAACGCGGGACTGCATGCCTTTGATATCACTGCACCCCACTATCATTACTTGGGAGACGGATTACGCGCCACAAAAGGCAGCCGCTACGTGTGGCTCGATCATTGCGAGGCGACGAATTACGGCGACGATGGCATCACGACCCACCATAGTGACGCCATCTATATCACGAACTGCTATTGTCATCATCCACACGGACGCACCCATGCCCATGGATTCTCGAACTCGAACGGAATCGAGATTGATGACGGGTCACGCCATGTCACACTCGTCAACAATATGAGCGAGGGTTGCTTCGGGGGCGTCGAAGTGAAGGCGCACGGGACGTCTTCAGCCGCTCACGACGTCCACATATTCGGACACTTCTCATATCACGATAATCGCTCGTTCAACTTCCGGCACATCAGCCACCACTTGGCTGATGATCCGCAGTCGAAGACGGCACGCTTCCTTTCAGGGACGAACCTCGTCTCGATGGAGCCGGTCCGTTCGAGTCTTTATAAGAAGTCTTCTGCGCGTAGCCTCGTCATATCAGCGTATCAAGACGTGTTCATTCACGGGTTCACGGCGATTGGGAATCCTGAATATGACTATCGTGGAAATCCGGCGCTCGCCGTTCAATACAAGTCTCGGAACGTCCGCTTGAAACGGATTGCGGCGAGCGGATTTACTTCGGGACGGGCCGACATCGAACTGTTCGGCGGCGATAACCGGACCGATCACGTCACAATCGAGGACGTCATTTGCCGTAACTCGGCCCCGGTCGCGTTGAAAGTCGGCGGGCAACTGACGAACGTCATGCTCCGTCGGATTGAAGGCGAACAAAAAAGTGGAGATGTACTCATCTCCACGAGTAGCCCGATCGAGGCTCATGATTTATTCGCTTATGGGTTTTCCGATCGCGTACGCAATGACGCTTGAGCCGACTCGACGAGTTCATCAAGCATCGCCTCATCTAAATTAAGTGAACTCACCGTCTGTTTCGCCATCATGCGGACGATGGCTTTGTCGAGAAAGCCCATTCGTTCGAAATCATAGCCGTTGCCGACGACTTCGACGAAATAAGCATGTGCCCGCAACACTTCTCGATAAGCATCCTCGAGTTCTCGTTGCCGTTCGGCCGCAGTCGGCGTACCGGCACATAAATAGAGGCCGAGCGGTCGTTTGAGCAGTTGGGTTTCGTTCATGTGCAGCCAAGCCGTCATCTCGTCTTGAATTTTGCCCATCCGGATCGAGCTGCCGACAATCACATGGTCGACCGTCGCCCACTCGACATCCGGCTGCTCGACTACATTTTGGATGTGAACGTCTCCCGGAAGCCGTTCGGCCAACAAATGGGCAACTTTCTCACTCGTCCCGTAGCGGGTCGAATAAGCAATTAACGTATTCATCGCGTTTCCCCCTTTTCGTTCAGACTCTACTATCTCTATTCCCGAAAGCATCCACCTTTACTAGTGACCACAAAAAAACTCGCCAAGGAGGCGAGTTTTTTTCGTCACACTTTATACACTTGCGCTTCGTACGGACGAAGCGTGAACGGTTCAATCGGTTCCATGTTCCCGATGACACGTTCTGTCACGTCATACGGGAGTTCGCGTGTCACCGTCTCATCCGAGAAGTTACAGAGCACGAGCCACGTCTCCCCTTCGAACGTTCGAGTGAAGGCGTATATCGCTTCATCGTCTGGGAGTAACAGTTCATACTTCCCGTAGACAACGATCGGATTTTGTTTCCGGAGCTGAATCAACTGGCGATAATAATGGAAGAGCGAGTCCGGATCACGCCGCGCCGCTTCCGCGTTCACGGTCATATAGTTCGGGTTGACCCCGATCCACGGCGTTCCGGACGTGAATCCGCCTTGCGGTTCGGCCGACCACTGGACCGGTGTCCGCGAGTTGTCGCGCCCACGTGCGTGAATACCGCGGAAAATCTCATCATGCGTCAACAAGCCATTCGTCGTGTAATCCCGATACGCGTTGAGTGTCTCGATGTCACGGTACTCATCAATCGAGTCGAACGCCACGTTCGTCATCCCGAACTCTTCACCTTGATAGATGTATGGCGTCCCTTTCAGCATGTGCAGGAGCGTCGCCAGCATCTTGCCAGAGACGACACGATACTCGTCCGAGTCGTTCCCGAACCGTGAAATGGCTCGCGGTTGGTCATGGTTGCTCCAGTAGAGACTGTTCCAGCCATCTTCTTCAAGACCTTCTTGCCAACGCGAGAAGATTGTCTTCAAGTCCGTCAACTTCCAGTCCATCGGATTCCATTTGCCGAAACTGCCGTTGCCGACGTCGACGTGTTCGAAATGGAACACCATGTTCAACTCGTCACGGTCTGTTCCTGTATAAAGCTTCGCCTCGTCGACGCTGACGCCCGGCATCTCACCGACCGTGATCGTATCGTATTTCGACAGGACCTCACGATTCATCTCCTGCATGAACTCATGGATGCGCGGCCCATTGAAGAAGAACGGTGTGCCGTCCCCGTAACCTGTCCCCCGCGTCTCGCCGTCTGGATAACTCGGATCTTTCGAGATCATATTGATGACGTCCATTCGGAAACCGTCGACCCCTTTGTCGAGCCAGTACGTCATCAAATCGTATACTTCACGGCGCAACGTCTCTGACTCCCAGTTCAAGTCTGGTTGCTTTTTGCTGAACAGATGCAAGTAGTATTCGTCGCTTGCCTCATCGTATTGCCAGGCACTCCCTCCGAAGAAAGCACCCCAGTTCGTCGGTGGCTGACCGTTCTCGCCTTTTTTCCAAATGTAGTAGTCCCGGTACGGGCTGTCTTTTGAGGAGCGCGACTCCATGAACCATTGGTGTTCGTCCGACGAGTGGTTGACGACGAGGTCCATCATAATTTTGATGCCGTGACGATGCGCTTCTTTGAGCATCGCATCGAAATCGTCCATCGTTCCGAACTCATCCATGATGGCCCGGTAATCGCGGATGTCGTATCCGTTGTCGTCGTTCGGTGAATCGTACACCGGCGATAGCCAGATGACATCGATGCCGAGTTCCGCCAAATACGACATCTTCTCGGTGATTCCAGGGATGTCCCCAATCCCGTCGCCGTTCGAGTCATTAAAGCTGCGCGGGTAAATTTGATAGACGACCGCTTCTTTCCACCATTGTTTCATGTTTCATCCTCCTCATACGTTCTGTCGATTTCATCGTACCCGCTCCTCGCCTTGATTTCTATCCATGATATGATGAGAATATGCACGATTTTGCTATTAAGAAAGGATGATTCGATGGAAATTGGCTTTTGTGGCTATTCTTATCATACAACGACCTATACTTTTCCTTCCCCTAATCGATTAGAGACGTATTTGATTCGTTTGCAGACAGAAGGCACGGCACGAATCGTCGTCAATGGAAAGACGTATACGGTACGGCCTGGCGATTTGTTGCTCGTCAAACCTGGTGACGAGTATGAACTGCATGTCGACACCCCGGCGAGCGGGGATTATCATCTCTTCTGCAACGGTTCATCACTTGATACGTGGTGGACTGCGGCGAATCGTTCACGCATCACGCCCATCTCAATCGATCCTCGCCTGTTGTCACTCTGGCAACACATCACCGAAGAGGCACGACGCCCGACGACTGAACAAAGTCCAGCCTTGATTGAAACACTGGTTGAAGCCTTGCTCCTCATGCTCGACCGTTCACTCCAAGAAGTGCACGCAAACGTGCGACCACCTGTCGTGTCACGCATGATGCGTTATATAGAAGGAAACGTCACGAGCGACTTCAAAGTGGCGGACGTCGCAGACGCGGTCGGGCTCAGTGTATCGCGGACCGTCCACTTGTTCAAAGAAGTGACCGGTATGACGATTGTCGCTTATGCCCAATCGATTCGACTTCAGCTCGCCGAAGAACAGATGCAGTACACCCAACACTCTCTCGAACGGATTGCCGAGCTGTCCGGATTCCGCTCCTATCCATATTTCCATCGTATCTTTAAACGAAAATATGGCGTCGCACCAGGGGTTTATCGCACACTTCAACAAAAAAACGAAAAAAAATAAAAAAAGAGTGATCCATTTTTTGAACCGCTCCGTTAGATGGGTGTAAACAACGACAACCACTCAAAAAAAGGAGCGATTACCCATGAAGAAGAAAACAATGAACAAGATTGTAGCACCGGCACTCGCACTCGGCTTACTCGTACCATTGAATGCACAGGCAGCGGATCACGCGCCGACAGCTAGCACACCAGCAGGTGACTTACGAGCCACGCTCGACCAACTACTGTCTGAGCATTATGTCTTAGCCGTCACATCGATGATGAAAGCTTACGACGGAGCGCCAGACGCTGAAGTCGCGATGAAGGCACTCGATCAAAACGCACTCGACATGACTCCGGCCATCGCTTCGATTTATGGAGATGAAGGCGCAGCCCAGTTCGAAGACATCTTCGCTGGTCACAACGACTATTCAGCTGACTTCGTCGAAGCGGCTAAATCAGAAGACAAAGAGCTTCGCGCTGACGCGGAAGCCGAAGTCGATGAATTCGTCGAAGAGTTCTCAACATTCCTTGATGCAGCAACAGAAGGTAACTTACCAAAAGACGCTGCAGCTGACGTACTTGAGCTTCATGAAGACCAAGTTCTCTCAGTATTCGACAACTATGTCGCAGGTGACTACGAGTCGGCATACATGACGTACCGTGAAGGGTACAAGCTCATGTTCGACATCAGTAAAGCCCTCTCAGGCGCAATCGTCACACAGATGCCTGACAAGTTTGAAACTGCTGCTGACACACCGGCCGTCGAGCTTCGTTCGACATTGAACAGCCTTGCTGGTGAACACTTCGCCCTCGCAGCAATCGGCATGCAAAAAGGCTACGATCAAGCAGAAGATTACGACTACGTGAGCTGGGCTGAAGATCAGAACACACTCGATTTCAAAGCAGCCATCGGCTCAGTCTACGGTGACGAAGGTGCGGCCCAATTCGAAAAAGTATGGAACGGGAACCACATCACAGCACAAGGTGACATCGTTGCCGCTACACTCGAAGGCGATGAAGCTAAAATTGAAGAAGCACGCATGAAGCTCGACCAGTTCGCTGTCGATTTCAGCACATTCCTCGACGCAGCGACAGAAGGTAACTTGCCACAAGAAGCTGGCCAAGAAGCCATCAAACAACATGAGGCCCTCGTGCTTCAAACGTTCGATCAGTATGTAGCTGGTGACGCGGATGCCGCTTGGATGTCATTCCGTGAAGGATACGCGTTCATGTTCGGTGTTGGTGAGACACTCGGTAACGCGATCGTGACACAAATGCCTGACAAGTTCGCTGAAACAACAATGCCTGAAGAGATGCCTGAAACCGGTCTCGGTGGTGCACAAGAACAATCAATGAACACGCTCTACGCTGGCCTTGCTGTACTTGGCGGAATCTTACTCGCCTTCGTAACGCTTCGCAACCGTAAAGAATCTGTTCAATAATTCAATAAGGAGGGAGCCCCATGAACAAGCGCCATTTGTTTCTGGCGCTCTCTCTCTTTTGTTTTGGCTTCTGGACGTGGACGAGCGCCCAAGAATCGTCGTCACCACCTGTAGAAGAAAAACAAATAGAGGAGAGCCCAGATTTATCGGCTGAATTCTCACTTCTACAGGAAGAGGTGAAGAAGCTTCGATTAGCCGAGGAAGAGGAAAGTGCCAAGGCCGCGACACCCGTCCAACTTCAAATTCCCAAAATCAAGGTCGACACCGCAATCGAACAGGTCGGCGTACTCGACAACGGACAGATGGGCGTCCCAAAAGACGAGAACCAAGTCGGTTGGTTCGAGCCGGGCGTCAAGCCAGGCAGTAAAGGAAATGCCGTCATCGCGGGACACGTCGACAGCAAGACCGGCCCTGCCGTCTTTTATGAGCTCGATCAACTTAAGACCGGCGATGACGTGACAATCATCGACGAGAACGGCAACACGTTGACGTTTCGTGTCACAAAAACAGAGAGTTACGATACGAAAAACGCACCGATCGAGGATATCTTCGGGGCCACGTCGAGTCGACATTTGAACTTGATCACGTGTTCCGGTACGTTCGGTGACGGCGGTTACGACGAGCGTTTCGTCGTCTATACCGAACTTGTCGATACCGAAATCAATACCGAAGTCGAACTCGACGCACCGACGAGCGTCGAACTCCGCGGGAACTTATTGACGTGGCACGCCGTCCGTGACGACGCCGTCATCGGCTATCGCGTCTATGAGGTCGTCGACGGTGAAGCGACGCATATCGAAAGTATCCCGTCGCACGCCCGGAAGAGCATCGAAGTCACGCACGAGCAGGCAGCTTATTATGTGACAGCGATCGATCAACTCGGGAACGAGTCGAGTCCTTCCGCACAGACGAAGTGATGACCAGAGCACCCACAGACCGCCATCTGTGGGTGCTTTGTAGCTGATTTCGCCTTCAAAAAAAGCATCCCTCGATGAGGAATGCTTTTTCGTTTAGACGAAACATGGGATCTGCGGGTTGAACGTCTTGTTGTTCTCCGTCATGATCTGTTTCTTGATTTTGCCTTCGCCGAGATAGACGATACGGTCGGCGAGCGCCTCTGCGTCCTCTTCATCGTGGGTAACGAAGATCGTCGTCGTCCCCGTCTGTTTGAGGAGGCGGCGCAAATCGTCCCGAATGCGATGTTGGAGCGACGTGTCCAAGTTGCTGAACGGCTCATCCAAGATGAGGAGCGACGGTTTCGGAGCGAGCGCACGCGCGAGCGCGACACGCTGTTGCTGACCGCCACTGAGCTCGTACGGATAGCGATGACGGAACTCGGACAAGTTCACGAGCGTCAGCATCTCTTCGACGCGCTCGTTCCGCTCTTTCCGGCTCAATTTATGCAGACCGAAGCGGATGTTCTTCTCAACGGTCATATGCGGGAAGAGCGCATAGTCTTGGAACACCATCCCGACACCACGCTGTTCAGGCGGCATGAACTGGCAATCGTCGCAACAGACACAGTCGTTGACGACGACGACGCCTTGATTCGGCATCTCAAGCCCTGCGATGAGGCGTAAAATCGTACTCTTCCCAGAACCGCTGTCACCGAGAAGCGAGACGATTTCACCTTTCGTGATCGAGATCGAGAATCCTTTAATCGTCTCGGCTTGCGCACCTTTATAGCTGAAGTGTAAATCGTTGATTTGAACAAACATTAGTCGGCCTCCTTATCAAGCACCTTATGGAAAACAAAGATCAACAGTCCGCTCATGAGCACGATGACGATCGAGGCGAGCGCGGCCTCATGTATCTTCTCGTCACTGACATATTTGAACGCCTGTGTGGCGAGCGTCGAAAAATTGAATGGCTGTAAAAACAGCGTCAGCGGCAATTCTTTCATAATATCGATAAAGACGAGGATGAACGCGCTCATGATCGCCCCTTTAATCATCGGGATATCGACCCGGAAGAACGTCTGCACCGTCCCCCACCCGAGCATGCGTGACGCTTCCGTGAACGACTTCCCGACTTTCTCAAATCCACTCTCGATCGAGTTATAGCCGATGGCGAGGAAGCGGATGACGTAGGCGAAAATGAGCATGATGAGCGTCGTCCTGAACACGAACGTCTGGCCTAAGTCCAAAGCGAGCGCCATGTTCAACACCCACTCATCAAGCAGCAAGAACAACGTGATGACGGCGATGGCGATGGCCGCTCCCGGGATTGAATAACCGAGCGTCGTCACTTTCGAGATGACGCGTGTCATGTTTGACGGGAACAGGCGCGTATAGTTCGCGATGATGAGCGCAAACACGAGAATGATCATCGTCGCGATGAAGGCGACGCTCACCGTGTTCCAGACGAGACGGAAAAACTCGGCTGTGAACACTTGTTCAAACGTCAATACCGTCCAAGCAACGAGTTGAACGAACGGAATGAAGAATGCGACCGCGAAGATGGTCGCTACATAACCGAACACGGCGTATCGATGCCATCCATTCAGTTGTCTCGGTTTGAGCGGCTTCACTTTCGTCGTCGCATAGCTGAACTGTTTTCGACCTCGGATCAGCCGTTCCATCGTCAAGATGGCGATGACGAGAATCATGAGCGTCCCAGCCAATTTGAGCGCTGAGGACGTATCTTTCATCCCGAACCACGTACTGAAGATGGCCGTACTGAACGTCTGAATCCCGAAGTATTTGACGACGCCATAGTCGTTCAACACTTCCATCAAGACGAGGCTGACCCCGCCGATGATGGCGACGCGCGAAATCGGGATGACGACGGTGAAGAAGATATCCCACGAGCCGCGGCCGAGGATACGGGCGTTTTCAATCATCGAGGACGATTGATTGTGCAGGAAGGCACGCGTGATCGTGTAGATGTATGGATACAAGAACAGCGTGAAGATGAACACCGTCCCTTGAATCGTCATGATGTTGAAATACGTCTGGTCGACCGTGATACCGAACTCGTTGCGAAGCGTCGTCTGGATGACGCCCGTATAGTTTAAAATCCCGTGATACGTATAAGCCCCAATGTAAGGCGGGATGGCGAGCGGTAAGATGAGCGCCCATTTGAAGAACCGACGGAATGGAAAGTCGTACACCGTGACGAACCAAGCCAGGCTCGTTCCGATGACGGTCGTCAACAATCCGGTCGCGAGCATGATGAACAGTGTATTGCGCACATAAGTCGGCAACAAGTACTCGCGAATGTGTTGCCAGTTCTCGTTGACCGGTGCGAACAGCTCGACCAAGACGACGACGCCTGGCAGGACGATGAACACCAGCGCGATAAAGCTGAGGATGGCCCATCCATTCAGTTGTCGTTTCAGCGCGTACCAGTTCATGTCGTACAACTCCCGTTCTTTCGTTCAGTCACTTCCTGTCCCATCATATCAGTTTCCGCGCCTACGGTGTACCGTCAGCGTGCCATGAAACACAAAAACCTTCGGCCTGAACATCTGTTCAAGCCGAAGTCGTCTTATTTCCAGCCCGCTTCGTTGAAAATACGGATGGCTTCTTGCTGGTTTTCACCGAGGACAGACAAGTTGATGTCCTGCTCTTTGAACTCACCCCATGATTGAAGGAGCTCGTTCGGTTCAACCGATTCGTTGACCGGATACTCGTAGTTCACGCTCGCAAACTGCTCTTGTGCTGACGGATCAGACATGAACTCCATGAGTTTCTTCGCGTTTTCTGAGTTCTTCGCTGCTTTTGTCATCGCAATCCCCGAGATGTTCACGTGTGTCCCCGTCGTGTCTTGGTTCGGGAAGAAGACACCGAGTTGCTCGGCCACTTTCTTCTCTTCCGCATCTTCCGAGTTCAACATGAGACCCATGTAGTATGTGTTCATGATGGCGACGTCCCCTTCACCGGCGACGACCGCTTTCGCTTGGTCACGGTCGTTCCCTTGTGGATCACGCGCCATATTGTTGACCATGCCTTTTGCCCACTCTTTCGCTTGATCGACACCGTTCACTTCAATGAATGAAGCGAGGAGTGAGATGTTGTACATGTTCTCAGACGGACGAACGAGCACTTTTCCGTTCCACTGTTCTTCTGTGAGCGCTTCGTATGTTGACAAGTCTTCTGGTTTCACACGGTCTTTTGCATAGACGATGACACGTGCCCGTTTCGTGAGACCGAACCACTCGTTGTCCGTATCACGATATTTTTCAGGGACGTTCGACTCAAGCACGTCGCTATCGACCGCTTGAAGATGTCCCGCGTCTTTCGCTTGATACAAGTTCCCGGCGTCTGCCGTGATAAAGAGGTCGGCCTCTGTGCTCTCACCTTCTGTGTTCAAACGCTCGAGAAGCTCATCGCTCTTCCCTTCGACGACGTTGACTTTTACGCCCGTCTCTTCTTCGAACTGCTTGTAAAGTTCTTTATCGACGTCATAGTGACGGCTCGAGTAGACGTTGACGACTTTCGACTCTTCTGCTGTCTCGTTATCATTTGACGTCGTCTCTTCCGTGCTCGCGCAAGCGGCCAGGAGTGATGTTGTGAGCGCAGCCGATAGGCCGAGCGCCATGTACTTTTTGTTCATTTGATTATCCCCCACTTATTCATCTCTATTGTTGGTAATGATAATTACTCTCAGTTACTATCATCACTGATAATCATTCTCACGTCAACCTTTTTTTGAAATCGTTTACAGTAGTTATAAATACATAACTTAACAGTTTTGACGTCATCATTTCTTGACTTCAAAATGACTACGCACCTATAGTGGAAGAGAACAAACCGTCTGGTCGGTACAGAAAAGAGGGATGACATGACAAACCGATCAATAATCACCAAGCAAAAACTGTTGGATGCCGCGACCGATATCATCATGGAGCACGGTGTGCATCACCTGACATTGGATGAAGTCGCCAAGACGGCGGGTGTCTCGAAAGGTGGTCTCTTGTACCACTATCCATCCAAAGAAGCGTTGTTGACCGCCATCGTGGAACGGCTCCAAACCGAGCAAAACGATTTGTACGAATCGCTCCAAGCCGATGGCAATGGCCCTGTTGAGGCGTTCGTGCGTCTCTTTGACGAGACGAAACTTCATCCGGAGCGCTCAGCCATCCACATCGACGCCGAAAAGATGATTGCGTTCCTCACATTGTTCGCCGTCGACCAAGAGTACGCAGAGCGGTGGAAGCACGACCTCGACACGTTCTTCGCACAGTTTCAACAGACGAGCGATCCAGTGGAGACGATGATCATCCGCTATGCGCTCGAAGGAATGATGATGTCCGAGCACTTCAATGTCGGCGTCGCCCCACCTGCTTTAAAACAAGACATTATCGCTCGCTTGATCGAGCGAGCCCAGAATATCGATTCGGGTAAAACAGACTAATCTATTAGAGGAGAAATGAACCCCATGCAAAAAATCACGTCCTTCTCCGTCAATAACAAGTTCGCCGTCTGGTTGATGACCATCATCTTGACGGCCGCCGGAATTTTCGCCGGCTTGACGATGAAACTAGAAACATTGCCTGATATCACGACACCGACCGTCTCGGTGACGACGATTTACCCAGGAGCCTCACCTGAACAAGTGCTCGACGAAGTCAGCACCGTGCTCGAAGAGCGCTTGAAGAGCTTGAACGGGGTCGAACAAGTTCGTTCGTCTTCGTTCCAGAACGCTTCAAACATTCAAATCGATTATGATTTCAGCACCGATATGGAAGAAGCTGAACAGCTCGTCAAAGACGCGCTCAGCAACGTCGAATTACCAGAAGCCGTTCAAGACCCACAAGTATCACGACTCAGCTTTGACGCGTTCCCTGTCGTTGGTGCAGCCGTCTCAGATGAGAGTCTCGATTTGGCCGAATTGACGAAATTGGTCGAAGATGAGTTGCAACCGGCCCTTGAAGGCGTCGAAGGCGCTCAGACCGTCCAAATCGCCGGACAAGAGATTCGTCGCGTCGAGCTTCAGTTCGATGAGGAGGCACTCGCCGAATACAACTTGACGGAAGACACGGTCAAACAGTTGATTCAAGCGAACGACGCCCGCATCGCGCTCGGCCTGTATGAACTTGGTGATACGGAGCAAGCCGTCGTCATCGATGGGAAGTCGGAGACGCTCGAGGCGTTCCGCGACCTCCAAATTCCGTACTCACCCGCACAAACGGAACAGCCGGTGCCAGGTGCGCCAACGGAACTTCCGACTGACGAGACCCCACAAGTCCCGACTGAAATACCAGGTGCCGTCCCACCTGCCAATATCCCGACAACCGTCCCGACCGTCGCTTTGAGCGAACTCGCGACGATTGAAGATCGTGGCATCGAGGAATCGATTTCGCGCTCAAACGGAGAACGTTCAATCGGGATTCAAGTGACGAAAACACAAGACGCGAACACCGTCGACGTCGTCAACGCCGTCAAAGAGGTGCTCGCCGACTTCGAGGCCGACTATGACACGGCCAACGTCTCCGTCACGCTCGACCAAGGTCAACCGATTGAAGAATCGGTCGAGACGATGGTCTCGAAAGCGTTACTCGGTGGTCTATTCGCCATTTTGATTATTCTCGTGTTCCTTCGTAACTTCCGCTCGACGATTATTGCGGTCATCTCCATCCCGCTCTCGCTCTTGATGGCGTTGATCGTCTTGAAACAGCTCGACATCACGCTCAACATCATGACGCTCGGCGCGATGACCGTTGCCATCGGACGGGTCGTCGATGACTCCATCGTCGTCATTGAGAACATTTACCGTCGCCTCACCCGTCCGAACGAGACGTTGCGCGGCAAAGAGCTGATTATCGCCGCGACGAAAGAAGTGTTCATTCCGATCGCGTCGTCGACAATCGTCACGATTGCCGTCTTCTTGCCGCTCGGGTTCGTCACCGGATTCGTCGGTGAGCTGTTCTTACCGTTCGCCTTGACCGTCGTCTTCGCTTTGCTCGCGTCACTTCTCGTCGCGATCACAGTCGTGCCGATGATGGCCGACTCGTTCTTTAAGAACCGTGACAAGTTGAAGCCGGAAGAAGGACCAGGGAAACTCGCCGAATGGTATCGCGGCGTCCTCAACTGGTCGCTCAACCATAAACTCGTCGTCTTCGGCCTGGCTACCGTTCTCTTAATCGGAAGTTTCGCCCTCGTCCCAGCCATCGGGGTCAACTTCTTGAACCAAGAATCTGAGAAGACGCTTTACGTCACGTTCGACCCAGAGCCGGGACAAACGCTTGACGACTCGATTGCGGCGGCCGAAATCGCCGAGACGTATTTCATGGAAGAGCAAGCGGACGCGACCGATGTTCAATTCACGGTCGGTGGCGAGAACCCGCTTAACCCAGGAAACAACAAACAAGGAATTTTCATCGTCCAGTACGATCCGGACACGGAAGATTTCGCCGATGTCAAAATCGCCGACGTCGAACGCTTGAACGAACTCGCCTCTGGCGGTGAATGGAAAGAACAAGACTTCGCCGGCGGTGCCGGAACGAGCGGCGTGACGTACAACGTCTACGCCAACTCACTCGAAGACCTCGAAGCCATCGTTCCGACGTTCATTGAGACGATTGAAGAAGAGACGGATTACGTCCGTCAAGCGACGTCTGATCTTCGTGAATCATACGTCCAGTACACGTTCAACGTCGACCAGCAAGCAGCTGCTGAGGCAGGTGTATCGGCCGCTCAGCTCGCCCAGACGATTGGACAGTTCCAAGCGCAAGAAAGTCCGCTCTCGACCGTGACGATTGATGACAAGCAACTCGACGTCATCATTCCGACAGAACAAGTCACGTACGACAGCATTGACGATTTGCAGGAACAAGAAGTGACGACGCCGTTCGGACCACGTCCAATCTCAGACTTCATCGAAGTCGAGGAAGGCACGACACCGGATACGCTCGTTCAGCGTGACGGCAAGCTCCTCGCTCGCGTCAACGTCGAGCTCAGCACGGACAAAGCGACGGAAGCTTCGGCGGCCATCGAAGAACGTGTGTCTGACATCGAGCTCCCGACTGGCGTCTCGTATGATGTCGGCGGTGTCACTGAACAGATTCAAGAATCGTTCACTCAGCTCGGTCTCGCCATGCTCGCAGCCGTTGCCATCGTCTACTTGGTGCTCGTCATCACGTTCGGCGGTGCCGTTACACCGTTCGTCGTCCTGTTCTCGCTCCCTTACGCGATTATCGGGGGACTTGTCGCCCTTCTCATCACTGGCGAGACGATCTCGGTATCTGCCTTGATTGGAGCGCTCATGTTGATTGGGATCGTTGTGACGAACGCCATCGTCTTGATTGACCGTGTTATTCATAAAGAAGAAGCTGGTCTCTCGACGCGTGATGCCTTGCTCGAGGCAGCCGGTACGCGCCTCCGTCCAATCCTCATGACGGCACTCGCGACGATTGGTGCCCTCGCACCGCTCGCGCTCGGTCTTGAAGGTGGCGCTTTGATTTCGAAAGGTCTCGGTGTGACCGTCATCGGTGGATTGACAAGTTCAACGCTATTGACGCTCCTCATCGTTCCAATCGTGTATGAGTTCTTCGCACGGTTCCGTAAGAAAAAAGAAGCGTAATTCAAAAGAGAGTCGCCCATAAAGGGTCGACTCTCTTTTCGATTCGGTCATTCCTGATGTGTTCCTCACGGCTTTCCGTGCTTTTATAAAACCTCTTTGGAGAGAAGAACTTCACTTTTTGATGATTGCCTAACCTTGACCTGTACAAATAAATCTGAGAAAATTCTTACGTTTTGAACGTATTCGCGAAAGGATGGTATACATGCAACTCTTTATCAAATGGATGATCGGCCTTTCGCTCTTATTCGGGTTAAGCGCGCTCGGCAATTGGATCGTCGCCACTTTAGAATGGAAAGTGCCTGGGAACGTCGTCGGGATGATGCTGTTGTTGATATTACTTATGACAAAAATCATCCGAGTCGAATGGATCGAGGACAGTGCCGGCTTCCTCACGAAACATCTCGCTTTCTTCTTCATCCCGATTGCGGTCGGTCTCATGTCTTATAGTAATCTATTAAAAGCAGAAGGGATTCCGCTCTTTCTCGCCTTGATGATCAGTCTAAGTGTGGGGCTCATCGTGACCGCCATCATCTCCGGAAGACGAGGTGAAGCGTCATGACATTATTTTGGGTACTCGTCACAGTTGGTGTCTATCTCATCAGCCGAAAACTATCATTTAAATGGGCGTCTCCGTTCACGAACGTCGTCTTCTTGAGCACAACTATTTTGATTGTGATCCTCCTTCTCTTTGAACAACCGTACGACGTGTATGAACCGGCCAAAGATTTGATCACGATTTTACTCGGCCTGGCGACCGTCGCCCTCGGTCTGCCGTTGTACCGCAACTTGCCGACGCTACTCGCACGCGCGAGACGTGCCCTCAGTGCAATCGTTGCCGGTACCGTCTCGACGATCATCGTCGCAGTCATGATCGGAACGGCGCTCAAACTGACGGACCAAGTGCTCATCGGGCTAGCGGTCAAATCCGTCACTGCTCCGATTGCACTCGAACTGGCAAAACAGCTCCAAGGAGACGCGGCGCTTGCTGCCTCCATCACTGTCGCCTGTGGCATACTCGGTGCCATGTTCGGTCCGCTAATGTTGTCGCTTTTCAAAGTGACTGATCCGTTCACGCGAGGACTCGCACTCGGAACGATCAGCCACGGCATCGGCACGGCTCAAGCCGCGACAGAACATCCGCTCTCAGGGGCCACCGGGGGCGCGGCGATGGGCCTGTCCGCCATCTTCACGTCGTTTTTGTTGCCGTTTCTCCTGCCGTTCCTTCTTTAAAAAAGGCCAGCACCCTTGTTTCATACAAATTGAGTAAAAGTAGAGGCCTTGCGCCTCTCTTTTTATTTTCAAACAATTTCGATACTTCTCAAAACGGCTCTCATGCTACACTAAACGAGAACAGATTGATTAGAGGAGGCAGACCATGCAATCGAAATTAATTGAACGTTTAATCACGTATGCAAAAATTGATACACAGTCCGACTTCACGAGTGAGACGACACCGTCGACGGCGAAACAATGGGATTTGATTCGCCATCTCGAGGCTGAGTTAAAAGCGATTGGACTCGAGGACGTCGAGACGGATGACTATGGCTACTTGTTCGCCACCCTTCCGAGTAACGTCGACCATGACGTACCGACGATCGGCCTGCTCGCCCACGTCGATACGGCGACCGACTTCACCGGGACGAACGTCAACCCGCAACTCGTCGCACATTACGAGGGCGGCGATATCGTCTTGAACGAGGCGCTCGGTGTCATCTTGTCGCCGAGTGACTTCCCGGAGCTCGATGGCTACGTCGGACATACACTCATCACGACAGACGGCACGACGCTGCTCGGTGCCGACGACAAAGCCGGCATGGCCGGGATCGTCACTGCGGTCGAATACTTATTGGCCCATCCGGAAATCCCGCATGGCCCGGTGCGAATCGCCTTCACACCGGACGAAGAGATTGGACGCGGACCACATAAGTTCGACGTCGCCCGCTTCAACGCCGATTTCGCCTATACGATGGACGGCGGCCCGCTCGGTGAACTGCAATACGAGAGCTTCAACGCTGCCGGCGCCACGGTCACGTTCCATGGGACGAACGTGCACCCGGGCAGCGCCAAAAACAAGATGGTCAACTCGATGAAATTGGCGATGGCGTTCCACAACCGCCTCCCGGCCGATGAGGCACCGGAACATACGAGCGACTATGAAGGCTTCTTCCATCTGAACGGCTTCTCTGGCGACGTGGAGACGACGACGCTGCAATACATTATCCGCGACCACGACCGCACAAAGTTCGAGGCGCGCAAAGCGTTGCTTGAAAAGCTCGTCGTCGAATGGAAACAGAAGTATGGCGAAGCGCGCATCGACTTGAAAATGGACGATCAATATTACAACATGGCCGAGAAAATCGAGCCGGTAAAACACATCGTCGACACCGTCGCCGACGTCATGCGCGAACTAGGCATCGAACCGAAAATCGAACCGATTCGCGGCGGGACGGACGGTTCGCAACTGTCGTATATGGGACTCCCGACCCCGAACATCTTCACGGGTGGCGAGAACTATCACGGCAAGTTCGAGTACGTCTCCGTCAACAACATGGAAAAAGCGACCCACGTCATCATCCAGACGCTCCGTACGTTCGCTGAACGCGCGCGAGCATAACACATGCGCCTCCAATCGTTCTCTTCTAGAATAGAGACATTGGAGGCGATTTTTTATGAAGCATACGTTTCAAATGAACCTCGACTGGACCGGCGGACGCAACGACGTCGGAACGATCGAGGCCGAACGGTTAAAGACACAGATATCGATTCCCCCGGAAATGGACGGGCCCGGCATCGGCACGAACCCCGATGAGATGTTGCTCGGTGCTGCGGCGACCTGCTATATCATCACACTTGCGGCTATGCTCGGGCGAAGCGAACTGCCGCATCAAGGCATCACGATTGACGCCGAAGGCATCGTCGACGTGACGAACGGTGTCTTCACGTATGAGACGATTCGCTACACGACACGTATCAACGTTCCAAAAACGGCCACAAATCGCGATATCACGCTCGTCGAACGAATCGCCAAAAAAGCGAAGGATGGCTGTATGATTTCACGCGCCTTGGCCGGCAACGTCGCGTTCGAACTCGACACGACGGTCACGCGCGTCGTCTGACGATGTATCGCTTCGTATCCCCCTTGCAGGAAGGGGTCATCCTGAAACGCCGCAATCGGTTCGTGATGGACGTATTGCTCGGCGACACTGTCGTCGCCTGCCACTGTCCGGTCACAGGCCGCATCGGTGACCTCGTCTTTGACGGGGTTCCTTGCCTCGTCTCAGCGACGGACGACCCGCGACGGAACACCGCCTTCACGGTGGAGGCCATCTCGATTGACGCGGACCGACAATGGATTGGAATTCATCAAGGCCGCGTCAACGATTTCGTCGAACATTGGTTGCGGACGAACGTGATTTCAGCTTTTCCTTCTCCGAGACATGTGGAACGAGAGAAAGTCGTCGATGCGTCACGAATCGACTTTAAAGTCGATGGCACTTATATCGAAGTGAAAGCACCTCTAGCCGAGTTGTTCGTAACGCCTCTCCCCCGCTTTGAACGGCGTGCGGTGACGAGACCAATCGAGACCGAACGGTTGATTCGACATCTCGAGACACTCATTGCGACGTTGCCGAAAACGGGTCGGGCCGTCTTGCTGTATGTTTTCTTATATGATGCGCCCATCTTCACCGGCAACCCGAATCGGAAACACGACTTACGAATTCGGCAGCTGATTCGCGACGCAATCGCGGACGGACTTGAAATCTGGCAAGTGAATGGCGAGGTGTCTACGGAAGGGATTCGTTTAACCCACTGTGTCGAGACGACGCCTCATTTCAAGTAAAAAAGCCATCAGCGATGGCTTTTTTACTGTAATAACAGTGGGGTCACGTACGCCTCGATGATCGCAGAGAGGGCGAGGAGCGGAACTGCGATGACGAGAAATGTCTTCACGCCTGCCACGAACAGCGCCTTGAACGTGACGTCGGTCTTTTTCCCGCGTAGTTTTTTCCAGATGTAACGGTTAAGCGACAACCCCATCGCCGCTCCGAGCAAGATGGCCGAGATTTCGGTGATGCCGTGGGGCAAAATGCCGAGCACGATGACCCGGATCACGGACTCACCGGCAAACCCAACAAGCATGGCGACCAGGCCGATGACCGCGGCGTTGATGACGACGAACATATACGGGATGAAGAGTGGGATCATCCCGAGTAGGAAAGCGAGCAACGTGACGCGCGTATTGTTCACGAATAGGGCAATCATCGTCTCGCGTGCGCTCGAATCGAACGTCAATCCTTGTGATTCAAACGATTCGCCGAGCTGAGCTAAAATTTCATCCACTTGTTCAGGAGCGATAACGGCCCGGAATAAAAAGTACGATCCGATGCCCGTCACGAGGAAGATGACCCAGAGCCGGAAGAAATCTCGACGGTAGTAGTTTGACCACGCTTCTTTCAACGAGAGCGTTGTTTTCATGGCTGATTCCCCCTTTCTTCTCTATACGAATCAGGCTGCTGTTTGTTTCATTTTTACCCACGACTGCGCGTTTTCAAAAAACGTGATACAATACACGTCGTAAACTAATCAGAAAAACGAGGGATCCTATACATGATTACAGTAAATAACGTAAGTCTCCAATTCGGTGGACGCAAGTTGTTCGAAGACGTGAACATCAAGTTCACACCAGGCAACTGCTACGGCTTGATCGGCGCGAACGGTGCCGGAAAGTCGACATTCTTAAAAATTCTTGCCGGCGAGCAAGAAACGACGACAGGTGACGTCAGCTTCTCACCTGGCGAACGCCTCGCCGTCCTCAAGCAGGACCATTATGCGTACGAAGATCAAGCGGTACTCGAGACGGTCATCATGGGCCACGAGCGTTTGTATCAAGTCATGAAAGAGAAAGACGCCATCTATATGAAGGAAGATTTCTCTGACGAAGATGGTATGCGCGCTGCTGAACTCGAAGGCGAATTCGCTGAGATGAACGGTTGGGAAGCCGAATCAGAAGCTGCCATGGTCCTTCAAGGACTAGGGATCACGGATGCCTCACACCACAAGCTCATGAGCGAGCTCACAGGTGGCGAGAAAGTCAAAGTCCTCCTTGCTCAAGCATTGTTTGGCAAACCTGACATTCTTCTCCTCGATGAGCCGACGAACGGTCTTGACCTCAAAGCGATCCAATGGCTTGAAGAGTTCTTGATCAACTTCGAGAATACCGTCATCGTCGTATCCCACGACCGTCACTTCTTGAACAAAGTCTGTACGCACATGGCCGACCTTGATTTCGGGAAGATCCAATTGTACGTCGGGAACTACGACTTCTGGTACGAGTCGAGCCAACTCGCTTCGCGTATGGCCAACGACCAGAACAAGAAAAAAGAAGAGAAAATCAAAGAACTTCAAAACTTCATCGCCCGTTTCAGCTCGAACGCCTCGAAGGCGCGTCAAGCGACGTCGCGTAAGAAGTTGCTCGATAAAATCACGCTCGACGATATCCGTCCATCATCACGTCGCTATCCGTTCGTCGGTTTCTCGATGGAACGTGAAATCGGGAACGACGTGCTCTACGTCGACAACGTCTCGAAGACGATCGATGGCGTCAAAGTACTCGACAACGTCACGTTCTCACTCAACAAGACGGACAAAGTCGCATTCGTCGGCCGTTCGGACGTTGCCATTACGACTCTCTTCAAAATCATCATGGGCGAGATGGAACCGGACACGGGTACGGTCAAATGGGGCGTGACGACGACACAGTCGTACTTCCCGAAAGACAACTCGGAATACTTCGAAGGCTCGGATAAGAGCATCTTGGATTGGTTACGCCAGTTCTCACCAGCCGACGAGTCGGATACGTTCCTTCGCGGTTTCCTCGGACGTATGCTCTTCTCAGGCGAAGAAGTCATGAAGAAAGCATCTGTCCTCTCAGGGGGAGAGAAAGTGCGTTGCATGCTCTCGAAAATGATGCTCTCGAACTCGAACGTCCTCGTCCTCGACGATCCGACGAACCACTTGGATCTCGAGTCGATCACAGCGCTCAACAACGGTCTCGAAACGTTCAAAGGCGTACTCCTCTTCAGCTCGCATGACCATCAGCTCATCTCGACGATTGCCACGCGCATCATCGAAGTGACGCCGAACGGGATTGTCGACAAAGAAGCGACGTACGACGAGTTCCTCGAGAACGAATCGCTTCAACAGCAAGTCGAGTCACTCTATCAGAACGCATAAGAAAAAAACGATCGGCCGCGGCCGATCGTTTTTTTTATTTGACCTCGACCGTCTCCATGATGTGTTCATGGATGTCGTGTCCTTTCGTCACATGGACTTGAACGTTGTATATGCCTGACTCTTTGAATGTATGCTCACCTGCATAGCTTCCGCCTTCCGTTTCATCAAGCTTCACCCAGTCGTGCTTGTCCGCTCCGTCTTTGAACACTTCGAGTTGGACGTCCGCACCCGTCAACGCCTCATGCTCAATTTCGACGTTGACTGTGAACGGTTGGACTTCATTGGCGACAGCTTGAGTCGGATCAAGGACAATGTCTGCTCCCGCGTGGTTGTGATGGTCTTGCTCAGCTTCAGCTTCAGCCTCGGCCGCCGTCTCCGGATGGCCGACCGTAACGTTCGTCGTCGGCATCGTATGCATCGAACGGGCCGTCACATGGACTTGCACCGTGTAAACTGCTTCTTCGACAAACGTCGTCTTCGCCTCGTAGACTCCATCTTCTGTGAGCGACGCTTTCGTCATCTCGCTCTCTTCCTTGGCGCCATTTTTCCAGACCTCGAACTTAATCTCGTCGGCATCATCGACCGCTTCACCGTCTTGTGTGACGCGAACCGCCAACGTGACCGTCTCGTCTTTGTCCGCCGTGGCCGGAACGTTTAATTCTGCTTCTACCGGTTCCATCGACTGCACCGTCTCCGTACCACTGGCCGTTTCATCGGCTCCGCACGCCCCAAGGACGAACAGACCGACGAGACCAAATGCCACCCCGAACCGTTTCATTGATTTGCTCATGTTGAATCCCCCTATTCAATCGCTTACATTCTTCACACATTGTTCATGATAGCACCCTTTTTTAGGAAATGTGTGAGGATTGTGTGATATTTGACACGTTTGTCACTCATAAATTGAACACAAATATTGAGAGTCATTATCCAAAAATTCCTTTCCCTATTTTTAGGGTTAGACGATGTTTACCACTAAAAGGGGGTATATAAAATATATACACAGCTCAATATATGGAAAGCCTTAACATCAAGATACATACACCCAAGAATGGAGGCGAAACCAAAATGAAGAGCAAGTTTGTACGTGTGTTGATGGCCTTGTTGATTATGTTGGCACCGTTAGTCGCTTATCCAAAATCGGCTGACGCCGCCGCTTCGAAATTCATCACAAGCGTGAATACGACGAGTAAAGTTGTCGCGTTGACGTTCGATGACGGGGCGGATGGTGCGAATACGAATAAGATTTTGGACATACTTGCCAAGAACAATGTCAAAGCCACTTTCTTTTTGACTGGATCAGGCGCCAATAACCATCCTCAATACATTAAAAACATCGCAGCTAAAGGTCACCAACTCGGTAACCATTCGTATACCCATCCAGACTTCACAAAGTTGACCGCCACGCAAATGAAATCAGAACTTGATCGGACGGAAGCAAAAATCAAATCCATTACCGGTAAAACGACAAAACCAATCTTCCGGGCACCATTCGGCGCCGTCAATAGCGCCGTGTTGAGCGGAGTCGGCGCTGCCGGCTACGGCTATACGATTCAATGGAACATCGATACCGTGGACTGGAAAGGAGTCACCGCTAGCCAAATCAATACGAAAGTACAGGCGAACATCAAACCAGGCTCAATCGTCTTGATGCACACCGGTGCCGGCGCTCCAGGTACACCACTCGCCTTGCCGACGATGATTGCCCAGTTGAAAGCGAAAGGCTACAAGTTCGTCACCGTCTCGCAATTGCTCGCTTACCAAAACACATCTACCAGCAAAACGTATACCGTCAAATCAGGCGATACGCTCTATAGCATCGCCCGAGCTTACAACGTCACAGTCGCTGCGCTCGCTGCGGCCAACAAAATTACAAACTACAGTCTCATCTATGTCGGACAAGTGCTCGTCATCCCGGGTACCACTGTAACTCCTCCACCTACGACGACCGTCAAGTATACGGTTAAATCGGGTGACACGCTCTATAAGATCGCCACTTTGTACAAAACGACCGTCGCTAAGATTGCAGCCGCCAACAATATTACGAACGTCAACTCCATCTATGTCGGACAAGTACTGATCATCCCAGGTACAACCGTCACACCACCGACGACTACGGTGAAATACACGGTAAAATCAGGGGATACGCTCTACAAGATTGCGACGATGTATAACACGACTGTCGCTAAGATTGCAGCCGCCAACAATATTACGAACGTCAGCTTGATTAGCGTCGGGCAAGTGCTTACAATCCCACGCTAACCAAAAAAGTGTCCTCCGCTTTTCGGGGGGACACTTTTTTATGCGCCAAGACACTCATCGACCATCGCGATTGCGACGTTCGCGTCATCAATTCCATGGACGAGCACACGACCGTCTTTAAACAAAAGCATCCGATGATTCCGCCATCGCCATTCTAATGTGAACGGTGTCTGTTTCACAGCGATGTCCGCACGCTCGAGTTGATGTGCGATTGGTTCAAGCCCTTCAATGGACCGACGGACTTGGACGACGTCACGCCCACAGAGGAGTGCTGTCTGTTGCCGATTCGGGACGAGGCTCGGATAGTCGCGGTTTTGACAAGAAGGACAAGACACATCGACGAGACGTGCGACATCTAGTCGCTGTGACTGGTTTTCCCACATATCTTCAATCAAGAGTCGACGTTCCATCTTTTCATGACGCCCCGTCAAATATTTCAATGCCTCAACGGCTTGACGACTTGCCACATGTTGAACGATTGGCGCTACCACCCCCGCTGTCGCGCACGTTTGCCCGGCTAGCGGCAAATGACGCATGAGACAACGAAGACACGGCGCTTCTCCCGGCATCACCGTGTAGTTCATGCCGTATGCCCCGACGCAAGAGGCAAACAAGAACGGAATGCCACGCTCGAGTGCGAAATCGTTCAATAGAAGACGCGTCTCGACGTTATCGGTTGCGTCCAAGATGAGATCAACGGACGGCAAAGGCCGAAGCCAATCCCACGAGACATCGGCGATTTGCGCGTCCAACTCAACGTCTGAGTTGATGGCCCGCAGGCGTTCGAGCGCTGCGACCGCTTTCGGCGTCTCGGAACGTGCGTCCTGTTCCGTATAGAGCGTCTGTCGTTGTAAGTTCGTCACCTCGACATAGTCGCGGTCGACGAGGATGAGCGAGACGCCGGCCCGAACAAGTTGATCGCTAACGGCTGCCCCGAGCGCGCCGAGACCGACGACGAGCACTCGTTTCTCCATCAGATGTTCTTGGCCCTCCACCCCGATGCCGTGGAACCGGGCCTGCCGCGCGTAACGTTCCGGGATATGTGTCATCGGATGTAGTCCCCTGACTTCCCGCCTTGTTTCTCGAGCAAGTATGTCGGTCCGATGACGATGCCTTTATCGACTGCTTTCGTCATATCGTACACGGTCAATGCAGCGACCATTGCTGCCGTCAACGCCTCCATCTCGACACCGGTATCGCCTTTCGTTTTCACAAACGACTCGATGATGAGCTGTGTCCCGTCCCATTCGAACGTCAAATCGACTTTTTTCAAGGCGAGCGGATGACACATCGGAATGATGCGGCTCGTCTCTTTGGCGGCCATGATGCCAGCCACTTGAGCGACAGCGAGTACATCCCCTTTTGCAAGACCCCCATCCGTGATGAGCTGTTTGAGTTCACCGCTCAGTTCAACTGATGTACGGGCCCGAGCAGTACGTGTCGTTTCCGGTTTATCCGAGACATCGACCATCCTCGCCCGCCCTTGGTTGTTCATATGTGTCAATTCCATCGTTTACCCTCCGCTCACCATTGGAATGACGGCGACCGTGTCCCCGTCTGCAACCGTGTATTCGTCCGTCTCATAGCGCTCATTGACCGCGAACATGAGACGTTCCGCTCCTGACACGCCCCGCTCGGCCAAATCCGCTCGCAAGGCGGCGATTGTTTGTGGCGCTGAAACGGTATAGGACCGGACCGCCAACTCTTCTGCCACGTGGGCAAAACATAATACCTCAATCATGTGTACGTCACTCCTTCCGGGCGTCCTGGGTGTTGTTCTTTTTGATCACCCATCCATTTCGTGCCGTCGGTCCAATGCTCCCGTTTCCAAATCGGGACAATTTCTTTAATCCGTTCGATGGCGTAACGATTCGCCTCGTAGGCGTCGGCGCGATGGGAAGAACTCGTCGCGATGACGACCGCTTCTTCCATGATATCGAGTCGTCCAATCCGGTGATGGATCGCCGTCAACGCACCAGGCCAACGTTCCGCTACTTCTTTCGCGATTTGTTCGAGCATCTTCTCGGCCATCGGTACGTATGATTCATACTCCAAGAGTTCGGTCTGTTTGGAACCAGTCATTTCCCGCACCGTCCCGATAAACAGCACGACCGCCCCGACGTTTCGATGTCGGACCGTTTCGTAAAGTGCCATCGGTTCGAGCGGATGTTCATTCACTTGATACCATTTCATCCTCCATCCACCTTTCCACTGAACGCATCAACCGGTCCTTGTCTGCCACGGAGTCTCCGCGTGCGATCACGTTCGTCACATCGACCGGTTGTTCATGCCCGTCTCGCACGAGCACCACTTTCGGATAATCTTTCCGTTTGTATCCTTCGATTAGCACGATGTCGACGTGCGCCTCGTACCAGTTGAGGAGCAATTCAAACGTATCGACCGCTTGCCACTCGATCAACGTCCCGTCCTCACCGATCACACTCGATAGCACGGCACCGGCCAACGCGTGACGGTGCGAGTCAGTCATCGGCAAGTCGAACGACCCTCCGTGACCGTGGTGCTTGATGACGCCGACACGGAGCCCCGTCGCCGACAAGCGTGTTGTCAGCTCGGAGACGAACGATGTCTTGCCGCTATTTTGATAGCCGACCACTTGTAAAATCAAAGCCGATCGATGATTCGACATCGCACCGTGTCTCCTTTCTGAAACCCTCTCGTCCCGCCTGGCAGATGAATCAACGCGTTACACGTCGCGAGCGAGGAGACGATGCCCGACTTATCTTTACCGCTCGGATGAACGACCGTCTGCCCGGTCGCATCAATCGTCACATGTCCACGGACGAAGCGGTCGAACGGATTCGGTTTCGGGAAATCGACACCGAGTTCCGCCAAAATGACAGGACGTTCCGTTTGTCCGAACAACGTCTTCATGTACGTACCGACAAACAGTTCCGTGCCGACAAAACAGGCAGACGGATTGCCGGATAAACCGAACAACAGCCGACCTTCGACATGCGCGACCGTCGTGACGGATCCTGGCCGCATCCCGACTTTATTAAACAGTACTGTCGCTCCGAGCGCCTCATACACATCCGGTAAATAATCGAAATCGCCGACCGATACCCCGCCTGTCGTGACGATGGCATCACTCGTCTGAAGCGCTTCTTCGACCGCCCGCTTCGTCGAAGTGAACGTATCCGGCAAGATGCCGCCATACGTTGCCGCGCCGCCAAGCTCCTCGATTTGGGCAAGAATCATATACGCATTCGAATTATAAATTTGCCCGTCGGCTTTCTTCCGCCCCGGTTCGACGAGCTCGTCTCCAGTCGCGAACACGGTGATGTGTGGTTTCACGTACACGTCGACTTGTTCATAGCCGAACGTTGCGAGCAAGGCGATGACGCCTGGATTGATGCGGGTGCCTCGGCCGACGATATGCGTTCCTGCCGCCACATCTTCCCCGCGATAGGAGATGTTGGCATCACGGGCCGGTCGTTTGAACGTCACGACTCGTTCATCCGCTTGTACGAGCTCGAGCATGACGACCGCATCGGCTCCGTCTGGAATTTTTGCCCCGGTCATGATGCGAATCGCCTCGCCGGCGCGGAGCGGTTCTCCGACGTGTCCAGCTCCCTGAACGTATTGAATGGGTAATGTCACCGGTTCATCGCGGTTCGCAGTCAACAAGTCCGCGGAACGGACAGCAAAACCGTCATATGGCGACTTGTCAAACGCCGGAACGTCATGCGTCGCGACGAGATCCATCGCTAAAATCCGTCCGTTCGTCCGATGCAACGGTACCGTTTCCGTCCGACCTCTCCCCGTCGCTTCTTCGACGCGTGCGACCGCCTCGTCAACGGCGAGCGGCTTACGAAATAGCGTCGATCCCTTTTCCATTACTCCACTTCCTTTCCTAGCACTTCTTCATAATCTCTCAGTGTGTTCACATTTTTAAACCAGTCCCGTTCAGCAAACGAGACGATTGTCGCCTCTGTCAAGTGAGGCATGACCGCCCGTTCGCCTCGACGTAACGCGGATTCGAACTGGGACAGTATCGAGCGGGGATACAAGGCGATGAGCGGATGGATTCGATTGTCGGCGTAGGCGACAACCGGCTGATTCCCTCGTTCTATCGCAAGCCGTTCATAAACGGTCGGCGGCAACAAAGGTGTATCACACGCACAGATGGCATACCATTCAGCCGGGACGTGCCGCATGACGGTGACGATGCCAGCGAGCGGCCCCATGCCGCACCATTCTCTGTCGTCTTCGAGTTGATAGGGTGTCATCGACTGTCCGGCCGGCACGACGCTCCATTGGGACGTCGTCGTGGTACTAAGCGTCTGTCGTGCCCGGTCTTCAAACGAGACGTCCTCATAACGGGCTTTCCATTTGGGAGACCCGAACCGACGTGACTTCCCGCCTGCCAAGACGATCCCAATCATCGTGTCGCTTCCCAGACGATATGGGAGAGCTCAGGGAGAATCAAGCGAGTCATCGCCAAGTCGACGGCGCCTCGCGACCCTGGCATCGAAAAGATGATCGTATCCCCGATGCGTCCTGCTAAAGCTCGCGACAACATCGCCGCCGGTCCGATATCTTCCGTGAAGCTGACATAACGGAACAACTCGCCGAAGCCGACCATTTCCCGGTCAAGCAGCGGTCGAATCGTCTCAATGGTGACGTCCCGTTTCGTGATGCCCGTTCCTCCGGTCGTCAAGATGACATCCATTTTTTCGTCGACCATTCGTCTGACAGCCGCTTCGATTTCAAATGGGTCATCTTTCGTGATCTCACGGTATGTGACCGTGTGTGCTTCTTCTTTTAACAGCGTGCAAATATGTTCGCCTGACACGTCCGTATCGAGTGTGCGCGTATCCGAGATCGTTAAAATCGCTGCCCGGACACGCTGTGTGTTTTGATGTACATGGTTGTGTGCTTGCATCGTCTTCATCCTCCGATATAACTCATTTCAATCCGGTTACGTGTCCGACTCCCAGTTTGTGACCGTTCTTCCGAATAGCGGTCGTCCCGTACTTCCCATACCATTTTCAGTGTCATGGCGATCAATTCATCGCTCGCCCCACTGCGGAGCAATTCGCGGATATCGGTCCCGTCTTCAGCGAACAGGCACGTGTACCATTTGCCGTCACTCGATAGGCGGCCTCGCGTACACGTTCCGCAGAACGGTTGGCTGACCGAAGAGATGAAGCCGACTTGCGCCCCATCCGTGTAACGGTAACGTTGCGCGACTTCTCCTAGTGTTTCGGGTGCAAGCGGTTCAAGTAATCCATTTCGTTGTTTCAACACCTCAAGAATCGATTCAGACGACACGACATGTTCGACGTTCCATTCATTCGCCGTGCCGACATCCATGAACTCGATGTAACGGAGCGTGATGTTCCGTTCTTTGAAATACGCGGCCATAGGGGCGACTTCATGATCGTTCCAGCCTTTTCGGACGACCATGTTCACTTTCACTTCGAGCCCTTGCCGTTTCGCCTCATCGATTCCTCGTAATACCGTCTCGGGCGACGTGCCGCGTCCGTTCATCATCCCGAACGTCTCGGCCGATAAGGCGTCTAGACTGACGTTGACCCGGTCGAGCCCAGCTTGCTTCAACACTTTCGCCATCCGTTCTAAATAGACGCCGTTCGTCGTCAACCCGATCGTCTCGATGGTCGTGACCGCGCGAAGGCGGCGAATCAGTTCATCGAGATTCGGCCTGAGTAGCGGTTCGCCCCCGGTCAGACGCACTTTTTTCACGCCGTGTGGGGCGATGATGCGAACGAAGCGCTCGATCTCGTCAAACGATAACAACTCATCTCGTTTTAAAAATTGGTGGTGGCGGAACGCCTCTTCCGGCATGCAGTATCGGCAACGAAAGTTGCATTTATCAATGACTGAGATGCGTAAGTCTTCCAACGGTCGTCTCCGTCGATCGGTCCATGGTGTCATCTTGGTTCATCCTTTCTATCCATCAACGACAGCAGGGACCCTCACAGTCCCTGCGTCGATTTGTCAGCGAATCGGCTTTTCAGCACCGCTGCGCAAGTAATAATAAATTGTGGTGGCAATCGAGATCGCATAGAGCCCTAGCATGACGAACAACGCACCGTTGAACGAACCGACGAGCTCGAGCGACCAACCGAACATCTTCGGAATGAAGAAGGCTCCGTAAGCAGCAAACGCTGCCGAGAATCCGACGACGGCCGGTGTCTTCGTCGCCACGAACACGTGGGGAATCATCGCGAACGTCGCTCCAGAGTTGAGTCCTGTTGCGATGAACAAGACGACGAAGGAGATGAAAAACATCGTCAAGTTGCTGTTCGTGATGGCCATGATGACACTGATCGTACCGAGCGCCATGATTCCGAACACGATTAATGTCACTTTGGCCGCTCCGATCTTATCACTGATCCAGCCCCCGAACGGACGCGAAGAGGCGCCAAGGAATGCACCAAGGAAGGCGAGCGCCATCAAGTCCGACTCAGGGAACTTTAACTTTAAAATCATCGGGAACGCTGCGGCATATCCAATGAAGGAACCGAACGCCGCCGTGTAGAGCAACGTTTGAATCCAAAAATGTTTGTCTTTAAACACGCTCGCCTGTTCACGAAGCGATTGACGCGCGGTCGGTAAGTTATCCATGAACAAGTATGCGCAGACCGTCAAAATGATGGTCGGCACGACCCAAAGGAGCGCGGCGTTTTGAAGCCAAATCTCTTCGCCGGTCTCGGTCACGAGTGCGTTCCCGCCGATGAACCCGAAAATACTTGTCGTGATGACGAGCGGTGTGATCAATTGGACGAGCGAGACGCCCAAGTTCCCGATGCCTCCGTTAATCCCTAGCGCCGTCCCTTTTTTCGCTTTCGGATAAAACGCGCCGATGTTGGCGTTTGATGACGAGAAGTTTCCGCCGCCTAGTCCGCAAAGTGCGGCCAAAATCATGAATACCCAATACGGCGTATTGACGTTTTGAACGGCATAGGCGATGCCTAGGAGCGGCAACAACAAAATCGATGTCGAGAAGATCGTCCAGTTCCGACCGCCGAATATACTGTTTGCGAACGTATAGAAAAAGCGCAACGTCGCCCCGACGAGTCCAGGTAGGGCGGCCAACGTGAACAACTGGCCTTGCGTAAAGCTAAACCCGATTGAATTCAATTGGACGGCCGCGACCGACCACATTTGCCAGACGATGAATGCAAGCGTCAGTGCCGGGACCGAGACGAGCAAGTTCCGATTGGCGACTTGTTTTCCCGTCCCTTCCCAAAATCCCACATCCTCCGGCTTCCACTCGGCGAGTGCGTGTGACCCTTTGTCTAATTGTTGCATGGTCTATTCCTCCTCTTAACGGTTCAATTCGTACCCTAATCCCATCCTATCGACCGTCCTCTTAAAAAAGTGTGCCTTCTTTCACACTTATTTCGCATCTTGAGTTTTTTTCTCACCCTGTCATCAATCTGTGACAAAATCGCCTATCTTTTGTTTCTGTGACATTGAACACAGAAAAACCCTCCCCGATTCCTTACGATAAGGAATAGAGGAGGGATTAATTTGTCACATCTCATTCAAATCCACTGTGCGCCCGAAGTTCGCTTGGCGCTACAACCATATTTCTTCAGTCAAGACGGGGCCCACGTGTTCCGTGTCTTCGGCGTCGCGATCGCCGAGGCTGCATTCACCGAGACGGGGCTCGATATCACGTTCCCACTGGAAAGTCCGATGGAAGAACTACAAGCGCTGCACACCTTGCTCGTTCGGATCGATACAAACCACGACGTGACGATCGATGATACCCAGGCGGTCATCGGCTACTTAGGGGACGGGACGGTGGTCACCGTCTATCGCCACTTCAAACGTTGGCTGGACTTTTTGTCCGCAGCGCGCGTTCGCTCGATGGAAGGTGTCGTCGTCGAGGTCCGTGCTAACGGGGTCAAGCTAGCCGAAGGCGTGCTCCGGTCTTATGAGTTGATGGAAGATGGCGATTTTTATGTATCGGCCTGTACAATCGAGGCCGATGGGTTAGAACATTTCGAGGGCGAGCTATCACTTGCCGCCGTAATGTGATCAATCGATGACACAGACCGAGACCGGACAGTCCTCACAATGGTTGAGCAGTTTCAACCGGTCGAGGTCATGGATAATGATTTGACGGGAAGGGAGCGAAATAATCCCTTCTTGAGCGAGCTCGTTCAACATGCGGTTCACGCGTTCACGCGATGTCCCGCAATAGTTGGCGAGCTCTTGGTTTTTCAGTTTCAAGTCGATGAGAATGCCGTCTTCGACTTCCACCCCATAGCTGTTCGCCATACGAATGAGCGTCGAGTAGAGCGCTCCTTTTTTCCCGTTCAATACCAAGTCTCTAAATTTCGTATGCTGTTTCCGCATATGTTCGTTGATCATGACCATGAACTCGCGGACGAATTCCGGGTTCGACGACAAAATCATCGTTTCAATACGCTCGATTTTGACCGCATAAATTTCACTATCTTCTAACGCCTTGGCGTTAAATAAATATTTTGGTTCGATTGCGAATAACGTCAACTCTCCGCAACAAGCCTCAGCGCTTAAACAACGTAACGTCAATTCTTTTCCATTTTCCGTCAATTTCGAAATTTGGATCAGTCCACTCTTTACAATATAAAATTCAGCTGCGTCTTCTTGTTCTCGGAACAGAAAACCGCCTTTTGGGACATGAATGATTCGATGTGCCAATTTTTTTGTTTCCTCGAGCACCATCGCTTTACTTGAATGAGCCATTTCCACCGACCTTCCTTAAAACACGTTGCGCCATATTAAAGCTTGCCTTCATTCTAAACACAAACCCCCTCGAAACGCAATCAACATTTGGAAGCGTTTCAAGGGGAGGACTATTCTTTCGTACGATATTCAATTTTTTTCCAATATCGATATAATAAGCCGATCAATCCGACATTGATGACAGCGATGATCATATACAGTCGCATCGAGGCATGATCATACACCATGTAGCTCTCAATTGTATATTGCAAGAGTACCATGTTCGTCGCGAGCAATATGACCAATCCGATTAAACTCCAACCGTTACGCCCCATGATGAATCTCTCTTCCGACCGCAAAAATCTTCCCGTTCTCGATTTCAAGCAAGATTTTAGGGAGTTCCCGCTGCGGCGGACCGGCCTGTGGTTGGCCGTCGACACCGAAGTAACCACGGTGGCACGGACAGAGGAGTACGTCCTCCTCCTCTACGTAAAACACCGGGCACTGCAGATGGGTGCATTTGTTGTTATAGGCAACGAACTCACCATTCTTTAAATGAACGAGCAACGATGGTTCCGTACCCGGATATTCAAATTCGAGTGATTTCCCGCGCTCTAGCGCCTCGACCGTCGTGATGAACTGACGGTCAGTTCTCGGCTCGCTTCGAACGAAGGCCGCGATATTGAACGGGACGGTCGCGAGACCGAGTGCGATACCGGCGCCGAACGTTGATTTGATGAACGCCCGTCGATTCAGTTTCACGTCATCGGCCCGGCTCAAGTTATCGACGAGTGCGGATAACCGTTCCCGGTCTTTTGATTCATTTGACATAAGTCATCTTCCTTTCCATCTCAATCGGAATAGACGCCAAAGAATTCAGGGACGTAATTCCATTTATCGTCTTGCGAAGGCTTTTTCCCTTCGATCATGTTCATTTGGACGCGTTGACGACGGAGTTGCATCATCTCGTCATGGTCGATGAAGCGAATCGCATCTGACGGACAAACCGACGCACACATCGGCGCGATATCATGTTTGGAGCGGTCGTAACACATGTCGCACTTATACATCTTATTCTTCTCAAAGTCGAACTTCGGAATCCCGAACGGACAAGCGAACGTACAGTTCCGGCAGCCGATACATTTTTCTTCCGAAGCCGATAACACGACGCCCTCTGGCGTGATTTGAATCGCATTGGCCGGACACACTTGAGCACAAGCCGGATTTTTACACTGCATACAGATCATTGGGAACGTCTGACGGTTCTCCGAGAAATCGATATAATCCACATAGTTGCGCTCGAGCCCCTCGTGGTCCCCGCATTCGCGGCAAGCTGCCTGACAGGCCCGACAGCCGATACAACGTTCAAACTCTAAATACATGACCTTATTCATTTCGTATGAACCTCCTCATCCATGACGTGACAGCTCGTCGCAATCGCATGGTCCGCCATGAACGGCACGCTTGATCCGAGCGGGACCGTCAACGGATTAATGTGTAACGGGGTGTTGGCCGGTAACTTTTTCATTTGTACCGCACATACCTTGAACTCCGGCATGCGTGACATCGGATCGAGACACGGGTTCGTCAATTGATTGATGGCGAGCTCCTTGCCCCAATGATAAGGGACGAAGACCGTATCTTTTCGAATCGCCTTCGTCAAACGTGCTTCGACGACCATCGATCCGCGACGTGTGCGGAGTTCGACTTTGTCGCCCGTTTGAAGGCTATAACTTGATGCCAACTCCGGATGGATTTCCACGAACGGCAGTTTTGACATCGTGCTCAAGAAGTCGACACGGCGCGTCTGATTGCCCGACAAGTAATGGAAGACGACCCGCCCTGTCGTGAGCGTGACCGGATATTCTTCATTCGCATATTCACCGGCCGGCCGATATGTGACGACAGGCAAATTCGCTTTTCCGTTCGCCGTTCCAAACCGTTCTTTGAACATCGTCGGTGTGCCGGGATGATCTTCGGACGGACATGGCCAAAAGACACCATACTCGTCGTCGATTCGTTCCCATGTGATCCCAGAGTAGTCAGCCGCTCCACCTTTCGTCGCGATGCGGAACTCTTCCCAAATGTCACGCGCCGTCTCGTATGGGAAGTACTGTCCACGTCCCATCCGCTCAGCGATCCGCTTCATGATTTCCCAGTCTGGGAGCGAATCCCCGAGCGGTTCGCGCACTTTCCGGATTCGAATGACACGTCCTTCTAGGTTTGTCGTCGTCCCTTCGTCTTCGGCCCACGAACAAGCCGGTAAGACGACATCAGCGAACTCACAAGATTCCGACATGAAGAAGTCACTGACGACGAAGAAATCGAGTTTGTTGAAGCTGTCCCACACGTACGGAAGGTTCGGTGCTGAAACGGCTGGGTTCGAACACATGAGGTGCATCGCCCGAATCGTTCCCGCTTGAATCTCATCGAACATTTCGAACGCGGACACACCTGGTTTTGGCATCTCTGAAGGATCGATGCCCCAAACCCCGCTCACATATTCAACGGCTTTCGGGTCAGTTAATTTCCGGTAGCCTGGTAACAGGTCTGCTTTTTGTCCATGTTCTCGTCCACCCTGCCCGTTCCCTTGCCCCGTCATCGTGGCGACGCCCGAAGCAAACTTCCCAATCATGCCTCGTAAGAGCGCCATCGACGTATAGAGCGAGACATTGTCGACGCCTTTTGACTGTTGTTCGACGCCGCGGGCGAACAACATGACCGAACGTGGGCTCTTCCCGTAAATATGACCGGCCTTCTCGAGTTTTTCGATGGCGACACCGGTCACCTCACTTGTCCGCTCGAGCGTCCAGTCTCGGACCGACGCTTTCAACTCTTCGTAGTTATCGCAACGCTCATCCACGTACGCTTGATCAACATAATCGTGTTCGACTAAAAAGTTGAGCAGTCCCATCGCAAGCGCCGCATCCGTCCCTGGCTTCAAATCGAGATGGACATCGGCGACGCGCGCCATCGGAATTTCACGCGGGTCGGCGACGATGATTTTCGCGCCTTTGTCTTTCGCCTTCCAAATATGTTGTGTCGTCGTCGGATGACATTCGGCAATATTCGAACCGGCGACAAAGAATGTGTCGACGTGCTCGAACTCCGTCCATGGAAGCGTCGCTCCGCGGTCAATCCCAAGTGTCTTTAAGAAACCGCCGGCAGCTGACGACATGCAGAAGCGACCGTTGTAATCGATGAACCGTGTGCCGAGTGCGACCCGGGCATACTTCCCGACGAGGTAACATTTTTCATTCGTCATCGAGACGCCGCCGAAGACGGACACCGCATCTTTCCCATGCTCTCGTTGAATGCGTTTAAAGTTCGCTTCGATCACGTCGAGCGCTTCTTCCCATGTCGCTTTTTCAAACTTGCCGTTCCGTTTGATGAGCGGAGTCATGATGCGGTCCGGATGTTCGATCGTTTGATAGGCCGTGACGCCTTTCGGACAAAGTTTTCCTTTGTTGACCGGGAAATCGTAGCGTGGTTCAACGCCTTTGACGGCCCCGGTTTTCTCATCGACCCGGATATGCATGCCGCACTGCATGCCACAGTAACAACAGTGGGTCGTGATCAACTTTTCACCCGGTTTGATTAAATTCTGTACTTCTGGCGACGTTAAAAAGTCACTCATCGTCTTCCCCTCCATAGAACGTTTCCGCTCTTCGTTTTGAAAATCCACTGACGTGATAGCCGTTAATCGTTTGAAGCGGATAATGCATCCCGTCACTTCCGGGCCGTCCGAGCGCCGAATCGAGCCGGGCGCGACGACGACAGGCGTGACAGAGGTCTTGGACCGTGTGCGCCACATCGACTTTCACGAGTTGGTCCGACCCCTCGAGCAATTGTTTCACTTGTTCAATCTCTTCAAGCGTGCCGGTCGGTTCGCCGCACTTAACGCACAGGTGTCTCATCTTTTGCCTCACCTTTCGTCTCCTTCGGTCGGCCGAATCCTGGCATCGACATGCCCGTGTTCGTATCGACCGGGTGTGTCGGTAACTGTCCGTTCATCAAGTTCAATTGCATCTTCACACGCATCGAACGTCGACACGGTTGGCAGTAATCGGAGAGCTGGGTCCCGTCACTGAGCCCGAGCTGGATCGTCTGTGCTTGCAAAATCGCTTGGACGTCCTCGACTTGATTATCCGTCGCATAACGTGTCCCGCACCCGGCGCAGACACGGGTCTCATCCGCTTCGACTTCCCGGTAGTTCATCGGGACGCTGGCCGCCATCGGTCGGACCGGCAAGTGGAACAGTTTACCGAACGGGAAGTAACATAAAAAGATGATGACGGTCAATTGATGGAACAAGGCGAGCTCGTGATGGATGAAGCCTCCGAAGAATACATACGACACGGTCAACAACAACCCCGAGACAGTGACGATGAGCAACATGAGGAGCGGTAAAATATCAAATTCGAACCGCTGGGTCACTTTCACGTCCTGGTCGTTGATCCGGCGATAGAGTGCCATGAGCACGCCGACGAGCAACATGAGCGCGGTGATGTTCAACCCGTTATAGACGAGCTCCGCGAACAACCCGTGCGCAGCCATCTTGATGGTCGGGATGTTAAAGACGACAATCTGATACGTCTCGATATCAATCAAATCAAACCGCATCCATTGGAACGTCAGCCCGAATGTGATGGCGAACGACCCGAGACATCCCCAGGCAATCAACATATGTTGGGTCCAGCGGTACCAGCCACGTTCCCAGATGAACTTCTGTAAGACAATATTGTTGACGGTCGTGGCGGCGACGGCCTTGCTGGCCCGTTTCTTTTCTGCCTTTATTTGTTTGAGGCTCCGCTTCAATACTTGTGAGGTGGCCGGCCGTGCAAAAAATAACGTCAAGCGGACGACCATCCCAATCATGCAAATGACGGCGGCGATATAGTAGCCGAACAGCGCCATGTCTACGTGCTCAAATCCTGCCGAGGCGATCCATGTCGAGAGCACCAAGACGGTGAATCCTACGAACGACCACTTTGCGGCGGTCGAATAAAAATAACGATCGGACATATGTGTTCCCCCTTCTCTTTCCGAGCGACTTCATAGTTTCATCATAAAGATGACATCTCGACTTAACTGTTACTTTTTTCACAGATAAGCGATTCGAGACGTGACAGAATAATGAACGAAGGAGGCGTTCCCTTATGAAATCATCGCTTAAAATCATGTTATTCCTCACCATCGCGGCCATGCTCGTCGTCTTTTCCATCGGTTTCGTCTTCGCCAATCGAGCGACGACCGAACCAGATGTCGAGGGGTATGTGATTGAAATAAATGAATCTGACCGCACCGCACTCGTCATCAGCGGAATTACCGCAGAAGAGGCCACGCTCTCTCCTGACACCTTGTTCGCACAAAGTGAACCGGAAGACGTAAGCTGGTTCAAGTTTCAAGTGAAAGCCACGTTCGAGCAAATCACTGTCGGAGACCACGTCCACATTTGGAAAAAGACCGGTCCGAGTATCTTAAATACTCCGAACCGGTCTTATGTGAAAAAAATCGACGTGATCGACTAATATGAACGCTTGCCATAACGTTCACTCAGCCAGAGGACTAAAAACGCCAAACCAACCAACCATCCGCTCCAGACGAGTGCCTGGGTCATATCTCCGTTGATTGTCGCCATATAAATCGCTGTGGCGAGCGTCATCGTCTCGCCCGGGATATTTCCGGCAATCATCATCGTAATCCCAAACTCGCCGATTGATCGGGCGAAGCCGAGGACAAAGCCGCTCGTCAACGCAGGTAACAGCAGCGGAATCGTCACGTAGGTGAACAGTTGACGCTCTGACCCGCCGAGCACGCGTCCGGCCTCATACCATTCCGCATCGAGTTGTTTGAGACCGAGACGAATCGTTTGGTAGATGAGTGGGAACGCGGCCAAGGCGGACGCGATGACGTTCGCCTGTTTGGTGAACAAGATAGTAATCGGTAACAATCCGCCGATCCCGTTGTTCCCGAGGACAATCAAGGCGTATAGTCCGATGACTGTCGGCGGCAAGATGAGCGGCAGTAAAAACACCGTCTCCAACAGCCGCTTTCCTTTGAATTGACGGTGATGCATGAAATAGGCCGCTCCGAAGGCGAGGATGAAGGCGCTCACCGTCGCCATCATCCCGACTTCGAATGTGAGTTGAAGTGGAGATTGCGTCATTTAGAAAATCCTTTCGCTAAAAAGTGAGCTTGGATATCATCGTCAAACAAACGCGCGTAAACATCGCGCACGTATGGGTTGTGCGTCAATCGGACCGCCGGATACGCGATCGTACCCGTCGCTTCAAACGGGACCGCCTGAAGCGACTCGACGTCCGTCGTCAGTTCCGTCTTATAGACGAATCCCGCATTGGCGTCGCCTTGTTCGATGAGCGTCAACACTTGTCTCACATTCTGGGCGAACATGATTCGCGGTTCCACTTCCTCCCACACGCCTTCCACTTCTAGCGCCGCTTTCGCGTAGCGACCGGCCGGGACATTGACCGGGTCACCGATGACGATCCGAGCACATGCGTTTAAGTCGTCCCACGTCTCCGCGCACGGTCTCCCTTTCGGTGTCACGAGCCACAGCTCGTTATGCAAAAACGCATCCCGCTCTAGAATCGGGATTTGTAATCGGTCGACATCATCAACGCTCGCGGCTAAAAAGATATCTGCCGGAGACCCGTGATCGATTTGTGCTCGCAAGGCGCCGCTCCCGTTCGTCACGACCCGAACGTCGATCCCATCGAATTCCGCTTCAAGTTGTCGCTCTACCGCTTCTAAAGCCGGTCCTAAGCTTGCCGCCGCCAAAATGGTCACGGTGGTGTCCTCCGAATCTGAACTCGACCAGACTTGACTTAGTAATAAGGCGACCGTCACCCCTACGATGACTCCACTCACCCGTTTCATGATTAATCACTCCTTTGCCTCCCCTTTATCGTAGCGCTTGATTTGCCTCCCATCTGTATCAAACGTCACAAAAAGACACCCCCACGTAAGTAGAGGTGTGCCACTGCTTAAGCGAACGTGCGCGCCCGCGGGAATAAAATGTTGTTTTCGAGATGAATGTGTTCAAATGTATCCGATTCGAGCGCTTCTAACCGTTGATAGACAAGACGATACGTCCCACACGCTCCTTCAGGCGGCGTATAGTCGTTCGTGATTTGACGCAACTCTTTTAAAATGTCACCGGCTGCCGCGTGTTCTGACTCGAGCGAGGCCAAGATGTCATCAAGCTCCCGTCTCGTTTCAGCTGTCGGTGCCGTCTCGTGACGAAGCAACGTCGGGAAGTCTTCTGTCTCTTCTTTGACGATATGTTGTTCAAGTTCCACTTTCAATTGATTGAACAGTTGATGAATGCGTCCGAGGTGCGGATGGTTTTGTCCGTGAACCCGGAACACTTTTGTCACATATGGTGTGAGCTGTGGCAATTCGTCCGTCAAAAACTGGTGATGCTTATAAATGATGTGCTCAATCAATTCCGATGAAGAAGCAGCATCCCAATCGATGCTCTTCTCGTTCATCTCTTGCTTGCGTTGATAGAGCGCATTGACTTCTTCTAAAATGTCTTCCGTCGACCGTTTCGATTTGTCAGTCGCTTCAGCGAGTGGCCGGTTGCCGCCACAACAAAAATCGATTCGGTTCCGTTTGAAAATGTCTGCCGCTTGCGGGCATTGTTTGACGATTTCAGATACGTGCGTATCGCCCGTGAATGTCTGTGTCATCTGTCATAACCTCCATATTCATTTTGACATGTTCAGCGTAGCAAGAGTTTGACGACAAAAATGTGAAATACGTCACATTTAAGTGAACAGGATGCACGCGTTCTGAATTTGGACACAAAAAAAGCCCCTCTTGTGGAGGGGCGACGCTTAATGGGACGGCGCTTCAAATTGTTCTGCCTCGGTCGAACCGGCCAGCGCCGTCGTTGACGACTGGCCTCCCGAGATGACGAGAGACACCTCATCGAAATACCCGGTCCCGACCTCACGTTGGTGACGTGTCGCCGTATAACCGTGCTGTTCTGCACTGAATTCGGCCTGTTGCAGTTCCGAGTAGGCGGCCATCCCGCGGTCTTTATACCCGCGTGCGAGTTCGAACATTCCGAAGTTGAGCGAGTGGAAGCCAGCGAGCGTGACGAATTGGAACTTATATCCCATCGCACCAATCTCTTGTTGGAACGATGCAATCTCCTCATCCGACAGCTTTTTCTTCCAATTGAATGAAGGCGAACAGTTGTAAGCGAGGAGTTTCCCCGGATACTTCGCATGAATCGCATCCGCGAATTGACGCGCTTCGTCCAAATCAGGCTCGGACGTCTCGCACCAGACGAGGTCGGCGTACGGTGCATAGGCGAGACCGCGCGCGATCGCCTGTTCAATTCCCGCCTCGGTCCGGTAAAAGCCTTCCGGCGTCCGGTCACCGACGATGAACGGATGGTCGATTGGGTCGATGTCGCTCGTAATCAAATTCGCTGCGTGAGCATCCGTCCGGGCGACGATAATCGTCGACACCCCCATGACGTCTGCCGCGAGACGTGCGGCAATCAAGTTTTTCACGGCCGTCTGTGTGGGCAGCAACACTTTGCCGCCGAGGTGACCGCACTTCTTCTCTGAAGAGAGTTGATCCTCCAAGTGGACGCCGGCTGCACCCGCCTCAATCATCGCCTTCGTCAACTCGAACACGTTGAGCACACCGCCGAAACCGGCTTCCATGTCAGCGACGATCGGGGCGAACCAATGCGTATCGCCTTTCCCTTCCGCCGTTTGAATTTGATCGGCCCGTTGAAGCGCCTGGTTAATCCGTTTGACGACGCTCGGCACCGAGTTAGCCGGGTACAGGCTTTGGTCCGGGTACATGTGCCCCGACAAGTTCGCATCGGCGGCGACTTGCCATCCGCTCAAATAGATGGCTTCGAGACCCGCCTTCACTTGCTGGATGGCCTGGTTCCCTGTCAACGCGCCGAGCGCGTGGACGTAGTCTCGTTCGTGGAGTAACTCCCATAACCGTTCCGCTCCTTTTGTCGCGAGCGTATGCTCGATTAGGACAGACCCCCGAAGCCTCATCACGTCTTCGATCCCATATGGACGTTCGACCCCGTTAAACCGTTCCGACTGTAACATATCCTCTAGTTGCATTTGTTGTTCATTCATATCCATTCCTCCTGTATTATATTAATTTATATATTTATTGTTTGTTATATAACAGATAATGCAAGCTTAATCCAAGTATGCACAGCATTCGAGCGCCGCTTTGAATGACGAGTGCTCCATCCCGCAGCAACGACAGACGTTTTCTTCGTCACGATCTTCTGGTTTACGGAATATGACGACCTCTTCGACCGGCTCTCTCATGATTTGGAGCGACCCGTCGGCCCGGTCGAGCACGAGGCGCATCAAATCGTTCCCATAGACGAACGCCGTGTTAGCGAGCGCCGCTGTCGATTCCCCCGAGACGATCCGACGGACGACCCAACGTTCAATCAACTGTTCGCTTTCGATTTTTTTCGTTGTCATGATGATGCTCCTCCTTTTAAATTCGGTTCTAATGTCACTTGTTGTAAAAACTGTCGGCGGCGCCGGTGCAGAATGGGTTCCGTATATCCGTTCGGCGACTCGTCGCCTTCAAACACTAACTCTTTCGCCGCTTGATAGGCGATAGAGTGGTCTACATCTGGCGTCATCGAACGATAGTGCGGATCTTCCGCGTTTTGCGCGTCGACGACCTCGGCCATCCGGTAAAGCGTCGCTTCGACTTGTTCACGGCTACAGACTCCATGGTATAGCCAGTTGGCGACATGTTGACTCGAAATACGAAGCGTTGCTCGGTCTTCCATCAACCCGACGTGATGAATATCTGGCACTTTGGAGCAACCGACACCTTGCTCGACCCAACGGACGACATATCCGAGCAACCCTTGCAGGTTGTTCTCGAGCTCCTCGTTCACTTCCTCATCTGTATAGAGACGCGTGGCGAGTGGTACCTCGAGCAGACGCCCTCGCTCAGTTGCTGGATCAAACGAACGATTCACCAACTCACGCTGAACGTCAAACGCATCGACTTGATGGTAATGCAGCGCATGAAGCGTGGCCGCCGTCGGGGACGGCACCCAAGCCGTCGTCGCCCCGGACCGGACATGATTGCTTTTTTCACGCATCATATCGCGCATCCGATCGGGCATCGCCCACATCCCTTTCCCGATTTGCCCGTGTTGATGGAATCCTGCGTCAAGCCCGATCTGGACATTCAGACGTTCATAAGCATCGAGCCACTCCGAGGTCTTCATCTCGCCTTTCTTGCGCATCGGTCCGAGCGTGAGCGAGGAGTGAATCTCATCGCCCGTCCGGTCGAGGAATCCGGTATTGATGAAGACGATGCGTTCCTTCACTTGCTCGATACAGTTCTTCAAATTAAGCGACGTGCGTCGCTCCTCGTCCATC
This sequence comes from Exiguobacterium sp. s28, assembly GCF_018618135.1. Taxonomy (NCBI): domain Bacteria; kingdom Bacillati; phylum Bacillota; class Bacilli; order Caryophanales; genus Exiguobacterium; species Exiguobacterium sp. s28. The sequence continues at coordinate 48,678 of NZ_JACSLL010000004.1, read as the reverse complement.
ACGCCGACTTTGAGCGTGTGACGCGGTAACTCGAGTACATCTTCAATCGCATCGAACAAGTCGTTCGTGAACGCGACTTCTTTCGAGCCATGCATCTTCGGTTTGACGATATAGATGGAGCGTTCGCGGGAATTTCGTCTGGCATCAAGGTGGCGGCTCGCGATGAGCGCAGTGAAAATCCCGTCCAAAATCCCTTCCGGTACTTCACGTCCTTCCGCGTCGAGCATCAAATCCGTCGTCATCAAGTGCCCGACGTTTCGAATAAAGAGGAGCGATCGGCCCGGAAGCGTGACTTCACGCCCGTCTTTCCCGACATACTTCCGGTCAGGGTTCAACTTCCGAGTGAGCGGCCGACCTCCTTTCGTGAACGTTGCTTCGAGCGTCCCGTCCATCAGGCCTAGCCAGTTCGCGTAAAGGTGGACCTTGTCTTCCGCCCGAACAGCGGCAACCGAGTCTTCACAGTCGACGATGGCAGACAAGGCGGACTCGAGTTCGATGTCAACGAGCCCTGCTCGATCCGTCCGTCCGATTGGATGGTTCCGATCAAATTTTAGTTCGGCATGAATCCCGTTATGGATGAGTAATAAACTTGTCGGAGCTTCTGGATTCCCCACATAACCGACGAGACAATCGTCTTGAAACGCGATGCGGTTCCCTTCGATGATGGCGTATGGACTGCCCTCTGACACGAGATAGCCGTTCGCTTCTTCGTGCGAGCCCTCCTGGAGCGGAAATGTATCGTCGAGAAACTGTTTGGCATAGGCGATGACAGCTTCACCGCGAACTGGATTATAGCCGCTCGACTTCGTTTTCCCGTCCTCTTCGTCGATGACGTCCGTTCCGTACAAGGCGTCATAGAGGCTTCCCCAGCGAGCGTTCGCCGCGTTCAATGCATAGCGTGCATTGTCGAGCGGAACGACAAGCTGCGGTCCGGCTTGCCTTGTAATTTCTGAGTCGACACCCGTAACGTCGATGTTGAAATCGGGGACGGCTGCTTCGATGTAATCGATGGACCGAAGGAAACGCTCGTAGTCTTCCATGTCAAACGCTTGCTTATGCTCGCTGTACCACCCCTGTAATAGTCGCTCATATGACTCACGTTCGTGAAGCATTGCCTCATTGCGAGGAATGAACTCATCGAGTAGGCGCCCGACCCCAGCCCAAAATTGTTGGTGTGCCTCTTCTTCAGGCAATATACGAGCCGAGATGAAATCGAGCAACGTTTCATGTACGTGATAAGTACCTACTTGTTTGTAATGTTCCAAGCCGTCACATCCTCCCATTCGATTGTTATATATCAGTTGACTTTAATATAGACTATTATATAACAGTTTGACAACAGTTTTTTGAAACTTTTTATTTGCGATCTATTTCAAAACCGATTAGTATACATTGTGTGACCTATCAATGATTGATTCATCAATTAGTTTTTGAAGGAGGATATCCGATGCGCGACGCTTGTTCGCTCAGCGATGAGATTCTCTACCACGTCATCACCGTACAAAAAGAACTGGCCCAACTGTTCGATACGGAAATGGACGGGCTCAGCTCGACCCGCTTCGATATTTTGAGCAACTTGCATCACGTCGGCCCTTTGCGTCAGCGTGAACTGCAACAACGGGTCGGCGTCGATCATGCCGCCATCACGCGACATTTGAAACAGCTCGAGACACAGGGCTTGATTACGCGCGAACGCTGCCTCCAAGACAATCGGGTCATCTTTGTCGATTTGACCGATGTCGGTCGGGAGCGGATTGCACATTGGACCGAGCAAAAGAAGTGCTTATCGGACCGTCTTTTTGTAAACATGAAGGTAGAGGAGCAACGACAGTTACTCGAACTTTTAAATACGTTACAAACCAACATTCAACATGAAAGGAAGACCCTTATATGAACACGACAACACAGAAAGACTTTATGGAAATCCTCAAAGGACGCCGCTCGATTCGCGTCTATGATGAGAACGTCAAAATCTCAAAAGAAGAGATGACACAAATCCTGGAGGAAGCGACGACGGCACCGTCATCACTCAACCTTCAACCGTGGCGCTTCGTCGTCATCGATAGCGCAGAAGGCAAAGATACTCTCCTTCCGCTCGCAAGCTTCAACAAACGCCAAGTCGAGACGTCATCAGCCGTTATCGCCATCTTTGCCGACTACCAGATGGCCGATTACACACAAGAGATCTTTGATACGGCCGTCGAGCGTGGCCTCATGCCACCAGAAGTCCGCGACCGTCAAGTTGACATGATCAAAGGCATCTTCAAAGACGCACCGAAAGAGTCTGTTAAAGACAGCATCTTGCTCGACTCCGGTCTCGTCGCGATGCAACTCATGCTCGTCGCCCGTGCTCACGGCTACGACACAAACCCGATCGGTGGCTATGACAAAGCGAACATCGCGGAAGCGTTCGGCCTCGAGAAAGAGCGCTACCTTCCGGTCATGCTCCTCTCAATCGGAAAAGCCGCGGAAGACGGTTACCAATCGGTCCGCTTCCCAATCGACCGCATCACCGACTGGAAATAAGCAAAAGCTCAAGCGCCTCGGCGCTTGAGCTTTTTTTCATCCGATGTATTTGACGACTTCATTGAAATCGCGACGTGTCTTCGGCGCGAAGTCGCGGGCCCGATGTCCGAACGCGACCATGACCGAGAGCGACCAGGCACCTCGTTCCATGACGCCTTCCGAAATCAATAATTCATCGATGTCTGCCTGATTGAACCCTTCAATCGGACATGAGTCGACGCCGATCTGTGCGGCGGCTGTCATCATGTTGCCGAGCGGGATATACGTCTGGCGTTTAATCCATTCTTGGAACACACGCTCATCATCTAACAGTCGATAATCTTGTTCTTGGAACTCACGGACCCGTTTCACCCGAAGGGCGTACTCGTCCTCGGTCCGTCCTTGGACGTCCGTGACGATGTGACGGATGTAGTCCGAGTCGTAGCGCATCGCTTCAGGCGTCCGCGCCAAGATCAACACGAAATGGCTCGCCGTTAACGCCTGTCCTTGGGCACCCCACGCGTGGTCTTTGATCTTCCGGAGCAAGTCTTCGCGACGAATGACGACGAACTGCCAAGGCTCGAAACCGAACGAACTCGGTGATAAGCGACCCGTCTCCAGAATGAATTCGAAATCTTCCTCATCGATTTTGCGGTCCGCGTCGAACTCTTTCGTCGCTTGACGCCAACGATACGCATCTAAAATCTCTTCTTTTTTCACGATGATCCACTCCCCATTTACCAAGATGACTCCATCATATCAAAACGATAAATAAGAAAGCGCTCATGGAGATTCTTTAACGGCAAGCGAACGTCCTGTACGTAGCGGAAAGGCGTCTCGTCATTCAAAAAATGTAAGTACTCATCGGCCGGATAATAGAGGATGAGGTCGACCGGACGCTGTGCGCGCTCGACCGACTCGATGATGTTCGCAACGACCTGCCGGAACACGTTCACCGAGAACGGGTTGAAGAAATAAAAGCGGTTCGCCTCAGCCGGCACCTCAAACTGTTCGGCGTAACCGCGGACGAGCTGGACACTGCCACGCGTCCGGTGTTTCTTGGCGTAGTTCATCCAATTCTCAAGTGCCGCTTCGTGGAAGCCGCCATCCATCTCGATGCCAATGGCCCGAACTCGGAACGTATAGGCGAGATAAAACGGGAGGCGCCCTTTACCCGATCCGAAGTCGACGACCGTGTCCGTGGCCGCGAGCGGATAGGCGTCACGCAACAAGTCGAGCGCCTCATACGGGGTCGGTTCATAGCGATGATATTCAGCCGAGGCCGGGAACCCTTGTTGCGGTTTCGCCGTCTCGATTTGGAGCAATCGTTCATAGTCTTGTTCAGTCATGAATGTGTCCTTTCTTGGATGGCGCGGAAAAACGGATGCCGCTCCATCTCTTGTTTAAACGCCTGTCGTTCTTGCCACATCACATAGCCGACGTAGAGCGGGATGAGCAACTTGAACCAACTCGGTACGAGGAGCATCCCCGTGACGGCAAGCGGGATGAGACGCAGCCATAAGTTCCGATGACGCGGCGTCCGTATATAAAGTAAGATGGCCGTCGTGCGCCGGGCGGTCCCAAACCGATTCGGTCTCGGTCGATAGAGCGGACGCTTGCGCCGGCTCGGCTTCTCGATGGCGCCCGACGTCGATAATAATGCCCGGTCAAAGGCGGTACGCAACGCCTCACTACGTTCGAGTTCTTGGCTAAGATATGGGTGGCGTGACAGCCACCCTTCTCCGACATACATCGCAAATGCAACAAGACCACTGCCGAGTACGGCCGACCATAAAGGTGAGTCGTTGAGGAGCGCATACATACAAACGAACGTCACACACGTGACCGTAACTCGTAACATCCAATGGCTGCGCCGGACCGTCAACTGATAACGGATCCACGTATGAATCCCGGTCAAAAATAGGAGGCTGATCCCGAATGCGAATATAGAGGCAACGGGCCAACCGTCAAGCCAAAGCACGGGCATGAACGCCAACATGACGTAGAGAATCTTCAAGCCGAGTGTGATGGCGTGATAAAGCAACGAATCGTGTTTCAACCTGCGAACCAAAGAACGTTTGGCCACCAGCGTCACGTCCGCCCGTTCGACCCAGACGAAAAACGGATTTCTAAGGAGGACGATTCCAATTCCAAGCGCCCAAACGAACATCGGCACCTGACTCACCCACTCGATTTCGCCTTGCCAAAGCAATCGGTATTGATACCCGAGAAAGATGGCGAACGGAATGACGCCGTATAGAACGACTGTCCAATCCAAGATGAGCCGCCACGTCTTCCACTGTTTGGTCATATGGGTGCGGACACGTCTAACGAACAGCTGATGTTCATTCATCGCATGACCACATCTTCCATCATCTCGAACAGCGACTCGCCTTCGGTTTGCAGGCTGAGACGCAACTCTTCTTTTGTCCCGCCCGCGAGCATGCGTCCGTCATCAATCCAGACGAAGCGGTCGCATAACCGCTCTGCCGTATCGAGGACGTGGGTGACGAGAAGCACCCCGGTGCCTTGACGACGTTCCGCTTCAAGTAAACGAAGCAGCTGGATCGTCGTCGTCGCATCGAGTCCGACGAACGGTTCGTCGACAAGGAGAAACTTCGCTTCTTGGATGAGCGCCAAGAGAATCATCGCTTTTTGCTTCATCCCTTTTGAGAACGAGGAGATATAGTCGTGGCGGACCGTCTCGAACCGAAACAACCGGATCAGTTCTTCCGTCCGCTCACGATTATCAACGTCCGTCAATTCCAACACGAGAGCGATATGTTCCTCGAGCGTCAAATAATCATAGTAAACCGGTTGCTCGGGGATATAGGCGTAGCGGTCGATTTGCACCGTTCCACGCATCCACGGGATCGTTCCGGTGAGACAGGCGAGCGTCGTGCTCTTCCCGGCCCCGTTCGACCCAATCATCCCGACGATTTCGCCCGGCCGGACCTCGAACCGGATGGCCTCGATGACCGACTCACCGTGTTCATACCCGGCTTGTTCAATGTGAACGTTCATGAGAACCTCCTTCGCAAAAAGTCGCCTTTTCAGGCGACGTCATCGAACGATATTGACCGAAGAGAAGACGAACTTGTCATAGCGGTGCCGAGCGAATGAGTATTCGAACGGTTTCCCGTTACTCAAGTAAACGACTTGTTCGACCTCGATGATTGGGTCGGTAATGTCATTCTTCAAGTAACGTTGATCATATTCGTCAGGCTTATCGGCCCGAATCATCTTGTGTGAGCTCGTGATCGTGTAGCCGAGCTCCTGTTGGATGTAGCTATAGACCGACTTCTCCAAAATTTTACGCGACAGTCCTGTAATTAGATTGGCGACCATGTACGTCAATTCGATGACGTACGGCTCTTCGTCCACATAGCGGACACGACGAATCTCATAGACCGGTTCCGTCAGCTCAATCATCAAATGGTCGGCGACTTCCTGGGTCGGGAACTTCACTTCAAAATCGAGCACTTCACTGCGCAAACTGCGGTCGCCGATGACTTGCGTCAATCCTCTCGTCTCTTTACTGATGATGTTGATGCGTTCTTTTTGGAAACTGGCCGGCAAGATGAACGTCCCTTTGCCACGCTTCCGATAAATCAAGCCTTCCATCACGAGAATCTCGAGAGCGCGCTTCATTGTCATGCGGCTGACACCAAACTCTTCCGCTAATTGAATCTCATCCGGAAGCGGTGTTTCGAGTTCATAAGCCTGTTCATTGATCCGATGCCGAATCTCATCCGCAATCGATTCATATTTTGGTTTTTTCTTTGTAGACATATTCCACCTCATGTATAGACATATACAAATAATATATCAAAAAAAGCTGACAAAGAGTAGTCCTTGTCAGCTTTTCCTATTATTCTGTAAATCCATGATCGGCAATCACTTGTTTGAACCAGTGACCAGACTTTTTAACGGTCCGCTCTTGGGTCGCCAAGTCGACACCGACGAACCCGTAACGGTTCTTATAAGCGTTGCTCCATGACCAGTTGTCCATGAACGTCCATAAGTGGTACCCTTTCACGTTCGCGCCTTCTTTGAGCGCCCGATGCGTCCACTTCAAATGTTCACGAATGAAGTCGATTCGATAGTCGTCTTGGACGCTTCCGTCGGCGTCGCGGTAACGCTCTTCTCCTTCGACGCCCATCCCGTTCTCAGAAATGAAGCAGGGGATGTTGCCGTAGTTGTCTTTCAAGTTGATTAAGATGTCATAGACGCCCTGCTCATAAATTTCCCAACCACGATACGGGTTCATCTTGCGACCCGGCATCTCATAGAAGTCGAACAGATTCTCAGGCAGGAACGGCGCATCAGGATTTGGGAGCGACGCTTTGGCCTTGACCCGACGCGGTTGATAGTAGTTGATGCCGAGAAGGTCAATCGTGTTGGCCCGAATGAGATCCAAGTCTCCAGATTGCATCTCTGGCATCGCGTCTTGTTCCTGTAGCACATCGATGAGCTCTTCAGGGAACGTCCCGAGCACGGACGGGTCCAAGAACGAGCGGTTGAAGATCGCGTCGGCCAAGCGTGACGCCTTCACATCGGCCGGATGTTGGCTGCGCGGATACGACGGTGTCAAATTCAGGATGATCCCAATTTGACCGGCCTGTCCCTGATCCCGGTACGCCTGAATGGCGAGCGCGCTCGATAAGATCGAATGGTAAGCGACTTGGACGGCACGCTTGAAATCGACGACGTTCGGATAGTGGAAATCGTACAAGTAGCCACCTTCGACCGGCACAATCGGTTCGTTATGAGTGAACCACGTCGTCACGCGATCCCCGAAAAGCTCGAAACACGTCTTCGCGAACTGTACGTAAGCGTCGACGACGTCACGTGATTCCCAGCCGCCTCGGTCTTGAAGCGCCATCGGCATGTCGAAGTGATATAAGTTGATGAACGGCTCGATGCCATGATCGATGAGGCAATTGATCACGTTGTTATAAAACGCGATCGCCTCTTCATTCACCTCGCCGACACCTTCTGGGAACAGACGTGACCACGAAATCGAGAAGCGGAACGTGTTATGTCCGAGCTCTTTCATGAGCGCGATATCTTGCTCGTACAAATGATAGAAGTTAGACGCTTCGGTCGCACTGACACCATTGAAGAATCGGTTCGGTTGTTGCATATACCAGTAATCCCAAATATTTAAGCCTTTGCCGCCTTCAAACGCCGCACCTTCCATTTGCGTCGCCGAAGAGGCCGTCCCCCACCAAAAATCGGTCGGGAATTGATACGTCACTGCTGCTGATGTTTTCGTTTCTGTCGGGTTCGTCATAAACTCTCTCTCCCTTATTCTCTATTTCTCATTCATACCGCTTCGTCTTTACGGTTAGCGGCTTCTTCCTGTTCTTTCTTCACGTTCAAACGGTCAATAAATTTAAGGAATGGGAACCAGACCGCCAAGATGATCAAGAAGTTGACGAGTTGTAGCAATCCGCCGGCAAGTGAGTTCGTCGCCATCATCCCGCTGATGAACATCGGGACGGTCCAAGGTACCGCGACCCCAGTCGGCGGCGGGACGAGCCCTGTCGACATCGCAAAGTAAGTGACCGTGACCGTGATGAGCGGAGCGACAATCCACGGAATCATGATGAGCGGGTTCATGACGATCGGCAGACCGAAAATGACCGGTTCGTTGACGTTAAAGATCCCTGGTCCGAGTGATAGTTTCCCGATTTGTTTCAACTGCTTCGATTTCAAGAACAACAAAATCGCTACGATGACGGCAAGCGTCGAGCCCGAGCCACCAAGGCCGACCGTATAGATTTCGACAAACTGTTTACTGATGATGTTCGGTACTTCTCCGGTCGCCGTGTACGCGTTCAAGTTTTCAAGCGACAACGTATTCCAAATCGGATCCATGACCGAGTTGACGATGACTTGTCCGTGCAACCCGAAGAACCAGAACAATTGGACGAAGAAGATAGCGATCAACGTTGGGACGAGACCGTTACCCAATTTAACGAGCGGCTGTTGCACGACGTTGAAGATGACGTCATGTAAGTTCGTATTGAACAAGCTCGTCACACCGATGTTGAGGAGCAAGAAGACCGTGAGCGTCAACAAGGCCGGTACGAGCGCCGAGAACGACTTCGCCACCGCCGGCGGTACGCCGTCCGGCATTTTGATCGTCCAGTTCTTTTGAACGACGAATCGATAAATCTCACCTGAGAGGAAACCGGTGATCATGGCGAGGAACATTCCTTTGGCGCCAAGACGATCGAGCGGGAGGACGTTACCGACCGCTTCTGTCATTCCTTCGACTTCGATGAGGAACGGTGTCAACAAGAGGAACGATACGAGGGAGATCGCTCCACCGAAGACGGCTTCGACGTTGTAACTTTTCGAAAGATAATAGCCAATACCGAAAACGACGAAGATTGACATGATTCCCATCGTGGCCGATGGGGCGTTACCGAGTGACGATTTGAACGCATTCAGCGTCCCTTCCGACATGAACTTGTCTAAGAACGGCAAGTTGGCGATAACGACGACGATTGAACCGAACATGGTAATCGGGAACGCGAGCATGAACGCATCCCGTAATACTTGCAAATACCGACTGTTGTTCAAGTAAGTCGCCATCGGCATGAGCAACTTGCTGATCAGTAAGAACATTTTGTTGTCCTGTGACATAGGATTCACCCTTCTTGATTAGGATTTACAATCTTTTGCTCCATCATCTCGATCAGGCTTGCCGTCAAATCGAGCATCGTCTGGGTCGACATGAGATGGTCTTCGGCGTGAAGGAGCAACAGTGACATGTCCGTCTTCTCCCCATTCGCCTCTTTTTGAATTTGGCCGAAGTGCGTCTGATGCGCTTCTTTTAACTGTTCACGTGCTGTCGCCAGCTGCGCTTCAAACGCTTCGTATGAACCGTTCTTATACGTTTGGATCGCTTCTTGAATCGTGCTCCGAGCGTTGCCGCTATGCAAAATCATCATGAACGCCATCTGTTCTAACGTTAACTCTTCCGTTCCTTCCATGACCTCACCCCATCAATTTGATTGCTTGCTCATACGCCGCTTTCCCATTCGCCGTTCCGTAGGCCATCATGTCGATGACTTCGACCGGTTTCGATGTTTGCGCTTTCAATTTGTCGAGCAAAAAGCGCATTTGCGGTCCGATGAGGATGACGTCCGCTTCTTCCATCTCCTTACCGACCTGGTCTTGACCGACTGCCCAAATTTTCGCTTCGTCCCCGATTGACGCCGCGTGCTGTTGCATTTTCGTGACGAGCAGGCTCGTCGACATCCCTGAGCTACAAGCGAGTAATACTTTTTTCATGTTCAACCACTCCTTTTTTGAAATCGTTTACAAGTTTTATTATACACATGATTTATTTCATGTCTATACTTGATTTAAACTTTGTTTAGTTTTTAAATTTAAAAGTGTATATGATAATAAACGAGAGTGAGGGAATTGACGATGAAGATCATCCCGTTACAACCGTATTACCAATATCGCTTATGGGGAGGCGACCGCTTAAAGCGTTACGGTTTTCATTTTGACGAGGCCTCGATTGGCGAAGCATGGACCGCTTCGGCGTTGCCGCAAGGCAGTTCCGTCGTGTCTGCCGGATCGCATATCGGGACAACGCTAGACGACCTTTATGCCACGCATCCAGAACTGTTCGGCATTGATTCACCTGTGTTTCCGTTATTGATCAAGTGGATTGATCCGAACGATGACCTTTCGATTCAAGTCCATCCCGACGATGCGTTGGCACAGTCGCTCGAGGGTCAGCCTTACGGAAAGAATGAATGCTGGTACATCCTCGACGCACCAGAGGGAGGAGAAATCATCTATGGCCATACGTTCGAATCGAAAGACGCGTTGCAACAGGCGCTCGCGACCGGAGACGTGATGACCGGATTAACTCGAAAATCTGTCACCCGTGGCGATTTTCTGTACGTTCCGGCCGGGACTGTCCACGCCTTAACGAAAGACGTGTGCGTCCTTGAGATTCAACAGAGTTCGGACACGACGTACCGTCTCTACGACTACGAACGAATTGAAACATCAACTGGACACACTCGTGACCTCCATGTCGAGCAAGGCACCCTCGCCTCGTTCGCACCCCATCTCGACTATGCGGAACCTGTCCTGCGCCTGGATCATTTCCGGACACAGTTGACACGTAACCCATACTTCTTCGTCGAAAAATGGAACATCGAACGCGAGGAATCCGTCTCGACGGATACGTTCCGCCTGCTTTCGGTCGTCGAAGGGACACTTGAGATTGACGGTTCGTCCTTCGAGATTGGTGCGACGTTGCTTTTGCCAGCAGGTCAGTCATTTCAGCTGGACGGAACGGCCACGTGCCTCGTCACCGGTGTATCCTCTCCAACGAAACAAAAAGCCCGCATCGGCATCGATTTGGGCGGCACGAATACACGCGTCGCCGTCGTGTCGACGGACGGACGTGTCGAGAAACAATATAAATTGAAGACACAGCCGCACCTTGAGCTCGACGCCTTGTTAAATCAAATCACACTTGCCGTCGAACGATTCCAACTCGAATATGACATCACGCACGTCGGTATCGCTGCACCGGGTCCGCTCGACCTAAAACGAGGTGCGTTTTTGACCCCGCCAAACCTCCCGAACTGGCATCATCAGACGATTGTGGAGCCGCTATGCACTCTGCTCGGTCTACCTGTCACGTTAGAGAATGATGCCAACGCAGCAGCGCTCGCCGAAGCAAAGTTTGGGGCCGGCCGTCATGTCGACTCCGTCTTTTACGTCACGGTCAGCACAGGGATCGGCGGCGGTTTCGTCTATAAGCAAAATTTGATTAGCGGGGCTCACGGTAGCGCCGGAGAAGTCGGCAATATGATCATTCGTACGGACGGACCAGCACATCCGACACTGAACGTCGGAGCGCTTGAGACGCATGCGAGTGGAACGGCACTTCACGAACGCGCCCTCACTAAAGGAGTGACTGATTCGATGACGCTTTTGACAGACAACATCGAACGCAATACGTTCGTCGAGGACTTAGCAACGGGTCTCGCCAACATCATCCATACGGTCGACCCCGATATCATCATCCTCGGGGGAGGCGTGACGGCATCGGCTCCGTTATACTGGAATCAGTTACAAGACGCGGTCGCGATGCGAGTATACCCCCATTTGAGAGGAGCGACCCCCCTCGTCCTGCATGAGTTGCACGGCGACGCTGGCGTCATCGGGGCCGCGTTCTTGCCATAAGGAGTGGAAAGAAATGCAACATTATTTAGCCATCGATATCGGTGGAACTAGTATCAAATACGGAGTCGTCCGATCCGATGGCACCCTACTGTCAAACAAACACGTCCCAACCCCTGCGACGTGGGACGGCTTGCTCGAACAAGTCGATGTGATCTTTAACGAAACGACCGCCGAAGCCCGCTTCGACGGTATCGGCTTCAGTGCGCCCGGCGCCGTCGATTCGACGACCGGCGTGATTCATGGAATCAGTGCACTTCCCTACATTCATGATCGTCCTTTCTTACAGGCGTTCAAAGAGCGGTATGACTTGCCTGTCACTGTCTTGAACGATGCCAACGCGGCAGCGCTCGCAGAAGGATGGACCGGTGCCGCGGCGTCGGTGACGAGCTACGCGACGGTCGTCATCGGGACGGGCGTCGGCGGAGCATTCGTCGACCATGATCAGGTGATGATCGGATCCCACTTCCATGGCGGTGAGTTCGGATATTGGATTCTCGACCCGTCTCTTCCCCACCCAGATGGGACATGGAGTAAAATCGGTGCCACGGCCGCTCTTGTCCATCGATGCAGTGAACAACTCGGACGTCCCCTTACCGGAAAAGATGTGTTCGCGCTTCAAAGCGACCCAATCATCCAGGTGGAACTGGAGCGCTTCTATCGCTGGAACGCGATTGGCATCTACAACCTCCAATTCGGGCTCGACCCGGAGCGTATTTTAATCGGTGGCGGCATCAGTCGTCGTCCGGAAGTTCGGGACGGCATCAAGCGACACTTGGATGCGCTTTGCGACGCGTTCGGAACATTCCGCATCGACGTCGAGACGTGTGCCCACTTCAACGAGGCCAACTTGATCGGTGCCGCACGGTTTCACATGTTAGCGCAGTAAAAAAGGGTTTCCATCACAAGTTTGTGATGGAAACCCTTTTATTGTGCCAGGCGGTCTTCATGGAGGTGATGATACACCTCGTCTCGAATCGCTGCGAGCGTACGCTCATGAACGATCATGTGTGCCCGAATCGTTCGGTTGACGCGTTCATTAACCTTGCCGGCCTCCAAGTGTCGATCCAACACGGGAAGGCTGAAGTCGTCAATCGGCAAATAGGCGATAGGAATCACGGCGGACCCTGATTTCACCGAGACTTGCACGCCGTTCACTTCTGGAAAGAAATACGACTCATAATACGGTTCGACGGCCAGCTCTTCTTTCATCGCATCCCGCACTACGGGAATCGTTGTCGGCAAGGCGATGAAATACACCATTTGGTCGAACGAGAATGAGACGTCTTTCAGCGAGACGCCCAGTGCCTCCGCATGTCGGTTGGCCACACTACCCGTCACAAATCGATAACTCGGACGGCTCGTAAACAAGATGGTCGCGATAAAGGCGACGGTCATGATCATGACACTGAATTCGGTCATAGCGGCACCCCTTCCCAGCGGCAGACTTGGTTTTTCCCTCGTGATTTGGCCGCATACAACGCTTGATCGGCGCACTCAATCAACTGTTCGCGTGACTGTTCGTGAAGCGTGTGCTTCGAAGCGACACCGAAGCTCAGCGTTAACTGACCACCTGGTTGTCGCTCCCCGTACATGAAGTTCGTGCCGAGCACGGCCGCACGAATCGTCTCCGCGACGTGGGACGCCTCGACTTCGTCGAACTGCGGCAAGAGAACGACAAACTCTTCGCCACCGAACCGATACGCCATCTGTTCATCCGGCACGCTTCGTCGAATGACACTCGCGAGCCGCGTGAGTAACTCGTTTCCAGCCAAGTGACCGTTTGTGTCGTTGAAATGCTTGAAATGGTCAATATCCATCACAATCAGTGACAGCTCGTCCGTTTCGCACTCCCGGAACAAGACATCCAAATCTTGTTCGAACGAGCGATGGTTTTTAAGACGCGTCAACCCGTCACGAAGCGCCAACGTCTCGATGCGCTGGTACAGCATCGTCTGATGGAGCGCGAGCGAGGCTTGTTCCGCAATCGGTCGGACACTGTCAATCTTTTGAGGGGTGATCGGTTTTTTATTGACGACGTTGTCGATGACGAGAAGTCCGTATGGAATTCCTTGATGATGGAGCGGGAAAATCGTGCACTCGTCCATCTGTAAGTCGGTATGTAACATGCGCAGCACCGGATCATCGGTGATGCTCGCATACACGTGGAGCGGCCGTCCCGAGTCGAGCGTCTGTTTGAACAGATGGTCTCCATGAAACGGGATCGTCATTTTCCGAATCCGTTCGTTCAACTGCTCATCGTGTGACGAGTCCGTCTCTTTCTCATCAATCAGTCCTTGGAGATCATAATGTTGTCGGGTGATTTCTTCCCAAATTTGAAACCCGTCTTCCGGATTCATCGGCCCCGTGCCCATGACTCCGTAAATACTATCTTTTTCCAAATCAGCGAAAAAGATGATCGATCGGTTAAAGCCGAGTCCGTGCCCCGCCGTCACCGATGTCAAAATCGTTTGCAGCAATCGGTCCGGGTCGAGCGTGTCTTGCATCGTAAAACTGACTTCCCGGAAGACGTTCAATTGACGGGAACTCGCCGTCAGCATCCGCAACCGGCCTGATCGCTCTCGCTTCAACTGGTTGACGTAACCGAAAAGCAACGCGGCTCCTAGCCCGAAGAAGATATAACTAAGCAACAGCGGAAAAGATAATGTCCCGGATTGACTGTATACTAAAAGCCAGCTGACCATGATTGCAACAGTCATGCCTTTCCAGTGAAAACAGACGAGCCCTGTCATAATCAATAACAGCACTGACCAATGTAAATCATAAAAATCGAACAACACCCCGTGCCAAATCACGACAAGGCTGCTCGTCCCTGCGAGCAGCCAGCGATTCAAGGCGGGGGTCGTCATCAACCGAAGGACGTTGAGGACGATGGTGATTAGGATGATGCCGCCAATCAATAGGCCATAAACCATGGTTACCCCTCGTTTCATCGAGTCATCTATACATTTGATTATAAGTCGAATCATCGAACGCGGGACCGGATTTGTCCAATCACTGACCAAACTTTTAACTTACTTGAAGTATTTTCCATAAGTTGTCGAACTCGCTTGTTCTTTCTCATATGAGTGATTTCACATAATCCTTTCATTTACTTTAGCGAAGTAACGTGGAATGATGGAATTAACTAACCTATTTAAGCGAGGTGGAAGCGTGACCCGTACCGAACATCTTGAAGCAACACGGATTTTACAGCATTTGTTTAACGCGTCTTCCTTCGTCGGAATCGACTTCGGTTCCGGCCCCAATCATCATCTACTCTACTTCAACCGAGACGGCAACGAGTCGTGGCTCTCGATTGAAGGACCTTGGTACGTCCATTCATCGGGACCTTCGTTCAACGAAGATGAACAACTCCATCACCTCGTCGGACTCCGGCGTGAACGCGTCCGTTCCATCCTGTTATCTGAAGACAATCCCCATCTTGAACTGACATTTGAATCTGGAGCCGTCCTGTTCGTGAACGGCTATCACGAACAGTATGAAAGTTGGCAGGCCGGAGACGCCCGTCCGCTCGGAGGCGAACACTTCTTACTCGTCGCCATGCCTCAAGGGGACTTGGCCGTCTTTGCAGAGGAAGACGTCTGATGGCAGCCTGGACGGAGATTCTCACGTATATGTTGATTGCCGGTGGTGTCAGTCTCGCGATCATCGTCTTGCGCAAAGTCACGAAAGCATAAGAAAAGAGCGGCCGCGGCCGCTCTTTTCTTATTTTACCGTCTCATCTTCGAACAAGCTCGCCCCGTTCGTCTGGATGACGTCTTGATACCAGAAGAACGAGTCTTTCCGCGAACGCTCGAGCGTCCCCGACCCGTCGTCATGCTTATCGACGTAGATGAAGCCGTAACGCTTGCTGTACTCCCCGGTCGATGCACTGACGAGGTCGATACAGCCCCAGCTCGTATAGCCGATGACGTCGACACCGTCTTCAATCGCCTCCACCATCGCTTTCAAATGGTCACGCAAGTACTCAATCCGATAATCGTCATGAACCGATCCGTCCGCTTCAACCTTGTCATAAGCACCGAGACCATTCTCGACGATGAAGAGCGGCAATTCATAGCGCTCATACAGTTTGTTCAAGATGACGCGAAGTCCCATCGGATCGATTTCCCAACCCCAGTCGCTCGCCTTGAGGTAAGGGTTTTTCACCCCGCTCATAATGTTCCCCGCTGCCTCGTCTTCCGTCTTCTCCGCTTTCTCGGTACGCGACATATAGTAGCTGAGCGAGAAGAAGTCGACCGTGTTCGCTTTCAGTGTCTCGAGGTCCCCGTCTTCCATCACGAGTTCGATTCCGTTCTCACGGAAGAAGCGTTTCGCGAATGATGGATACTCACCACGGACATGGACGTCACCACAGAAGAAGTTCATCATGCGCTCGGCGTCGTGTGCATACCAGATGTCTTCCGGATTCGAGCTGTACGGATAGACCGGCGCCGCGATGAGCATGCAGCCGATTTGCATCGACGGATCGATCTCTTTTGCCGCTTTTGTCGCGAGCGCACTTGCCACGAGTTGATGGTGCAACCCTTGGTACGTCAACTGCAACTGGTCGTCCCCTTCACGAATCGCCATGCCGAGACTGAGCATCGGCATGAACTGGGCCCCGTTGATTTCATTGAACGTGAGCCAATATTTGACCTTGCCTTGGTAACGTTCGAACAAGACACGGCTGTATCGCTCGAAGAATGTCACGAGGCGACGGTCGCGCCAACCACCGTATGCTGTCGCCAAATGGAGCGGCAACTCGTAATGTGAAATCGTGACGAGTGGCTCGATTCCTTGCGCGACGAGTTCATCGATGACACGGTCATAGAATTTGAGCCCTTCCTCGTTCGGTTCGAGCTCATCTCCATTCGGGAAGATCCGCGACCAAGCGATCGACATGCGGAACGTCTTGAATCCCATCTCTTTGAAGAGGGCGATGTCTTCCTTGTAGTGATGATAGAAGTCGATGCCTTCATGGTTCGGGTACGTGTACTCGTCATGCAACTCGAAATCGAACGTGGGGTCATGAATGATTTTCATTCGGTCTTTGCCGCCCGGCATCACATCCGCGATCGAGAGCCCTTTTCCACCTTCTTGGTATCCACCTTCAAATTGGTTCGCCGCCGTGGCGCCACCCCATAAAAAGTTCTTCGCTACTTGTTTCATGTTTGTTCCTCCTCTTAGGCTAAGACGCGCAAGACGCCGTGGTTTGGTTCGACGATGCCGACATGTGTCGGCAAGACATCTAAGTAATTCCCTGTATTCGTGACAATTACCGGGGTAATCGTGTCATAACCGGCTTGGGCAATGGCTTCTAGATCAAATTTCACTAACACCTCGCCCTCGGTCACACGCTGTCCGGCTTGGACGAACGTTTCAAAATGTTTCCCACCGAGCTGGACCGTGTCGAGCCCGACGTGAATCAATACTTCGACGCCGCTATGTGAGCGGAGTCCGATGGCGTGCTTCGATTGGAAGACCGTGACGACTTCGCCATCGAATGGGGCGTAGACGACCCCTTCTGTCGGCATGATGGCAAGTCCTTTCCCCATCGCGCCGCTCGAGAACACTTCATCGCGAACGGTCTCGAGGGAAACCGCTTCTCCTTTGACTGGAGCCGATACCGGGAAACCGACGTGCTCCGATACGGCCGGCGCTACTTCTGCCGTTGTCTGTTCGCCTGTCTCGACTTCTTTATGGAATGCGAACGTGATTCCGAACGAGACGAGTGTCGCGACCACAAGACCGATCAAGGCGCCGTAGAACGTCATATCGAGACCCGTCGCCGGAATCATGACCGGGATACTGAACACGCCGAGACCACCCATCGCGTAAGCCGCCGTGCCAAGCATACCGCCGACGACCCCGCCGGCCGCACCGCCAACCATCCCGAAGACGAACGGTTTCTTGCGCGGAAGCGTCAATCCATAAATCGCTGGCTCTGTGATGCCGAACACGCCGGCAATCGTCGATGACGTCCCGAGCCCTTTCGTCTTCGGGTCACGCGCCTTCAATGTGATGGCGAGCGTTGCCCCGACCTGACCGAACGTCGCCATGAGGACCCCGACGACGATCGTGTCCATGCCGACGACCGCCAAGTTGTTGATGATGATCGGCACGAGCCCCCAGTGGAGACCGAACATGACAAGCACTTGCCAGAACGCGCCGATGAAGGCAATAGCGACGACCGGGCTAAGTTCATATAAGAACGAATAGCCGCCGGCGAGTCCTTGGCTCGCGTATGTCGCGACCGGACCGATCGCGAGGAATGTGAGCGGGACGACAATCAAGAGTGCCATCATCGGTGTGGTGAAGTTACGGACCGCTTCATGCGTGTGTTTGTTAAAGAATGTCTCAATTTTCGATGACACATACGCTGCTAAGATGATTGGAATGACCGATGACGCGTAGCTCATCAAGACGACCGGTACCGTGAGGAACGTGAGCGACTCGCCCGCTCCTTGCATCGCGACGATAGCCGGGTAGACGAGCGCACCCCCGATAATCATCCCGATATACGGATTACCGCCAAACTTCTTCGCTGCCGAATGGCCGAGAATGACCGGTAGGAAGTAGAAGAGCGCGTCAGCCGCTGCGTTCAAAACAATATACGTGCCCATGTCTTGCGTGAGCAGACCGAGGGCGACGAGAATCGCGAGCAACCCTTTCAATAGACCGCTACCGGCCATCGGACCGAGAATCGGGGTAAAAATCCCCGCAATCACATCAATCAACCGGTTAAAGACGCCCGTTTTTTCCGTATCGTCGTTCGATGACGTCTGGAATCCGCCCGCCTCGACCACGTCTTGGTAGACGTAAGGGACGTTGTTGCCGATGACGACTTGGAACTGACCGCCGCTTTGGACGACCGTGATGACACCATCATGGTTTTTTAACACCTCGGGATTGGCTTTCTGTTCATCTTTTAATTTAAAACGTAGCCGTGTCGCACAATGGAACACGCTTTTGACGTTATCTTTCCCGCCGACGTGACGAATGATGTCCGCCGCGAGCGTTTTTGTTTGGCTCATAGTGTTCACTCCTTCAATTTGTGTAAAAAGAAAAACCTAAATGAACGCACACGGGAGGTGTCGTCATTTAGGTTTGGCCTGCATCATCAGTAACCATCCTTAGGATCGTCGTTCTTTCATTAAGTTTTCGATATGAATCATCATATACAACCGCTCATCGGTCGAGACCTCGTAATTGTACTTCGTGGCGATCAACCCTGCGATTTTCTCGACACACTCATAAGCGTCCGGATAACGCAGCTTCACCATCTCAAACAGCGTCTCATCACCGCCGGGTTTAATCTTCTCCCCGGAGGCGAGCCGTTGGACGAAGTATTTCAAGTGGGTCAAAAACCGTGAGTAGGCGTACGACTCTTCGTCCAAATCAATTTGAAAGTGGTACGTGATGATGGTGAGAATCGCTTGCGTGGCGCGTGTCATCTCGGTGACGAGATGTAAGTTCTCACCTTTTGCACCCGACATCGTCGCGTTGACGAGATGGAGGGCGATCGCGACCGCCTCGTCTTCGTCTAACTTGACGTCATGCCGGTCGTTAATCAGGGCGACCGCTTCTTTCCCGATCGCGAACTCGGGTCCATAAAACCGCTTCACTTCCCAAACGAGCGGGTTACGGATGATGATTCCATCTCGATATCGGCTGAGAGCGAAATGGATGTGGTCGGCGAGGGTCACGTAAAGCGAGTCATGGACCGGCTTCTCGAGTCGCGTCTCCGCGAGCTTGACGATTTCTTTGACCGTATCCATCTCGGCAGCTGGCATCTCATTCAAAAAATGGACGAACCGTTCATGGCTTTCTTTACTCTCGAGCGTAAAGACTTTTTCAATCCGCGTTTGATCGATCGCATCGCCTGGACGCTTTTGGAACGCGATTCCCCGTCCCATGACGACTTGTTCTTGACCGTTCGCTTGAATGGCCACGACGTTATTGTTGAACACTTTTGAAATTTGCATGGAATCAATTCACCTCCGCTCAAGTTCGATTGAAAAGAAAAAAACCTAAATTCACACCGGTCCCCACATCTGGATGATCGGCATCAATTTAGGTTTTGCCTGCTTGACCAGTAACAATCCCAAAGTGGATTTTCTTCTTCTCGCTACTAGCATACCCCCTTGAAATCTTGACGTCAACATAAAAATAAAACGCTTACACCGTGACCGTTTTTCATTCGAATAGGATACGTTGCATCCGTTCCGGAGCCGCTAGGAAGTCGCGCATGACACGAACGTGCTCGAGTTCATCGAACGTCGTCGGACGGAGTCCCGTCTCGACTTGGAGGATGTCGGCGTCCGGATACGACATGAGGATTGGTGAATGGGTCGCGATGATGAATTGACTGCCCGATTGCACGAGTTCATGCATGCGTGCGAGCATCGTCAACTGCCGCATCGGCGACAAGGCGGCCTCGGGCTCATCTAAAATATACAGTCCTCCGTCTCGGAATCGATGGAGCATGAGCGACAAGAACGCTTCCCCGTGCGACTGCTCATGGAGCGATCGACCGCCGTAGGACGCATAAAACCGTTCCGGGTCGGGCGACGTTCGTGCAATCTCATCCACATAACTCGACAATTGATATGCCGTCTCGGCCCGGAGGAAAAATCCGTCTTTCGGCCGGTACGCGCCCCGAATCGGACGAAGCGCTTCGAACAGCGGGCTATGTGTCGACTCGGTCTCAAAACGGAACGTCGTCGCGCCGCCTTCCGGATTGAATCCAGCGGCGATGGCCATCCCTTCGACCAACGTCGATTTCCCGCTCCCATTCTCACCAACCAAGAACGTGACCGGCTTCGTCAGCGTCAATTCATCAAATCCATCAAAAATCGGTAGCGAGAACGGGTACCCTGGCTTTTCAATCCGATCTCGCTCTAAGCGGACACCCCGCAAAAATAAGTTTAGTCCCATTCGATCCAAAACAACGCCCCCTCTCCCTCTCTCGATTCGACTCCGTAAACGAGCCCTTGAGCCTCGAGCAACAGCTTGTTGATGGCCAGACCAAGTCCGTGACCGTTCGAACGGTCCCCTTTCACATACATATCCCAGATATTGGCGCGCATCGTCTCGGCAATGCCCGGCCCTTCGTCTTCGATTTCAAGCCGTCGCTCGGAGAGCCTGATCGTGATCACACCTCCTAGTGGACTGGCGTGATACGCGTTCTGAAGAAAGTTCGACAGCACACGCTCCATCGCCAATCGGTCCGCCTGGACGACCGCGTCCTCGACGAGTTCAAGTGTGACCGTCACTTCCTTATGACGGAACCATTCATCCATCCGCGAGACAGTCTCTTTAATCAATGCATCCAAACGAACGGACTCGAGCGAAAGTGTCACGTTGCCCGCGGATAGTTTGGAGTATTCGAGCATCTGACTGACGAGCCGATCGATCCGATCGACTTCCTCGGTTAAACTGCGACCCGTCGCCGCCACATCTTCTTGTTTGACGACACCGAGTTCAAGCATTTCGGCCTCGTTCCGGACAATGGCAAGCGGGGTCCGGACATCGTGCGTAACCCCTGAGATGAATGTATTTTGCATCCGTTCTTTCTCTTCGAGTGATGTGTTCATCTGACGGACCGCTTCCGTCAAATCTCCAATCTCGTCGTCGGTGACAGGCGGTAGTGTGATGTCATGCCGGCCCGACATGATGGCTGTGGTCGCCTGCTTCAACTCGACGAGCGGGGACGTCAAACGCCGCCCCATCCAATACGTCACACCGACGGCGACGATGAGCGCGAGCAAGAACCCGCTCCCGAGAATGACGTAGATTTGACGAAACTGCGGATTCGACAGCGGGACGGGTGCGTACGTCACGATTTGCACATCCCCTTCTTCCCGAAGGAACGTCAATAACCGCGCCCCGTTCACACTGACCTCATCTCGTTCAGAAAGTGAGTCTGGATCGAGGACTGGCGACATATGTCGACGCATCCTGCCCCCACGATCAAGATTGACCGCTTCCCCGTCTTGAAACACGAGAACATCGAGTTGACCCGGTATGCCGCGTCCATCCACAAGCGCCTCATACACGATGTCCGCTTCACGCTCGAGTTGGTCATAGCTCTCCGTCTCCGCGAAACGCCCAATCAAGAGTGATGTCAGACCAAATGTGAGCACCGCCATGACGACGAGAGGGAGAATCGCGGTCCAGAGCAACTTCTTCATCAACCGGCTCATCGGACTTCCTCCAATCGATAACCGACGCGATGCACCGTCTTCAAGTACCGCTTCATCGTCGGCAATTTGTCACGCAACTGTTTGACGTGCGTGTCGACCGTGCGCGTGTCCCCGGCGAACGTATAATCCCACACCTCGTCAAGTAGGCGGTTGCGATCGAGCGCTTCTCCACTATGTTTCAAGAAGAAGAGGAGCAACTCGTATTCTTTATTGGTCATCCGAATCGCTTGGCCGTGATCGGTCACCATCCGGGATCGTGCGTCCACCATCATGTCGCCGAACGAGATCTCGTCCGTCTGTTTGACGAGACGCTTCAGGCGAATTTCGAGTTCTTTTAACACAATCGGTTTGACCAAATAATCGTCGGCCCCGAGCTCGAGGCCGAACACACGGTCATCCGCCTCTCCTCGTGCCGTCGCCAAGATGATGGCCGGCCGCGGCTTGAGCGTCTTCAATTTCGGGATGAGCGTCCATCCTTCCCCGTCCGGCAGACGAATATCGAGCAGGACCGCATCGAACGGTTGCTCGAGCTGCTGCTTCGCTTCGGCGAGTGTACCGGCCACACTGACATGAAACCCCGCGTACGTTAAAAAGCGGGCAAGCCCGTCCGCTAATTTCGGTTCATCTTCGACTACGAGTACGTTCATCTTTATCGCCTCCAACCCCATTATATCGCATCGCGAAACGAACCCATCATTTCCCAAAGACAATTTGCAGAAACCTTGCAACTCCCTCACAACTTTTGAACGTCCACGTCCTACACTTGAAGTAGTAAAGGAGGAGATTAATATGAAAACATCTAAATTAGCCATCGCCCTGGCCGGCCTACTTGCCGTCTCAGGAACCGGCGTCTATGCCGCCACGAACGATACGACAACAACCGACGGAACGGAAACGACGACCCAATGCGAACGCGGAGAACGCGGCGAGCGGGGCATGTTCGGTGACCGGGCAGCCGGGCAGGCCGCTTTGCTCGAGGCGCTCGGTTTGACCGAAGCCGAAGTGGAAGCAGCGCGAGAAGAAGGACAATCGCTTCCTGAACTCGCGGAAGAAACAGGCATCACGATCGAACAGTTCATTGAGGCGATCATCTCTTCTCATGAAGTGAAACTTGACGCCGCGGTCGAATCCGGTGACTTGACGCAAGATGAGGCCGACGCGATTCTTGCCGACCATGAAGAGCGTTTTGCTGACATCACGAGTTACGAAGACTTGGGTGATATGCGTGGCTTTGGCGGCAAAGGCCGTCACGGGCACGGTCCTCGTCACGGTGGCCAATTCGGTGGACCGGACCAAAACGACGAAGCTGTCTCTTCAACGGACGACAATGTAGACAAACAGAGCACCAACTCATTGTAAGCAAAAAGGCAACCGCGAGGTTGCCTTTTCATATGGCCAATAACAGCAGAGCGTATCCGATAAGCCCAACGGCAAAGGCGCGGAAACTGCTGTCCCGCTCTTCCGGCAACTCTTCCTTCATGACGTTCAAAATAATCCCACCGGCCAAGAACGCGACAATCATCGACAGCGTCACTTCATGGAGCGCTGAAAATACGCCGACGCCCCACCCGGCAAGCACGGCCAACGACAACCACAATCGGCCTCGCCTGTCATATTGCTGGCGATGGTGATGCCTCAAACCTTGGTCGACCGTGACGAAGTGAATCCCTAACGCAAGAAAGTAGAGCGTCATCGCCCACACCGTATCAAATTCGCTCTCCGCGAGCACATAGCCGATACTGAAGTTGTAAACGACGAACAACGCCATATGAATCCAAAATACATTGCCTTTCCCACGGTTCTTCATTTGCGTGGCCAATCGTTCCAGCCCATAAAACACGGCCAATCCGAGCATGCTGACGACGAGGATGTGATTCTCGATCGAGGCGAACAGCCCACTCTCGAGATGTCCTTCGAGCTCGCGTTGATATTCGTTCAGCTCAGGTAAAAGGTGTAGAAACACATAGGCGACGGCGACACCGCCGGCGAGCGACAAAAAACGGCTCCGCGGTGTCTCGCGCACATGAATCAATTGTCCAGAGAAGTAATGAATCAAGGCAAATCCGATGGCGAACAACAAGCTTAACCAAAACATCCAGTCACCTCCGAAACGTTACCCGAAAGCCGTACTGTACGTGATGACTCCCGGTCCTTGTTCCTTACCCGAGTGCCCTGCCGGATACACTCATTCGCCTCGTTCGGAACGTTGCCGCGCCCGAATCTCTTTCTCGACGCGACGGAGCGCCTTCTTCGAACCGCGAGCAAAGTCATGCGCTTCTTTCCGGTCCCGGTAATCGATGAATAACGTTTCCAGGTCATAACCAGCTGGATACAAGTCGAGCGCTTTCGCCTCGCGTCGAACTCGGCGGAGCGGTTGCTCACTGAAGACACCGTCGACATACACGGTGACTTGACGCAACGATTCGTCCATCGCATAGACAAGACCGACTTGATCCGTCTCGAGCAGGCGGACCCGGTCACCTTTCACTAGCATTTGGTCAGGTTCGACGACAGGGCGGACGACTTCTTGTGTCAGTCGCGTCGCATCAAGGAGCGACTGGTCGTACGTCTTGTCGTGCATATAGCGGGCCGCCTGCTTCAAAATCGATTCGGGCAATTTCATTTTCCGGGCAATGAATAAGGCGTTGCTGTCGCCGGACTGCCCAATCAACAGCCGATACTTCGGTTCGAGCGTATCCGGGTCGAACTGCATGGCCGCGTTCATGAAGTCCGGATGCGTCTCGGAGTACGCTTTGATTTCGCCGTAATGGGTCGAGGCGACGACGAGACAGCCTCGTTTGTATGCCTCTTCCAAAATCGCGATGGCGAGTGCCGCTCCCTCGTTCGGCTCAGTCCCGCTTCCGATCTCATCGAATAACAGTAACGACCGTTTCCCCGCCTTCTGCATGATGTTCGCCACGTTATGCATATGGGCCGAGAACGTGCTGAGCGCCGAACCCATGTCCTGGTTGTCCCCGATGTCGACGAATACGTCGTCAAACGTCGAGATGTCCGTGTCCGGATGGGCCGGGATATGAAGTCCGCTCATCGTCATCAAACTGAGCAGACCGATCGTCTTCAAGACGACCGTCTTCCCGCCGGCGTTCGGTCCGGTGATGATCAGACCGCGGTACGTGTCCCCGAGCGAGAAGTCGAGCGGGACCGCCCGTTCGAGGAGTGGGTGGCGGACTTGTTTCAATCGAATTTTCCCGACACCGTTCACACGCGGGGCGATACCATCGATGACTTGGCTATACTTCCCTTTCGCGAACACCATATCGTATTGGGCGATGACATCAAGCGTCGCCTCGATGGTCGGCAACGCTTCCGCCACCATGCCGGTGAGCGTGGCGAGAACTTGATAGATTTCGACCGCTTCCTCCGTTCGTTTGACGACGAGTTCCGCGTTCAACTTCGCCACCGCCTCTGGTTCGATGAAGACCGTCGTCCCTCGGCTCGACGTGTCGATGATTGTCCCAGCGACTTTATGTTTATATGACGCTTTGATTGGAATCGTGAATCGATCTTGTTTCTTCGTCACAAAGCCGTCTTGAATCGCTTCCCGGTTTGTGGCGCTCTTCAAGAACTTGCTCAACCGCTCCTCGATCCGTCCTTCGAGAATGTCGATTTGTTTGCGGACGCGTTTCAATTCTTTGGACGCCTCGTCGACGACCCGTCCCCCACGAATCGATTGGACGATGTCTTCCTCGATACTGCGCCACTCGCTCATCTCATCCGCGTAAAGGGACAAGAGTGGGGCAAAGAACGCCTGCTCGGCCATGAACCGCTTCAGTTTCCGGGCCCCGCGGAAAAATTCGGCGACGGCTTCGAGTTCGCTTGCCTCGAGCTGGATGCCACGGCTGATTTTACCGATGAGCGGTTCCATAGCAGACACCCCGATAAAGGGGACGTGTGACGTCGCGTCGAGAATCGCGCGTGCTTCCGATGTCTCTTGAAGCCGTTTTTTCACCGTTTGCAGATGGCTCGTCGGACGCTGGTTTCGTAACAAGTTGCGTCCGAATCCGCTGATGCAGTATCGTTCGACGTGATGAATCAAGTCGTTGTATTGTAGTTTGTCTAATGTTTGTTCATTCATGATGGAGTCTCCTTATTTTGTGATGGAGATACCGCGCAAACAAAAAGCGTCGGCCGATGACGACCAACGCAAAAAGACAGACCGGTGTCTGGCAGTTTATGAAGGGCGGTATCTGTAACAGAACATGAAGGCATGACAAAAAGACGCGTCATCCAACATTTTTCAGTTCGTTAGGCAGATACAACCTCACTCATTAACATGCAACACCTTTCTCATTCAGTTTCGCCCTAACTATACAACAGATTTTCGAAGAAGTAAAATTTCTAGAGAACGCTTTCAAATTAGGTCTTGATATCTATACATCGGCGTGCTATCTTGAGGGTGACGAAACGAATAATGATCACATGTGACTGATTCGATCAGGCATGGGGTAAGACGAAAGGCTCACGCCACCCGTCTATACTCCATGCCTGTTTTGTTTTTTCACAATCATTTTTCAAGCGAAAGGATGAATCGAACATGTTATTGAATAAGTGGATGAAGAGACATACACTGACACTTTACGCACCCATGGAAGGAGACATCATTCCACTTGAGGAAGTGACCGACCCCGTCTTCAGCGAGAAGATGATGGGCGACGGGATTGCCATCATGCCGACGGACGGAACGGTCGTCGCACCGGTAGATGGAACCATCATTCAGGTCGCACCGACGAAGCACGCGATCGGTATCCGTTCGGGAGACGGAGCTGAAATTTTGATTCATGTCGGACTCGATACGGTCGAACTTGCGGGTAGCCCATTCAACGTCCACGTCAAAGTCGGTGACACGGTCACGACCGGACAGCCACTCTTGACGGCCGACTTGGAACAAATTCAGCGAGCCGGTAAAGACACGGTCACTCCGATGGTCATCACAAACGGGAGCACGTTAGAGCACCCGTATTCGTTCCATGCAGGAGGCCCATCGCTTCCCGGGAAAACCGTCGTCGCTCAAGCGGAACAATGACTCCTCGTTAGGAGGACACATGTTAAAAATTAAAAAGATTTTAAACAACAACGCGGTCATCGTCTCGGACGAGGGCGAAGAGAAGATCGCCATCGGACCAGGCGTCGCGTTCAAGAAGGCTCGCAACGATATCGTCAATCCGCATAAGGTGGAAAAGCTGTTCGTCATGTCGGAGAATGATAAGTTTCAACAACTGCTGACACGGATTCCGATTGAGCACTTCACGATTTCAGAAGAAATCATTTCGCATGCGGAAAAACGGCTCGAGACGACGTTCAACGAACACATCCATATCGTGCTCACCGATCATATCTCGTTTGCCATCGAGCGCGAGCAAGAAGGCATCTCGCTCCGCAACAAGCTGTTGAACGAGATTAAGATTTTATATCGCAACGAGTACGAGATCGGACTATGGGCGCTTCACCTCATCGAGGACAAACTCGGCGTCAAGATGCCGAAAGATGAGGCGGCCTTCATCGCGCTACACATCCATACACTAAAAGTGAAGGGAGGTGATTTACGCAAGACGGTCAAACAGACGACAATCGTACGTGACATGATTCAATCGATTTCGAGACGACTCGATCTATCTATAGAAGAAGATGACTTATCCTATCAACGCTTATTAACTCATTTACGATTCGTCATGGATCGGGTCAACCATTACGATCACCATACGATCGACGAAGATATGCTTCTCATGATTCAAACGAAGTTCTCGTCGGCCTATGCATGTGCGTCTGACGTCGCCAACGAAATGGAAGACTTATACGGCATCGTCTTGCCCGAATCAGAGCTTGGTTACATCACGCTCCACATTCAACGCCTGCAAGATCAACACCATCAAAAAGGAGGACATTCACAATGATGAACTTTTTACAACGTCTCGGACGTTCCCTCATGTTGCCGGTTGCGGTACTTCCTGCAGCGGCCATTCTCATGGGGATCGGTTACTGGATCGACCCGGTCGGCTGGGGTTCTGAAAACATCGCCGCCGCGTTCTTGATCAAAGCCGGTTCAGCCATCATCGATAACATTCCAATTCTCTTCGCAGTCGGGGTCGCCCTCGGTATGGCGAAAAACCGTGACGGCTCAGCCGCTCTAAGCGGACTTGTCGCCTTCCTCACGGTCACAACGCTCTTGTCTTCGGCAACGGTCGCCTTGTTCCAAGGTGTCGACGTCGAAGCCGTCAACCCAGCGTTCGGTAAGATTGCCAACGCGTTCGTCGGTATCTTGTCAGGTATCGTCGCCGCTCAAATGTACAACCGCTTCAGTCATGTGAAGCTACCAGACGCACTCGCCTTCTTTAGTGGGAAGCGTCTCGTGCCAATCATGACGGCATTCTCGATGATCCTCGTCTCGGTCGCCCTTTACTTCGTCTGGCCGGTTGTGTACACAGGACTCGTCGGATTTGGGGAAACGATCTCTAAAATGGGTGCAATCGGGGCAGGCCTTTACGGCTTCTTCAACCGTCTGTTAATCCCAACTGGTCTTCACCACGCCTTGAACTCGGTATTCTGGTTCGATGTGGCCGGCATTAACGATATCGGTAACTTCTGGTCAGGTGAAGGTGTGAAAGGGATTACTGGACGCTATCAAGCCGGGTTCTTCCCGATTATGATGTTCGGTCTTCCGGCAGCAGCCCTCGCCATGTACCATACAGCGAAAACAAAACGGAAGAAACAAGCGGCCTCGCTCCTTCTCGCCGCAGCGTTCGCATCGTTCTTCACAGGTGTCACGGAACCGCTCGAATTCTCGTTCATGTTCCTCGCACCAGTTCTCTACCTCGTCCACGCGGTCTTGACAGGGGTTTCCCTCTTTGTCGCGGCGACGTTCCAATGGACAGCCGGATTCGGCTTCAGTGCCGGCCTCGTCGACTTCGTCCTCAGCTCACGATTACCGCTCGCGAACCAGCCGTACATGTTGCTCGTTCAAGGTCTCGTCTTCGGTGCCATCTACTACGCTATCTTCCGCTTCATGATCGTCAAACTCAACTTGGCGACGCCTGGCCGCGAGTCAGATGAAGCTGTTGACGCAGTCGCAACCGAAACTGCTCCTGAAGGCGAAACGAAGACGGCTCCAGTCGCTGCTGGGGGTCAATATTCAGCGATGGCAGCGATGATTTACGATGGTCTCGGTGGCGATCAAAATGTCACGGGCATCGAGTCATGTGTCACACGTCTCCGCGTCGATGTGAAAGACATGGATACGGTCGACCAAGCCCAAATCAAGAAATCTGGCATCCCTGGCATCAAGGTCGTCAGCCCGAATCACATTCAAGTCATCGTCGGAACGAACGTCCAATTCGTCCTCGAAGAGATTGAAAAACTCCGGAGCCATCGCGCCGGGTAACTGACGAAAGCCACCTCGCGCACGAGGTGGCTTTTTGCCGTCTTGGCTCATATGTTAATAAAATTGTCGTTCACTCAGCTCTTCTTTTTGACTGACATCAACATGAGCGAAACCGTGATGGAATAAATCAATAAAAATAGGACAATGCCTAACTCGAGTGCCGACTCAAAAATGGAATCTCCTCCATTTCATCCTCTTTTTACTATCATTCCCATTTAATATTGATACAAACTGGATTTGCGAAATGAGTTGGTCCTATTCACGTACAAAAAAGCCCTCTTCTAAAAAGAGGACCTTCGTTATAGGCTACATACTGCGAAGTCTGGCAATCCGTTCAGCCGGGTTCGGGTGCGTCGAGAACAGACCGCTCAGCTTTTTCTTAAGCGGGTCTGAAAAGTAGAGCGACGCCGAGGCGCGAGAGGCTTCCTTCACCGGTGTTTGGATATTCGCGATTTTCTCTAGCGCCGACGCGAGCGCATCCGGATTACGTGTCAACTCGGCCCCGCTCGCATCCGCCAAAAACTCGCGATTTCGCGAGATGGCCAAGTTGACGAGCGTGGCGATGAGCGGCGCAAGAATCAATAACACCAGCCCGACGATCATAAAAATCGGGTTTTGGTTGTTGTCGCGGCGTCCACCGACACTTCGGAAGAAGAGCATCCGTGAGCCGATATCGCTCATGATGGCGATGACCGAGACGAGGGCGAGCGTCACCGTCGCCAATCGCACATCGTAATTTTTAATATGGGCGACTTCATGGGCGATGACGCCTTCGACTTCTTCTCGCGTCAACTGATCGAGCAGTCCGGTCGTCACGGCGACGGCCGCTTTCTCTGGTTTCAGGCCGGTCGCGAACGCATTCGGTGACGCATCGTTGATGATAAAGATGCGCGGCATCGGGACACGCGCGACCATGGCCATGTTCTCAACCGTATGCCACAGAAATCGGTGCTGGTCGACCGAGGTGATTTCTTGGGCATGGTTCATCTTCATGACGATGTTCGTGCTCGACATGATGACAATCCCGATATAAAACAACGAGAACACCGGAGTGAAGATGAGGCCTGGGAGCGGGTCACCATAGTTCAAATATGAGATGACCACTCCAACGGCCAAGACGAGCAGGACGAATCCGGCCACGATGAACACGGTTTTGATTTTATTTTTACGAATTTGTTCATACAGGATCATCGTCGCCACCCCAATCCATTAGAATGAGACACGCACGTTTTCGCGTTCTTCCTCACGTGCTTCGAGCATGTCGCGTTTTTCAAAATTATGGACGGAGGCGATGATGTTCGTCGGGACCGATTCGACTTTCGTGTTATATTTCATGACCGTATTGTTATATAACTGCCGTGAATAGGCGACTTTATTCTCCGTCTGCGTCAATTCTTCTTGGAGCATCTTAAAATTCTCGTTCGCTTTCAAATCTGGGTATGCCTCCCGAAGCGCGAACAAATTCTTCAATGCGCCGCTCAATTGATCGTTCACTTCCATCTGTTCTTGACGGCTCGTCTTCGAACCGAGTTGATTCCGTAACTCAACAACTTTTGCGAGCGTCTCTTGCTCATGCTTGGCATAGCCTTTTACCGTTTCGACCAAGTTCGGAATCAAATCGTAACGCCGTTTCAGCTGCACATCAATCTGTGCCCACGCCTCGTCGACCCAGTTCCGATATTTGACGAGTCCGTTGTACATCGAAAAATAGATGAACGCCAAGACAACGATGATACCGATTGCGATAATCCAACCCATTTCGACACCTCATTTCATGATTTTCTCCTGTATTAATTCCCTTTTGTCGTATACCATAAGCATAACTTAGGGAATATGTAGAAAATGATTCATATATGCTGTGGGTTCTCTCACGAATTCATACAAAGGAGTGTCATCATGTCCGTTCCTACCATCGTTGTTGCCGTGAAAGCGGTGATTGTGCAAGACGACCACATGCTCATCATCAAACGAGCTGATGATGACGAGGTCAATCCCGGCACGTGGGAACTCGTCGGAGGCAAACTCGACTTTGGCGAGTCGCTCGAACACGCTCTTGAACGGGAAGTGTTCGAAGAGGCCGGTTTGCATGTGGCGGTCCAGCAATTGTTGTACGCCACGACGTTTTTGACCGCCCCGGATCGTCAAGTCGTCATCATGACGTACTTGGCTCACCCGGTCGCGACGACCGTCACCCTCTCCGAGGAGCACAGTGATGCCAGATGGGTGACGGCTGACGAAGCGCAAACCTTATTACATCGTCCGATTCTCGACGATTTGAATTCACACGACGTATGGACCTTGCTTCAACCAAAAATGATCAACGGACAGGAGTGTAAATCATGCTTGTGACTGACCTCGATTCACGCTTGACTGAGCTATACGACGAGATGGTGACGCTCCGCCGCCACTTCCATCAACATCCCGAACTTTCATTCGAAGAACGAGAGACACCTCGGACGATTGCAGCTTATTTGCGCGACCTCGGCCTCGATGTGCGCGAACATGTCGGTGGCAACGGTGTTGTCGCACGCATTCATGGCGGCGAAGGCCCGACCATCGCGTTTCGGGCCGACTTTGACGCCTTGCCGATTCAAGATTTAAAGGACGTCCCGTACCGCTCGAAAGTAAATGGCTCGATGCACGCTTGCGGTCATGATGCGCATACGGCGACATTGCTCGTCCTTGCGAAAGCACTCACGGAAATCGACCTTCCGGGAGATGTCGTCCTCATTCACCAGTTCGCGGAAGAACTCGCGCCAGGCGGTGCCAAACCGATGATCGAAGATGGGTGTCTTGACGGTGTCGATTATATTTACGGCTCTCATATTTGGACCCCGCTTCCATACGGGACGATTGGTGTGAAGACGGGACCGATCATGGCCGCGGCTGATCGCTTCGAACTGACCGTCAAAGGCAAAGGTGGTCATGGCGCCATCCCGCAACACACGGTCGATGCCGTCATGGTCGGAACGAATATCGTCAGCCAATTGCAACAAGTCATCAGTCGTCGCATCGACCCGCTCGAACCGGCCGTCTTAACTGTCGGCACGTTCGTTGCCGGTCAGGCGTTCAACGTCATCGCCGATGAAGCGAAGCTGTCTGGCACGGTACGGACGTTCACACCGGAGACGCAAACACGCATCATCGCCGAGATGGAGCGGACTATCGCCCATATCTGTTCGGCGAGCGAAGCGCACTACGAGCTCGACTATATCCGGGGCTACCCCGCCGTGATCAACCATCCCATCGAGACCGATCACGTCCGTCGCAGCGCCGCTCGCGTCGTTGGCACCGATGGCGTCATCGAGATGTCCCCGCTCATGGTCGGAGAAGATTTTGCCTATTATATGCAACACGTACCGGGCAGCTTCTTCTTCACAGGAGCCGGTAACCCGGAAGTCGGTGCCGTCTTCCCTCATCATCATCCCCGCTTCGATGTGGACGAACGGGCGATGCTTCATACCGCCCGCGTCCTCATGCAGGCGGCATTCGAGACATGGAACGCGCCTAAAAAAGAAGACTGACGCCGCGGCGTCAGTCTTCTTTTGTTTGTTCAGGCAACATCGATACGAGCACTTGGTCAACACGTTTGCCGTCCATATCGACGACCTCGAATCGAAGACCATATGCTTCGACAACGTCTCCCCGTTTTGGGAAATCGCCGAGCGCATAAATAACAAGTCCGGCAAGAGTATGATACGAGTTACGCCCTTCATCAAAACGATTGTCTCGAATTCCGAACGTCCGCTTCAAATCCTCAATCCCGAGCAAACCATCGGCCAAGTACGAACCGTCTTCACGGCGCACGACTTCCGGTGTCTCTTCTTCAATCATCACTTCGCCGACGATTTCTTCTAGAATATCGAACAATGTGACCATCCCGAGGAATCCGCCGTACTCATCGAGCACGAAGGCGATTTCGACGCCATTCTTTTGCATCATCTGCAACACTTGGCTCGCTTCTCGCTGTTTTGGGACGATGAGTGGTTGTTTGATTCGCTTCAAAATTTGTGAGGGCTCCCGAAGCGTCGATAATGTCAAAATGTCACGGACATCGATGTAACCGACGAACTCGTCGAGCGTATCGCGCCCGACCGGGAGTTTATTGTGTTTACTCTCATAAATCGATTTCTTGATATCGTCCATATCGTCTTCAAGGTCGACCCATTCCAGCGTCGTCCGCGGTTGCATCAATTCATAAATCAGCTGGTCATGGAACGCAAACACACGCTCGACCTGCTGCACTTCCTCGTGTGCGAATGCCCCTTGCTGGGCTCCTTCGAACAAGAGTTGCTTGATTTCGAGCTCGGTCTCACCACTCGACTGCTCCGCTTTCAGGCCAAGCAATTTGAAAAGGAAAAGTGTCGACTTCGACAAAATCCAAATAAATGGTCGCATCACTTTACTAAATAAGTCGAGTGCCGGAATGATCGCCATCGTGACTTTTTCCGGAGCCACGAGCGCAATCCGTTTCGGCACGAGCTCACCGATGATGAGCGACAAATACGTAATAATCGTGACGACGACGACGTAACCGACGGTCGGTGCGTACTGGGGACTCATGCCAAGATTGGCGAACACATCGGCGAGCGGCGCCGAGAAACGCGCACCCCCGTAAGCCCCGTTGATGATACCGATCAACGTGATTCCGACTTGGACCGTCGATAACAGGTCGGTCGGATCTTTTGAATACTTGAGTGCGATTTCGGCACTGCGTTTACCACGGCTCGCCTCGACTTCAAGTTTGGCCGGTTTGGACGAGATCAGTGCGATTTCCGTCATCGCGAAAATCCCGTTCAACACGATCAAGAATAAAACGATCAGTAAATCGATCACTATGGAAGAATCCACTGTTTTCATCACCTCTGCGTATATTTCGTACTACAATCTCATCATATCAAAGATTTGTTATTCACCTGTACCCGTTTCACTCAAGAAAAAAGCCCCTTCAACGTGAAGTGGCTTCGGGTGCGGCTTCCTGATGCAGGGCCGCCGCTTGAGATTGTTTGAAGACGATGACGCCTAAGAGCAACACCATCAACCCGATGACCTGCCCTGGGGACAGTGACAACTGTTGCATCCCGAACGCTCCCGTTAAGTCGACGGCGAGCGCCCATATCAACTGAGATACGAGAATGATGGACACCGATAGCGTCGGTCCGAGCAATTGAATGCTTCGCATCACACAGAAGACGACACCGACCCCGAGCAACCCACCGAGCGCGTATATCGGCGAGATTTCGAATACGCCGTGAACATTACCACCGAACAAAGCGAGTGGGACGAGCGATCCAAGCAAGCCGACGATGAAGACGAGCACCGTTGTCGCCCATGCCCCCAGATGGGCGTTCATTTTGGCATTGACTGCAGCTTGTACACTAATGAATGCGCCGGCTACCGCCGAACAGATGATTCCTACTATCATGAGTTGCCTCCTTATTCGTACAACATGCCATTGGCACGTTCTTTTAATCGAGTCGCATCTAAAATCGTTACTTTTGTCCGCGTCTTTTCGACGAGTCCTTCATCCGCGAACGATTGTAACGTCCGATTCAAATGACGATAACTCGTCCCGAGCCATTCCGCCACTTCTTTTCGTTTCAACTGACTCATCTCGTCTTGGAACAAGTCGTTCCCTGATTCGCTGAGCGAGACGAGATATCCCGCCAATCGTTCTTCGAGTGTCGACATGAGATGGTTCGACGAGGCATTCGCCTCGATGAACAGTTTCTCAGATACGCCGCGCAGAAGATGCTCCGTGAACTCGATCGTTCGGTTATGCGTGCGGAGCACATCAAACGGCACGCGCAGACAGGTTACTGCCCCGACCGCCTCGACCGTGTGGAGTACGTTGCGTCCGCTGGCGTATTCGATATCCCCAATCAATGTTGGGGCCATCTTTAAACGGAGCAAGCGCAACTTGCCTTCCTCGCTCAACGTATAGATTTTGACACGCCCTTCTAACACGACGAAGAGAGACTCGATCGGGTTATCGTTCGTGCAGAGCATCGCTCCGGACGGATACGTCACAATCGTCGATGCCTCTAATGTTTGTTCCGAGAACAGGTGGGCCCACCCGAGTCGTTCTAGTGCTGCCTCTACTTTCATCCGTCTCCCCCTTACGTGAACGTGTAAATGCCAATCCCGGCGACCATCAAGGCAAGTCCTGTGAGCTGACCTTGGTTGAGCGGTTTCCGTTTCACACCAAACCATCCGTTCACATCAATCAAAAACGCCCCGATCAATTGGGCGACGAGCAAGACGCAGATCGCCCAAGTCACACCGAGCTGTTGAATAGCGGTCAGTTCTCCGAAAACGACAAACACCCCGAACAGACCGCCCAAGCTATAGTACCAAGGTACGCGCCGAAACGCCGTCATGTCTGCATCCCGCTTGAACGCATAAATGAGAAGAGCAAGTACAAGACCAACGAGGTGAACGACCGTGACCGACATCCAAGCACCGACCGCGTAGCCGAGCTTGGCATTAAAGATCCCTTGCAATGCGATGAACGTGCCCGAAAGCACGGCAAATAACAGACCCATCCGATTTCCTCCTATCTCCTCGTCTGACTTTACGTGAGATGAGAAGGCTTGAAAAGGACATATGTCCGAAAAAAAGACAACTTAGGAATAACCTAAGCTGTCTGTGGGATTATCCGAGCAATTTGACGATTTCTGCCCCGACTTGTTCTGAAGATTGCGGATTTTGTCCGGTAACGAGACGTTCGTCGACCGTTACGTTGACAGCCCAGTTGTCTGCGCCATCAAATTTTCCACCGCGCTCGCGCATCGCCGATTCAAGGAGGAAAGGTACCGCTGAGTCAAGCTGCATCTCGCGTTCCTCGGCATCCGTGAATCCTGTCACGCGCTTGTCTTTGACGAGCGGATCTCCGTTGCTCAAATTAACGTTGACGAGTCCAATCGGTCCATGACAGACGGCCGCGACGACGTTTCCGCCTTCATACGTATCACGGATGACACGCTGTAACGTTTCACTGTTCGGGAAATCAACGACCGTACCGTGTCCTCCCGGAAGGAAGACTGCGTCATACGTGTCATCGGCCACTTGATCGAGTCGCGCCGTATCTTTCAACAGGTGCTTCGTGTCCAACACCTCTTGCGGCAAATCGCCTTCTAGGCTGTTCGCATCGATTGGCACGTCTCCACCTTCGATGCTCGCTACTGTGACTTTATAACCTTGTTTCTCGAATTGAAGATACGGTGCAGCAAACTCCTCGAGCCAAAGCCCTGTCGCGTGACCGTTCTCCAGTTGATTCGCAGAAGTCGTGACAATCAGTACATGTTTAGACATTGCAAATTCCTCCTTCTAAATTAAGCATACGAAAGAGTTGTTCCCGCTGTGAGTTCATTCAAACCTTGTAACCCGTAACGCTACTCTTTTTTTGACCCGGTCCTATTTTTAGAATGGCAGAAATCAATCCACCATCTATACTGGTCTCATCAGCTGGCAGGAGGGAACGACCGTGATGAAGCATGTACTCGACTGGGGATTTCTTGCCGTCGTCGCTTTGATTGTGGTACTCGTGATTATTGGCGGGTTGTGAAGGAAGTCCAAAACAGTTTCACCGAGATGTCACATGTAGGACTGTTTGAAGGAGGGGCTGTATCGGGAACAAACCTACTGTTGTCCTGTCGTCACTGTTACTTTAGAAAGGATGTTGAATATGTCAGAACGCGTATTTATCAGTCCGGCCAAGTACGTGCAAGGAAAAAATACAATCGATCGCATCGGGGAACACGTTAGCCATTTTGGATCACAGGCTCTCTTGATTGCCGATGACATCGTCTGGCGCTTGATTGGGGAACGGGTGACCGATTCACTCAAGTCGAGTGGCGTGAACGCAGAAAAGGCCGATTTTGTCGGGGAAGCGTCACGTCACGAGATTGAACGGATCGCCAAAGCGGCAGCAGAGAGCCATACTGCTTTCGTCATCGGAATGGGCGGCGGAAAAACGCTCGACACGGCGAAAGCTGTCGCCGACGAACTCGATGCCCGCATCGTCATCGTCCCGACCATCGCCTCAACGGATGCCCCGACGAGCGCCTTGTCCGTCATCTATACGGATGAAGGAAACTTTGAAAGCTATCGCTTCTATAAAAAGAACCCGGATTTGGTCCTCGTCGATACGAAATTGATCGCCGAGGCCCCGGCCCGATTCCTCGCCTCGGGGATTGCTGATGCGCTCGCGACATGGGTCGAAGTCCGGAGCGTCCTCGCCTTCGGCGGCAAAACGATGGCGGGTGGTGTCCCGACGATTGCGGCGGAAGCCATCGCCAAACGCTGCGAAGAGGTGCTATTCGATTACGGAATCCCTGCTTATGAATCGGTGAAGGCCAAAGTCGTCACTCCGGCACTCGAGTCCGTCGTTGAGGCGAATACACTTCTAAGTGGTCTCGGTTTTGAAAGCGGCGGGCTCGCAGCGGCCCACGCCATTCATAACGGCTTCACCGCCCTCCACGGAGACATCCACCATTTGACGCATGGGGAAAAAGTCGCGTTCGGCACACTCGTCCAACTTGCGCTCGAAGGCCGAACGCAGGAAGAGTTCGACCGCTACGTCGCCTTGTATATGGCGCTCGAGTTGCCGGTCACACTCGAAGACGTGAAGTTGAAAGACGCTTCCCGTGAAGACATCCTAAAAGTCGGTCAAGCGGCAACGGCGGAAGGTGAGACGATTCATAGTGGGTTCGATGTGACCGCTGAACAAGTGGCCGATGCCATCATCGCGGCCGACCGGTACGCTCGTCTCTATCAAAACAAATTGCAGTGAACAAGAACGAGGAACGGCTAGTTGAGCCGTTCCTCGTTCGTTTGTTTTCGCGTGACGAAGGAGAACGCTACCCCGATTGCCATGCAACTGACCGTCAAGACGAAAAACGTCAATTGGTTCGCATAAATGATGTTCGTGAACTGGTTCCATCCTGATGCGTACGCCGCATTCTCAGAAGCACGGATTCCAGCCCGGAGCGAAGCCGCTTGACCGGCGTTGATATATAGACCGATTCCCGCCATCACGAGGCTTCCGGCTAAAAGACCGACTCGTCCCAGGCGATGAACCGATTCGACCGCACGCCGAGCAAGCCGAATCGTAATCCAGATGAACAACAGGACGAACGGCCAACCGATGAGCAAGACGAGCACGTAGGGATTCCCTTCACCCGCCGTTTCTGTATAGGCGGCAGTCATCGTCTCGCCGAGTTTGAATAATACAAACGTTATGAGCGTGATGATGAACCACGCCTTGATCAATTTCTCCATGACAACACCTCACCCACAGTATAGCAAAAAACACCATGCGCTTTCGCACATGGTGTCAGGTCAGGCTTTCGGACGGACTGCATAGTAAATCAAGATGACGAGCCACGTCCAAACGCCGGTGAAGATTCCGATAATCCCGACGATAAAGAACCCGAGCGGCATCATCGACTTCGTCCGATCATAGTCTTTCCACATGTTCGATAACCCTTTGATGTTGAAATACAAAAAGGCGAAGAACAAGACGAGCAACAATAACGGTAAACCAAAAATGAGTTCCATACGCTCACTCCTTTCTAGTCTCAACCATTCTCTTACATTTAGTGTACTACTTCCCGCTCTCCATCACATCGGGCTCGCGCAGTACAGGAAGCAGGTCAAGAGACGGAGACAGTCCTGTTCACTATTCCCCAATTTCTCTTCTTTTCATCCCCTTAAAAACCGGGAAAAGAAGACTATCCAGCAAAAAAGGGGGTCTTTCCTGTGAAGCTCATCCGTGTACTCCTCGTCCTGTTGCTCATCTTCCCCACCACGTCCACCTTTGCCGCGACGCCTTCACCTCAGCCAGGCTATACCATCAAGACGACGAAATTGTATTGGCGGGCGATGCAATCGTCTCCGGTCGCCAAGACGCTTTTGACCAATACGCCTGTCCGCTACACGACCTACAACCGAAGCTGGTCGAATGTCTACATCAATGGCACACGCTACTACACTCCGTCTAGTAATTTGAAAGCCGGGATCCCAACACTTACGGCTACAGAACGGCTTCGACTCGTCAATAAACAACACGGACTATCGAGCACGTATCGCTCTCGTCAACTCGTCACGTTGACCATCCCGACCGTCTATACAAAAGGAAGCGAGCGCACCCTCATGGCCGCTGAAGCCGCTCACGCCCTCGCTCGTCTCTATTATGCCGGTCGAAAAGAAGGACATACGCTGTATGCGCTCAGTGCCTATCGCTCCTATGCCACGCAAAAATCGCTTTACACGTATTGGGTCAATACCCGCGGCACGGCATACGCCTCAAAATATGTCGCCCGTCCCGGCCATAGCGAACATCAGACCGGACTCGCCGTCGATATGACGAGTGCGCGGATGCGAATGGGGCTCTATGCCTCGTTCGACCAAACCCCTGAAGGAAAATGGATGCTCCAACAGGCACACCGTTACGGGTTCATCGTTCGCTATCCGAAAGGCAAAGAGAAAATCACCGGCTACAATTATGAACCGTGGCATCTTCGTTATGTCGGTGTAAAAGAAGCGACGATAATCAAACAACAAAACTGGACGTTCGAGGACTGGTGGGCGAAACGTTGACGCGAGCATCTCGAGCGATTCATTGAATGCGTTCAAGGTATAATGGACGCGTACGATATCGCAGAGGAGGACATGTGCATGTGGATTGTCATGAACAAACTAGACGTTGAAAAAGGGAAAGTCGCTGCGGTCACGGCCCGTTTCCAGACGACGAAAGGCATCGAGTCGATGGATGGGTTCGTTCGGATGCAAGTGTTGACCGATACGTCGGACGAGACGAAAGATCAAGTCGTCATCATGACGACATGGCGCGATGCGGCGAGCTTCGAAAATTGGCGTGATAGCGGAGCGTATAAACATGCCCATAAAAAACGGGACGACGGTACTTCTGAAGTGAAGCCCATCGTCCTTGGAAACACGGTCACCCAATATGAGGTCGCCATCGAGCACGGCGCCTCAACCGATGACGTATAAAATATCTTGCGGCCGGATGATCCCGAGCAAAGGTTCATCTTCTTGTCCTGTCTCGGTAATCAATAAGGCATCGAGCCGAACTCCGTCTTTCATGTTGATGAAATGATGATGCGCCTCGATGACCGACGTCTCTTTCGCGATAAACCGATACCGTCGCAGGTGCGGGTCGTGATGGAGCACGTGCTTGACCTGCACGCCTTCGAGTGACACACGAGGCCCGTCGACCGTTTCGGCGAGCCAACTGGTCACTCCTTTTTTCGTCAATAATCCGCGCCACGACCCGTCATGATTATAGACCGGGAACTGCGAGTAGTTCTTATCCCGAATCTCACCGAGCACGTCGACCAACGAGTCGTCGGCGTCGAACGTCGTCACGATTTTACGGAACATCGGAATGACTTGACGCGGATGAAGGAGTTCTTTCTCCACCTCGAGAATCAAATTAACGAGCGATTCATGCGGTTCCGCGATGATGAAATCTGGCTCGCGCCGCTCGTGGACGATGGCGTTTCGCAATTGGCTCATTTGATGTAAATCTTCTTTGTAACGTTCAATGATTGGGTTATGTTTGGCAAGACGATTGACCATGTTGCTGAAACTGAAATGCTGGCCGTCCCCCATCTCGCGACTCAAATGATCCTCGATCCGGTGATACGATGCGATAAATTCTTCTGCACGACTCATATATTCACACTCCTTATCGCCTATATATACCCTATTTTTTTCGGGTTCGAGCAGGAAAGCGTGACCCAATCTCGAATCCACAACTAATCATCTATGAAATGGAGGGGTTCTCATGGCAACTCCGGTCTCGCAAATGACACCGATCCCGAATAAGGACGCCTTCCGTTCCGGCATGCGTGCCGGTATTCCCGTCGCTGTCGGCTATATCCCGATTGCCATCGCTTTCGGGCTGCTTGCGAAATCATTCGATATGCCAAACGTCATCACGCTCGCCATGTCATTATTCATTTTTGCCGGCGCCAGTCAATTTATTGGCGTCCAACTGATCATGGCCGGTTCGATGTATTGGGAGATTATCTTGACGACGTTCATCCTGAACTTACGGCACTTCCTCATGTCGGCGTCGTTGTCCCAGCGTCTCGAGACGACCTCGAATCGATTTCTGGCCGCCATCGCGTTCGGCGTGACCGATGAGACGTTCAGTGTCGCCTCGACGCGTGACGAATCGACGCGCGGCCACTTTGTGCTCGGGTTGAATATGATCGCCTTTCTCGCTTGGAACGTCGGAACATGGATTGGCGTCTTTCTCGCCTTCGGCTTGCCCGCCTCGGTCCAAGCGAGTATGGGCATCGCCTTGTACGCCATGTTCATCGGCCTACTCGTCCCATCCCTTACCCGCAAACCGGTCATTGTCGTGGCTGCAATCGCCGTCTTGACTCAAGCCATTCTCTACTTCGGCGTCTCTCCATTCATCCCGCTGTCGTCCGGCTTGAGCATCATCTTGGCCACGATTGTCGCCGCTGGAGCCGGAGCCTTGCTGTATAAGGAGGACGAAACATGATCAGCCTCTTGTTGCTCGTCCTTGCCATGGCGCTCGTCACATACATTCCGCGGCTCGTTCCGCTGCTATGGCTCCGGGACTTGAAATTACCTCCGCTCTTGAAGCGGTTTTTACTCTTCACGCCTTATGCGGTGCTCGCCAGTCTCATTTTCCCGGGCATCCTGCAGGCAACGACTAGTCTTACGTCAGCTTTAGCGGGTGGGGTGGTCGCCGCAACGCTCGCATTCCTTCGGGTCAACTTGATGCTCGTCGTCATCGGCGGCATCACCGGGGTGTATCTCATTGAAACGTTCTTTTAACAAATAGGTCCGCCCAATTGTGGGGCGGACCTGTTTGTTTAAGCAGAGATGGCCTGACGTCTTAACCTAATGAATACATCGACGAACGCCGGATCCCACTGTGTACCGCGACCGCTCTCTAAAATCGATAGAGCCTTCTCGACTGGCATCCCGTCCCGATATGGACGGTCGGAGGTCATAGCGTCATATGCGTCGGCGATTGCCATGATACGACCGAAGAGCGGAATCTCCTCTCCGACCAACCGATCCGGATATCCGCGCCCATCAATCCGTTCATGATGGGACCGGACACCTGCCAATATCGGTTGTAACGCAGCCGGGAGGGAAATTTGATTCAAAATATGAATTCCGATGGTCGGGTGTTCTTGAATTTGCGCGAACTCATGATCCGTCAGCTTCCCTTCCTTCAACAACACATCGTCACGGATACCAATCTTCCCGATATCGTGGAGTAGCGCCGATTTGCGGAGCAGCTCGATTTGTCCGGCCGGCAACTGGAGCGCCTGTGCCAACTCGACAGAATAGGCGGCGACTCGCTCGGAATGCCCGGCCGTATACGAATCCCGGGCATCGAGTGTTGCAGCGAACAAGACGAACAGACTGTTCAACAGTTGCTCGTTTTCCGCATCTCGATACGTGACGTTCGTGACCATCTGATTAAAGCCCGTGACGAGTTGGGCGAACTCATCCGAGTAAGGGTTATCAATCTGATTCAATCGTCCGGCATCTAACGCGGCGACCCCTTCGGTTAATGCACTGATTGGACGTTTGATGTTGTCATACAGCAAAAAGCTGCTAAACGTCGCGACCCCGATGATAACGACTAAAATCACAGCCGCCCACTGCCAGTATGCATCGACCTGATTGACAGTCGACAGTTGCACCCCGGACGCGAGGATGAACAATGCGACCGGGAACACACCGATGACGAGCATGCTGATCAATAGTTTCGTCCGGACGCTAATGGAGCGATACGTCGCTTGGAGCGGCCGCC
Source organism: Exiguobacterium sp. s28 (assembly GCF_018618135.1). Lineage (NCBI taxonomy): Bacteria > Bacillati > Bacillota > Bacilli > Caryophanales > Exiguobacterium > Exiguobacterium sp. s28. The sequence continues at coordinate 5,501 of NZ_JACSLL010000004.1, read as the reverse complement.
CGTACAAGTTTCCGCTCATCTCCTGCAACTGAAGCAACAACGGTTCAACCGAGCGATAGGTCAAAAAGAATTCAATCAACGCATGCAAGATGGCGATTAAAATAGCACCGAACGCCGCCAAGCCAATCAACCGATACGGCAAGTCAATCCACCCTTGTTCGATGGCGAGTGCCGTCATACTCATCGCCGGCACGGACAAGCCGAACAAATGTGGACCGAGAATCCGTTTCACCGTCAACGTAGGAAAGTGACTCGTTTGATCGAACGCCTGTTGAAGCTCCTCATACGTTGGTGTCTCTGTTTGAAACACACGACGGATCGGCCGGATGTGACGTCGATAAAGGAGCAGTTCAAGCCCAATCATCATCATCCCGGACAGCCCCATGATAGCCAAGAGGATGAGCATCTCCGTCTTGGATAAATCGAGCGTCTGAAAGATGAACAGCCCCCCGACACCGAACACGGCGATGCCTGAACCCCATATGTAATTCATGATTAATGTGTGTTGAAATCGTTGAAACATCTTCCCCTCACTCCTGCCTTTTCATCGACCTCTTTCTTATTATATCGACAAAAGTGACACTTTTTTACAGAAATACAAAAACGGGCCCCTTTTTAGGGACCCGTCCTTCACCGTTACGGACGACGTGGACCTTCGTTGTCATCAAGTGAACGATTGTCTTGATCTGGTGTGATGTTGTCATGGAACGGGTTCGGTTCTGGACCGTCCACGTTCGTCACATCAGATTGTGAGGCTTGCGGACGATTCGTTTCACGTTTCAACTCTTGTTTCGTTTGATCCGCTTCACGCTTCGACTGCTCCATGCCTTGTTTCGCCTGTCGCTTCGCAGCCTCGGCTTCTTGGTTCATTTGGGCTTTTTCTTGCTCGAGACCTTCTTTTGACACTTCTGTCTCATCGATTCGCTTCTCAGCTTTCTTCAAGTAGCGAGCTGCTGTCTCACGTCCGCCGAGACCGAAGGCAAGGCCGAAGGCGAGAGCAACTGCACCGAGGATGAGCAAGAATGCCGTATTGACGATCATTGGCGCAATGCCAAGTTGGCTGATGGCCATGAAGAAGGCGATTCCAAGAATCGCGTACTTCGCGACGTGGCGCAGGACGCTCGGTTGGCCAGCTCCATCTACGAGCACACTGCCGACGAGACGCTCTGCCATGTTCGCGAGCCAGAAACCGACCGCCAAGATAACGATGGCAGCGATGACCATTGGCAAGTATGCGAAGATGGCTGTCGCGAGCGAAGCCATAAAGTCGAGGTTTGCGACTTGAAGGGCTTCCGATACGAACAACAAGATGATGATGATTTGAACGATTGTTCCGATCACTTGCGCGATCGATGTCGATGACGACGAGCGACCACCGAGACCCATTTTACTAGCGAGTGAGTTGACGCCTAAGTTCTCAAGGAGAGACACAACGACGCCTTTCAACCATTTAGCAAGGAAGACACCTGCGAGAATCAAGACGATGGCCACGATGATATTTGGAATCATTGCCAAGACGTCGTTGAGCATCGAGATGGCTGGATCCGAGATTCCGCGAATATCGAGCGCTTCAAGCGCTGAAATCGTGACCGGGATCATAATCAAGATGAAGACGATCGTACCGACCACTTTCGCGAGACTTGACCCTTTTACGTAATCTGACAAGTGCAGTTTTTCAGCGAAGCGGTTAAGACCTGCTGCTTCCAAGAACTTCGTCAAGATGTCACGGACGATTTTCGCAACGATATAACCAATCGCGAAGATGAGTGCAGCCGCGACAAGTTTCGGAATGAAGGCGAGGAAACTGTTCAACAAGTCTTCAAACGGTCCGCTGATGCCTTGCAACCCAAGCGCATCAAGCACCGCCGGAAGAGCTAACAATAAGACGAGGTAGAAGACGATATTGGCGACCGTGTCGACCCATTTCGTCTGATTGACGCTCGTCGACTCTTGGCCCGTCTTCTCCATCAACTTGTTCAAGTTGAGGCGATGACCCGCCATTTGAATACCTTTTTTCAAGAGCGTCGCGATAATCCATGCGACGAGCAAGATGAGACCCGCTTTGATGACCCCTGTGATCAACCCAGAGAAGCCAGCATAGATTTGACTGAACGGTTGTGTGATAGCCGGTACGTTCATGAATTCGAAGATGATTAAAAATGCGAGAAGCAATACGCCGAAGAAGACGACTTTCCCGATGATTCGCTCAGGCGTCCATCGTTTCTCCTCTTTACCCGGTTTTCCAGGTTCCCCTTCTGGTTTGACACCGACACGATCGTCGAGGCGTGCTTTGCGAAGCGCTTTGCGCGTCACGTTTTCCAGAACTTTCGCCAAAATGAATCCGACGACAAGAATAAGCAATGCGAGCAAAAGCTCAGGCAGCCATGACATGAACGTGTTGAAATTATAAGTAGTTTCGTTCATCTAACATCTTCCTCCCATCTCTTTTTAAAAATGATTTCATTTATTTGACTCTTTGTATAAATACCAACATTTTCATCTACCTAAACCTTGCCATTTCCTATTTCCCGATAAAGACTTGATGGGAAAACTGCTTTTTCAGAAAGCATTCTTAAAGAAAGAAGGCGTGTCTTTCTAGGTCAAATGTGATACGAATTAAAAGAAGAAGTCTTTTTGAGGAGGAAGTAAGATGAACATCGCCCTAATTGCCCATGACAAGAAGAAAGATGATTTAATCGTACTTGTGAAAGCCTACGCTCATGTCTTGGAAAAACACCATCTGTTCGCCACTGGCACGACCGGTAAGCGCATTGCCGAGGCGACCGGATTGCCCGTCCATTGCTTTCAGTCGGGCCCGCTCGGCGGAGACCAAGAAATCGGTGCCGCCGTCGCCCGGGGTGAGATGGACATGATTATTTTCTTCCGTGACCCATTGACGGCTCAACCGCACGAACCTGATGTGAGTGCCTTGATGCGTCTCTGTGATGTCTATTCCATCCCTTTGGCCACTAATATGGGGGGAAGTGAGATTCTCATCCGCAGTATCGAGCAAGGCGATTTTGAATCGCTGACCTTGACCCATAATGACAAACCACCTGTATGAACAACTTATCAAGAAGAAGAGAGGAATTTTTCTGAAACCACACGTATCGAACGACCCGGTCGTTCAACAGTTTTACGATCAAGTCCGTACGCATTTAAACGACTTATTAGATGACAAGCAGCAAGCCGATCGCTTGCTCGACAGTTTAGCCGGCTATATTCAACAGGCGGAAAAGAACGGGCAGCCTCTCGAAGGACTCACGAAACAAAACCCGCACGACTATGCTCGATTTTTAATTGAACAACCGGCGACAAACGAGGAGTACCAACGTCGCTACCATATGATGATTGAGGCGACGGATGAATTGAAACCTCATGAGAAAGCGCAGGCGAATCGGGAATTCGATTGGGCGATTGAGCGGCTCAACGAAGTTCAAGTCAAGCTCCAGGATGTCGAGATGCGTGATGTCTCCTTTTTAGCCTATACGAAAATTGAGGCAATCAAGTCATCTCGTCGCGTCTGGAATCAATTCGGTTGGCTACTCGGTATGATTTTGGCATTCGCCTACGCCAACTTATTGCTTGTGATGGATGATGTGTTCAGTCTGCGCTTGTTCACGGCACCCGCTACGCCTTACCCGCTCGATTATTTCGGCTTCGTCCTCCCTGTTCTATTGACTGGTGCCATCTTTGGCCTATTGACGCGTTTCCGTCACCACTTCCAAACGCTAGGACGACGGATTGTCTTCGCATTGCTCATCATAGCCTTGTACGTCGGTTTCGTGTTATTGACCCAGCCCATCTTGTTCGCACTCGGATGGTCGTTCTTGATTCAATTGACACCTGTGTATGCGCTCATCCTGCTTGCGATCAGCGGATTCATGGCCATGTGGACATTGGTCGAGTTCGTCTGGAAGAACACGCGGTGCCACCTCGGCAATGAGACGTTAATGATTTATTATTGATCACGCCATTCTCTCTAGGAGATGGCGTTTTTTGTTTGAACCTTTGCTAGAACGGAAATTACTAATAGCGTGACGTCAATTAAAAAATGAAACGAAATCGAAGGAGGCACAACATGTCGGATCGCAAAATTATTGGGTTGTTCCATAACGAGCAAGAAGTAATGGATAAGGTGAACGAACTCAAACAAGCTGGGGAAGCAGAGAAAAACATGCATGTCGTGGCCAAGCGGGACGGGGAAATTTCCGCCTTGCGCTACCATACCGATGTGAACGCCGAATCGGGGATTCGTGATGTCAACTGGCTGGACCGTGTGAAAGCGTTCCTTCACGGCAGTGACCGCATTCGTGATGAATTGCGGAACATGGGACTCAGTGATGCGGAGGCTGAAGAGTATTATACGTCGATCGATGCCGGCAAATTATTGCTTTACATCGATAAACACTCATACGAACGCTATCCGAATATGTATAAGAAAGATAGTGAACTCGACCATGATAAAGGGGAAGAAGCGGATGGCATCGCCTTCGACGCGAAGCCATTCAATGATCACGACGAAGAACCTCGCGGTACGAAAGAGGACCCGATCGTCCGCGGACATTCCGGTCTAGAAGACCACCGTCGATTATAAGGAGGAAACGAAGATGAGTGAGAAACGGTTTATCAGCATGTATGACACACAGGACGCGGCACTCGGAAAAGTCGAGGAGTTGCGTGCGAAGGGCTATAAAGACTCAGACATCTATGTCGTCGCCAAACATGAAGATAACGTCTCGATTTTGCGTCGTCAAACGGACGTCCATACCGAAGCAGCACACCACGCCGGCTGGTTTGATAAGGTACGGGCTTTCTTGAGCGGACATGAGGACGTCCATGCCGGACTTCGCAATATGGGCTTGAGCGAAGACGAGGTGAAGCGCCACTACAGCGATGTCGAGGCTGGAAAGATTTTAATCTATGTGGATGAAGATTTCGAGCGTCGTCATAATGAAGGGCTGACGATCGATTCGTCACCTTATACCGACTCGAGACACGATACGAGTCACCAAGGCCACCATACGGCCGATGGGCTTGAAATCGATTCGACGCCGTATAATGATCCGAAATCTGACACGACCCGTTCGACCCGCTCAGATCATCACACGTCCGATGGTGTGGAGATTGATTCGGAGCCATATAATGACCCGAAACATCGTGACGCGAACCGGGACGATCGCCATACGTCTGATGGTGTAGAAATCGATTCGAAACCGTTCAACGAATCGACGGCCGACAATCCGAACCGGGCCGTCGACCCCGAGCAGGACAAATTGGATAAAAAATCCGAGTTGACTGACCGTGAGAACAAGTTGCGTGGACTCGATGACCGGGCCCTCCGAAACGATTACGAAGATCCAGACAATATCCGCCGTTTCTAATCAAAATGCAACAAGGACCTGACCACAATGAACTGCTCCCCGTCAAGTAGACAGGGCAAATAATGAAAACTAGCCTAGGCGGCTTGAGCCCTGTATTCGACAGGGCTCAAGCCGTTT
>NZ_JACSLL010000030.1:0-1686 GCF_018618135.1 Exiguobacterium sp. s28 | reverse complement strand
TGATATGCTCCCCAATAGGTAGACAGATGAAATAACAAATCTGTTTATCTGATTGGGGAGTGTTTTTTTATGGTGAGAAGTCGGCATTCGATCGAACAAAAACTGGCTGCGCTGCGCATGATGGAAGAAGAAACCTATACGTGGAAGGAAATCATGGAAGCGCATAACGTCTCTGAGAATACTCTCCGGGTGTGGAAAGTGAAATTCGATACCGGCGGAATCGACGCGTTGAAGGAATCGAGGACATGGAGACATTACACCAAGGAACAAAAGATTGCCGCCGTCCGTGACTATCTCGATGGGGCCACCACGGTGGAAGTCCTCTCCAACCATCAAATCAGTGATGGATCTGTTCTTCGAAAATGGATTAAGAAGTATACTAGTCATAGCGAGTTAACAGATTCGAGAAAAGGGATGAATCGAGCTATGACAAAAGGAAGAAAAACTACATTCGAAGAGCGCTTCGAGATCGTGAAATACTGTTTGGAGAATGGACGCAACTACCAACAGACCGCGGAACAATATCAGGTGTCTTATGGGCAAATCTATGGCTGGGTCAAGAAGTATGACACGGACGGGGCAGAAGCGCTCCTGGACCGCCGTGGGCGTACGAAGCCAGAGGACGAACTAAGTGAAGAGGAGAAGCTGAAACGCCGGATCCGGCAAATGGAGCTTGAGAACGAACTTCTTCGTGCGGACAACCTGTTCCTAAAAAAGTTAGAGGAGATCGAGAGGAGGTCGTGATCAGCCAGGTACGGCTACAGCAACGATATATCGCCATCAAAGAATTATACGAAGAGGAGGCCATCTCGGTCGTCCTCCTCTGTCGAGTCGCCGGCATCTCACGGGCGGCCTATTACAAATGGTTGAACCGCACCATACCGGTGCGTCAAGAAGAGAACGAGAAGCTTCTGGAGGACATTCGTCTACTCTATGACCAGGCGAACGGCACATACGGGTACCGTCGGATCACGATGACAATCAATCGGCTGCGCCGGCAACAGAGCCTGTCCCCATTCAATGAAAAGCGAATCTATCGCTTGATGCATAGCCATGGGATCCAATCGGTCATCCGCCGGAAGCAGAAGAGACATAAGAAGTCAACGCCGCAACATGTGGCCGAGAACCTGATGAACCGAGAATTCAGTGCGTCCCGCCCGGACGAGAAATGGTGCACCGACGTCACCGAGTTCAAGTATGGGACCGGGAAGAAGGCGTATCTGAGCGCGATCATCGACCTGTATGACGGCTCGATCGTCGCCTACCGCATCGGAAGGTCCAACAACAACGGGCTCGTCTTCCAGACGATGATGCCAGCCATCGCGGGGCTCCGTACAGGAGCACGTCCGATGATCCATAGCGACCGAGGGTTCCAATATACCTCAAGAGGGTTCAAACGGATGGTAGAAGACGCGGGAATGACCCGCAGCATGTCCCGGGTCGGGCGTTGCATCGACAACGCCCCGATCGAGAGTTTTTGGGGCACCTTGAAAGTGGAGATGTACTACTTGCGTGAGTTCCAGGCCTATAGCGAACTCACGAGGGCCATCGAGAACTACATATCGTTCTACAACCACGATCGTTTCCAGAAACGACTAAACGGCTTGAGCCCTGTCGAATACAGGTCTCAAGCCGCCTAGGCTGGTTTTCATTATTTGTCCTGTCTACTTGACAGGGAGCACTTCA
>NZ_JACSLL010000029.1:0-1696 GCF_018618135.1 Exiguobacterium sp. s28 | reverse complement strand
CAGATTGTAGACAAAGTCACGTTTCAGGCGAACTGAAACGTGACTTTGTCGTTTTCGGGCCTTTAGGCGCTCTGCCCGAGCCCCTTTTCAGGCGGGCTGGGCGTTCTTCCATGCCCAGCCCGCCATCTTCTTGAGATTGAGGGCAGCAAAAGTAAGCATCGCCTGCATTGAAACTTTTTCAAGTCCCCGATAACGGGTCCAACGCATGCCATGCTTCTCTTTTGCGTCCGCGAACACGCGCTCGACCGTCTGTTTACGACGGTCATAGATGTTGCGGTTCAATTCCGTGTGGCGGAGGTCTTCGACCTCGTCCATATAGGGTTGCCAGAGGTGTCGCTCGATTATCCGCTGGTGCTTCTGGCTCTTCGTGCACTGCTCGAGCAGCGGGCAGTTCACACAAACCGCGGGATTCGAGACGTACTTGCGTTTCCCCTCGCGCATCGTCGTACTGTACGTTAATAACTCGTTGTTTGGGCAGATGTAGACGTCATGGTGCTCGTCGTAGATGAAATCCTTGGTCTTGAAGGCGCCCTTCTTACCCTTCGGGCGAGTGTATGGGAAGACCGGCAGGATCCCACGGTCAATCAGCAGCTTGGCAATGGCCGGATTTTTATAGGCGGAGTCGGCAGCGACGGCGAACGGTTGAATCAGGCGGTCGGAGACCTTGTCGAGCAGATCGGGGAACGCTACACTATCGTGCACGTTACCCGGTGTGACGATAGCACCGAGCACGAACCCATGGGCGTCGCTCGCCGCATGGACAGAGTAAGCGAACTGCTTCTCACGCTCACCTTTTACGTAATATCCACTCTCAGGGTCTGTCGTGCTGACCTTGATTTCCTTCGTCTCCTCCGCCTGATTCTTTTTTGGCCCTAAGGGCTTCTTTCCACTTTCTTCGCGGTCTCGCTCGACCTCGGCATCGAGTTGTTCCTGATAGTGTTTCACCTCTTGCCGGACGGTCTTCTTGACGAGCTTCCGCTTGTTTGCGTTCGCTTTGACGTGTGTCGAGTCTACGAATAGGACGGCGCGATCGATGAACCCTGCGTCCGCAGCCTGTTCAAGGATATGATAGAAGATGTCGTCGAATAAGCTCGTGTACTGAAACCGACGCACATAGTTCTTCCCGAACGTCGAGAAATGTGGCACCTTGTCCGTGAATCCGAACCCGAGAAACCAACGGTATGCGACGTTCGTCTCGATCTCACGAATTGTCTGTCGCATGGATCGGATACCGAACAGGTACTGAAGGAAGGCCATCTTGATCAGGACGACAGGGTCGACGCTTGGCCGGCCACGGTCCTCAGAATATAAGTCCTCCACGAGCGGATAGATGAACTCAAAGTCGATCACCGCCTCGATTTTTCGGACCAGATGGTCCGCTGGCACAAGCTCGTCGAGCGTGACCATCTCCAGTTGTGTCCGATTGGTTTCCGATTCTGTTGATTTCCTGATCATCCGATTCGCCTCCATAATTGTTTCTATATCTCTCATTATAAAAAAGCGACGACGGTACGAAAAGAGAGATTGATGCGTGGGCCGACTGCGGGCACGGCGAGACTTCCAGGGGATTAGCAAGCAAAGGGAGACCCAGCAGCGACAAAGTCGCGATGCGGCTCCCTGCTTGCCCCCAGAAAAGCGAGCTGTGCCCGGTCGGGCAAATAAAAAAGACTGCAGACAATGTTTTGTCTACAGTCTG
>NZ_JACSLL010000028.1:0-3074 GCF_018618135.1 Exiguobacterium sp. s28 | reverse complement strand
AACGGCTTGAGCCCTGTCGAATACAGGTCTCAAGCCGCCTAGGCTGGTTTTCATTATTTGTCCTGTCTACTTGACAGGGAGCACTTCAAATCGTCTGCAGTTTTTTTGTTGGGGTGATGTAGACGTGAGATAAACCATCATGCCCATCCGTTCATTCATTTGAAATTTTTGGTAGGCATATAGGAGGTAGGCTTTAAAATTTGAACAGTTAAGACATGATGAATGGTTATCGTTTATTTCAAACACCGTATTTTGATCAAAAAATCTTAAGAAAGATATTAGGAGTAGGCTAACCTTCTTTTGATTGTCTGAACATATTTTTTTCTTGGCTGGGGTCCGTGTGCATCTGGGGAACAAATATTGTTTCAAGATTTAGAGGAGCCAACGCTGATGGGTGATATAGTTCCCAGTCATTTTCTTTTGGCTATCCACATCAAAAAGCAAGGCCCGTGGCCCTGCTCAAAGAATCAACATCCCGCGGAATCCACGGGCCGCATAATACGAATCGGCACCATTATGATAGAGGAAGATATGGTCGTAGCGGCGGTCGCAGAATAAGGCGCCGCCTTTTTGACGAATCGTTTCTGGAGTGAAAATCCAGCTCGATGTTTTCAAATCGAACGAACCGAGCGTCTGTAGATGACGATACGTTGCTTCGTCGAGTAGCTCGATTCCCATCTCCTCAGCCAATGCGACGGCGCTCCCATCCGGTTTGTTCTTCTTCCGTGCCGCCAACGCCGAAGCGTCATAGCATAGGCTGCGTCGACCACTCGGACTTTCTGGAGAGCAGTCGCAAAAAGCTAAGGCGCCATTCGGAAGTCGAATCACATCAGGTTCGCCGCCGGTTCGTTCCATCTCGGCAAGCACGACGAGTTTCCGGTCGTCCTCTTGAAGGCGAGTCAAGACGTCGGGCCAAGTTAGATCAGGATGTCGTTCGGGATGGGCGTTAAATCGTACATGTAGAGTTTGCAATATCTCGTCCTTTTCCTGGTTTGATAACGTGTTCATATTTAGATTCCTCCTAACTAGTATTTTCATTTTAGTATACGTGATGCGGAATGAATCTGTTGTAACCAAAGGAATTGTAAATCATATAAGGGGGCGCCTTTTTGTTATGAAGATTGGACCACATCTCCCATCTGGTCGATTTGTCGACCGACCCAGACGAGCGGAACGGTCAACGCTGCGCCAATCAAATAGACGATGGCAATCGGCAATCCGTCCGCGAGTAGTCCGAACGTCAGGCTGCCGATGCTGAAGGCGAGGGTGTAGGCCGTCTGTTGGACGCTATACACGTACGGAAGTTGCGAGGCAGGTGTCATTTCTTGGAGCACCGTGTTCGTCTGGATGATGCGGAGCTGGGTGGCGTATCCTTGAACCGCGAGCGCGATGAGCGCGAACGCGATATGAGATGTCATGCCGAACAATAGGGCCGCTAAGACAGACAAGATGGAGCTGACGGCGAGCGAGCTGTTGCGCTTTGCGCGATACAGGTAAGCGCTGGCCAGAATCATGCTAATCAAGAAGCTCGCGTTCATCGTTCCCCACCAGCCCGTATCGATGTGGAGGTGGCGTTCCAAATAGACGAGCAAGAGCGCCGAGATCCAGAGTGTGCTGACGAACGACTCGAACGTGACGAACACCGTGATTAACCTGGCGAAAGGAGCAGTGCGCACGAAGGCGAGGCTGTCCTTAAGCGATATGTCTGATTCGCCATCTTCTACCGTCACGTCGCGGTCGAGTGAACGGACGAAGCGAAGCGTGACGAGCGTCGAGAGCATGAACAACATCAACGCGATCATCAGAGCGAGCTCGCTTGAGAAGGAAGCGACGACCATCGTGCCGAGAGGCCACATCGCCAGCTGAATGAACTGGTTCGACCCTTGGACGAGACTGTTCGCTTGTTGGCGATTCGTCGTCAGCCTGGGGATGAACGACGCCTGGACCGGACGGGCGAACCCATCCAAGAAGGCGATGAGCACGACGAGGCCGAGGACGAGAATCGACTCCGACCAAATGACGGCCCCGAGCAAGACTGTCTTCAACAGTTGTGTGACGAGCAACGTCTGACCGAGGGTGAACCGAGACAAGACGCGGGCAAAGAACAGACCGCTCACGGTCATACCGATCGTGACGGCAATCGGGAAACTGGCCGCAGCCAGGGCGGAACCGGTCTGTTGATATAACAAAGCAATCAAGGCGACGATATAAAGCACGTCGCCGATATTGGCCAGCCATTGACTGACCAGCAGCAGGTAAAACGACTTCATCATGACTCTCCTCCGGAACTATTCAATTTTGGGTGGATGACATGAGGTCGAATTACATACTTTCACCGCTTTCAAATTATTTACAAATAGTTTACGATGAAATGATGAAGAACACAATAATTGGTAACTTAACGGGGGAAATGACATGTTACGCTATGACATCAATGATCAGCTTCAACTACGAATGTTCACCATTGACGACGCGGAGGCGTTGTTCCAATTGACGATGGCATCGAAGCCATACCTTCGCGAGTGGCTCGGGTGGCTCGATTACACCGAGACGGTCGAAGATTCGCGGCAAAACATCGAAGGACGAATCAAAGGATTGATGGAGACGGGCGGCTATCCGAAATCGTTCGCGATTGTGTATCAGGACGAGCTCGCCGGGACGATCGGCTTCAATGACATCGACCGGGGCATCAAATGCGGGACGGTCGGCTATTGGCTCGGCCAAGACTTTCAAGGCAAGGGCATCATGAGTCAAGCGCTCGAGACGGTCATCGATTATGGGTTCCGTGATTTGAAACTCGATAAAATCGAGATTCGGGTCGCAACTGGGAACGTGAAGAGCCGGGCGCTGCCCGAGCGATTCGGTTTCCTCGAAGAAGGGGTGCTTCGCAATGCGGAGTGGCTCTATGACCGCTACGTCGACCACGTCGTGTACGGGCTGTTGCGAGATGAATGGGCCCATTAACATACAAAACCCCGTCCTGTTTGATATGCTCCCCAATAGGTAGACAGATGAAATAACAAATCTGTTTATCTGATTGGGGAGTGTTTTTTTATGGTGAGAAGTCGGCATTC
>NZ_JACSLL010000027.1:0-3007 GCF_018618135.1 Exiguobacterium sp. s28 | reverse complement strand
TTGTTCCTTGAAAACTGAAGATTCATCAAGACATCAAACCAATTAATTTCACATATGGTCCGTGAGGACCGTGTGTCTTAGACGCTAGATCAAGGTAGAAAGGGCGTACGGTGGATGCCTTGGCACTAGGAGCCGATGAAGGACGCGACGAACAGCGAAATGCCCTGGGGAGTGGTAAGTACACATTGATCCAGGGGTATCCGAATGGGGGAACCCACCGCCGGGAGACTGGCGGGACACCCGTGTGAATACATAGCACGGCGTGAGGCAAACCCGGGGAACTGAAACATCTAAGTACCCGGAGGAAGAGAAAGAAAATTCGATTCCCTGAGTAGCGGCGAGCGAAACGGGAACAGCCCAAACCAGGAAGCATGCTTCCTGGGGTTGTAGGACACTCTATACGGAGTTACAAAGGGATAGGATAGGTGAACGACCTGGAAAGGTCGGCCAGAGAAGGTGACGGCCCTGTAGCCGAAATCGTATCCCCTCCAGAGTGGATCCTGAGTACGGCGGGACACGTGAAACCCCGTCGGAATCCGGGAGGACCATCTCCCAAGGCTAAATACTTCCTAGTGACCGATAGTGAACCAGTACCGTGAGGGAAAGGTGAAAAGCACCCCGGAAGGGGAGTGAAACAGATCCTGAAACCGTATGCCTACAAGTAGTCAGAGCCCGTTAACGGGTGATGGCGTGCCTTTTGTAGAATGAACCGGCGAGTTACGATGGCGGGCGAGGTTAAGCCGATGAGGCGGAGCCGCAGCGAAAGCGAGTCTGAATAGGGCGCATCAGTCCGTCGTCGTAGACCCGAAACCAGGTGATCTACCCATGTCCAGGATGAAGGTCAGGTAACACTGACTGGAGGTCCGAACCCACGCACGTTGAAAAGTGCGGGGATGAGGTGTGGGTAGCGGTGAAATGCCAATCGAACCTGGAGATAGCTGGTTCTCCCCGAAATAGCTTTAGGGCTAGCCTCGAGGTGAAGAGTTCCGGAGGTAGAGCACTGATTGGACTAGGGGCCCCCACAGGGTTACCGAATTCAGTCAAACTCCGAATGCCGGCAACTTGTACTCGGGAGTCAGACTGCGAGTGATAAGATCCGTAGTCGAAAGGGAAACAGCCCAGACCATCAGCTAAGGTCCCCAAGTGTATGTTAAGTGGAAAAGGATGTGGCGTTGCACAGACAACTAGGATGTTGGCTTAGAAGCAGCCATCATTCAAAGAGTGCGTAATAGCTCACTAGTCGAGTGACGCCGCGCCGAAAATGTAACGGGGCTAAACATACCACCGAAGCTATGGATCCCGTAAGGGATGGTAGGGGAGCGTTCCAAGCAGCAGTGAAGCGGTATCGTGAGGAGCCGTGGAGCGCTTGGAAGTGAGAATGCCGGTGTGAGTAGCGAAAAGAGGGGTGAGAATCCCCTCCGTCGAAAGCCCAAGGTTTCCTGAGGAAGGCTCGTCCGCTCAGGGTTAGTCTGGACCTAAGCCGAGGCCGAAAGGCGTAGGCGATGGACAACAGGTTGATATTCCTGTACCGCCGTACCACCGTTTGAACGATGGGGGGACGCAGAAGGATAAGGTAACCGTGCGACTGGAAGTGCACGGACAAGCAGCGAGGCCGTCGGGTTGGCAAATCCGCCCGACACACAAGGCTGAGCTGTGACGTGGAGCCCGTAGGGCGAAGTACCGGATTTCACGCTGCCAAGAAAAGCCTCTAGTAAGGAGGTCGGCGCCAGTACCGTAAACCGACACAGGTAGGCGAGATGAGAATTCTAAGACGCGCGGGATAACTCTCGTTAAGGAACTCGGCAAAATGGTCCCGTAACTTCGGGAGAAGGGACGCTTATGGCAACATAAGCCGCAGTGAATAGGCCCAAACGACTGTTTAGCAAAAACACAGGTCTCTGCTAAATCGCAAGATGAAGTATAGGGGCTGACGCCTGCCCGGTGCTGGAAGGTTAAGGGGATGTGTCATCGCAAGAGAAGCACTGAACCGAAGCCCCAGTAAACGGCGGCCGTAACTATAACGGTCCTAAGGTAGCGAAATTCCTTGTCGGGTAAGTTCCGACCCGCACGAAAGGCGTAACGATTTGGGCACTGTCTCAACGAGAGACCCGGTGAAATCATAGTACCTGTGAAGATGCAGGTTACCCGCGACAGGACGGAAAGACCCCATGGAGCTTTACTACAGCCTGATATTGAGGCTTTGTACGCGATGTACAGGATAGGTGGGAGTTTGTGAAGCCGGAGCGCCAGCTTCGGTGGAGACACCCTTGGGATACCACCCTTTGCGTATAGAGTCTCTAACTCGCAGCCGTGATCCGGCTGGAGGACCGTGTCAGGTGGGTAGTTTGACTGGGGCGGTCGCCTCCTAAACAGTAACGGAGGCGCCCAAAGGTTCCCTCAGAATGGTTGGAAATCATTCGAAGAGTGCAAAGGCAGAAGGGAGCTTGACTGCGAGACCTACAAGTCGAGCAGGGACGAAAGTCGGGCTTAGTGATCCGGTGGTTCCGCATGGAAGGGCCATCGCTCAACGGATAAAAGCTACCCTGGGGATAACAGGCTGATCTCCCCCAAGAGTCCACATCGACGGGGAGGTTTGGCACCTCGATGTCGGCTCATCGCATCCTGGGGCTGGAGTAGGTCCCAAGGGTTGGGCTGTTCGCCCATTAAAGCGGTACGCGAGCTGGGTTCAGAACGTCGTGAGACAGTTCGGTCCCTATCCGTCGTGGGCGCAGGAAATTTGAGGAGAGCTGTCCTTAGTACGAGAGGACCGGGATGGACGCACCGCTGGTGTACCAGTTGTTCCGCCAGGAGCATCGCTGGGTAGCTACGTGCGGACGGGATAAGTGCTGAAAGCATCTAAGCATGAAGCCCCCTCCGAGATGAGATTTCCCTTTGAGCAATCAAGAAAGACCCCTCAGAGACGATGAGGTAGATAGGTCATGGGTGGAAGCACGGCGACGTGTGGAGCTGAATGATACTAATCGGTCGAGGCTTTGATCTAGTCTAA
>NZ_JACSLL010000026.1:0-5582 GCF_018618135.1 Exiguobacterium sp. s28 | reverse complement strand
GCATGCGTTGTCGAAACACTAAAACCCAGCTGGCAAAGTTCTGTACTTTTCGTTGCATTATTGTGCACATTTGTATTGCAAAATACAGTATATCTTCTCATTCGATACCAAACACCACTACCAACATAAACGACTTCTCCATCCTCTCGGTGAAGATAAACGATATATTGATTCGTTTGTCGTAGCTCATTGGGATCAAGTTGATACTTCTTTATTAAACCAATTACTTTCTGAAACGACAATCCATATATTTTTGCGATGTCCTCATTTGTCATTTTCTCTTTAAGATATTGTTCGAGACTTTCTTTACTTGGAAACACAATATTTGCAACTTTCTGTCCGATTTATTGATTTTCTTATTTAATACTTTCAATCATTTTTTCAATTAAATAAGAAGTTATCCAATTTCTTATATAGAAAATTAAATAACTTCTTAAATAACTTCTTGAATTAGTACCCTATATATAGAAGAAATAAAATTGATGTTTTATTTGTATTGTCATCAACTTCTCTCCAGTTATATCGAACATTTGCAATATGTAAATTTAAACACAAAAAAACTCCATCACTTTTCAGGGGAGTGGAAACAGAAATATCATCTAACTTTTTGTTTGATTTCTTGTTTATACTATACAGTAAGTAACTATCTACAAACTTTTTCCAATACAAATTTGAATTGTGGTAGATTAATTAAAAGAATGAAGTACATAAGTTAAAAACAATTATCTGTGAAATTTGAAAGGAAGGTACTTTACATGACACGCTTACACATATCAGATGAAGATCTCACTCTGACACAATTATTAGAACATTTTTCGACTCGGGATATAGGAGGCGACTTTCAAGGCAATGCGTTAGCTTTCCCGGCTACCACAGTTGTATTTGATTTGGCTGATTCTTCTAAAAGTATTCGGCGTAGAGGTGCCACATCTTTTGCTGTAGAATCTCAACAAATATTTAGAGTTTTAAGTGACATCATCTATGCAAATAATGGTGTTATAGAAAAATTTCCTGGCGATGGTATTAGCATGCATTTTCCTACTGTTAACGATAATACATACCAATCAATCATCTCTGCTTTTGATGCCATCAAAGAAATGGACCGTACTCTTCGACAAAATTATGCAATGAGACCTCAAGAATATCGATTTACAATGGCATACGGGACTGACACTATAATTACTAAATTCGGTAATGAATCTCACAAAGAAATAATTTCTATAGGTAATGCCGTTAATGTTGCTCACAAATTAGAAAATTGTTTAAAGGGATCTATGTTTAATCTTGCAATGGATGAAACATGTAAAACTTCAGTCCGAATAAGTGGAGCACAAATTGGGCTTCAATCATTCCCACTACCATCTAGCCTTTGCGATAATCTTTGGACTGCTGAATATTATTACGGGGGAATTATCAATGGATAGAGAACTTCTAGAAAAAGAACGTGTGTTATACGACTACCATAAACACAACCTTATCTATATTAACGACTATATCAAATTTGCCGATGCTAAAGCGGGTGTTGCTCTGGGAGCAAACTTATTAATGCTAGGTTTTTATGGTCAACAGTTAAAAAACACAGATTTTTGGTCTTTGTTCCTAAGAAGTGATGTTCAATTGCTTTTAGTAATAGCTATATCTGTGGTGGTTCTAACACTTTTAATACATTTTTTTATTTTTAATTTTATAGGAGAACAAATTCAAAAGAACGCTTCATTTTTGAATTTCTCTTCTGTTGGTTCATACTTGTTTTTGTTTTTTTATAGTATTATATCATCGTTTACTATTGCTTATAACACTTCAATTTTTACCATTATTTTTAAATATGAAAAAGAATACATCGCTATATCTACATTTCAATATAATACAGAAACCCTTTTGATTCTTTTTCTTATTTTAGGTTTAATATCCCTGGTAGTATCTTGCTATTACTTGTTACTAAAAGTTCTTTGGCCAAGATATAGTTTGGAAACCGATTACTACATGTCATGGGGAGGTATAAGTGCATTTAATGATGCTGATAAATATATTCAGAAACTAGACTTGGTTGATTACTCTACTTTTGTTAATGATATGGCTAAACAAAATCATGCTTTATCAAAAGTTTGCGCAAAAAAGTATATAAATCTCCGAGTTGGATTTTGGTACTTAATTGTTGGTGCATTACTCACAACATTATGCTGGTTTTTAATAGAAATAAAATGAGGACTTTAAGGTCCTCATTTTACACCATCAATGTTAAAAAGGTTTTTCATTTCGAATGTTTCATCATTTACAAATATTCCGAATCGATCTTTTCCTATTTCTAGCCCATTTTTATTCATTATTACGCACTCCATAAAGTGATGACCTGTATATGCTGTTGCTTGATCACATCTGAGCTTATTTTCATAATTCTCCATCTCGAAACATAAACCACTTTCAGAAGCAGCCGCTTCCTTCCCACTGTTTATAACTCTCCACTTATATCTGCTAGGACTTAACATACCCAAAACACTATGTTTTTTTAACACAAGTTCAAATTCTAATTTACAATTTTTATCTAAAGATTTTGTATTGCTTTTTAATTCTTTAAATTCTCCAGATTTATCAGCTACGCGAGCCACAATTTCAAAGTGTTCAGGCGATCTTAAAAGTTTTTTTTGGTCTTTTGGCAAAAAAGAAAATGAGTTCAGATATTCTGACCACTTAAAGAGTTTCATTTGATAATATGCTTTCAACCTACCATCTTGAAGAATGTATTTATCGGTTTTTTCTTCTCCTTCTTTAATGTACGTCTTAATCTGTAAGAACTCATCAGACAAATCTAAATAAGACCAAATATTTTCACCGATCATTATACTATTTGCAGGTGCCTTGTGCTGAAGTTTTGCCGCTAAATCGGTATGTATACTGGTCGCTGTAACTTCGGTTATTTCCCCTATACCGTAAGAAGACCATAAAACCTGATGATCGTCTCCTATATCGATACCTATTCTAATCTTTAGAGGCTCTAATCCGGCATCTTCAAAAAAATCTGAGAGTGTGTTTTTATTATATGACTGCATCAAAGATGCGGCATTTAAGGCATTAATTATTGCATCAGATTTTTTCATTCCTTTATGTCCAAAAAATGCGAAGACGGCGTCCCCTTGCAATCTATGAATATGTCCATCAAAGACTTGAAATATCTCGATAGCTGACTGTAAGATTGCTTTCTTATAGAATCTAACAGTATCTAGTGGAAATTTTAATCCCAGTTTAGTTGATCCTGATATATCAAGAAATAATGAACAGATATATTGATTTTTAAATTCATCGTCTTTTAATGCTCCGAAATCCGGATGTGCTCCAATTCGAGAAGAGAACTGTTCTTCTTCCTTACCAAAAAGCTTTCTTAGTTGTTCTCTCGGCGGTAATGATGTCTCAACTTGTGTACCCTGTCTATTTTGCATTTCTTTAAAAAATTCTTTATTTGATTTTTCTAACATTTGATTAGGCACTTTACTTGCAAACATTCGGTCAAAAATCGGCTTTAATTTTTCCACAGTGAATGAATCCCTTCATCGAGGTATAGTGTCTTTATAATACCTTAATTGTACTATAGATAAAGGATTTAGAAAAATATGTAATTAAATTGATTCTCACCATCAAATAGGAGTTTAGGTACCGGTGATAAGTTATCTCCTTCACACGTTATTTCATCCCTTACTCTATTTTTTTTCAAATTATGTAGGGCGTATCTTCATCAGTCAGATGTACTGACGAAGAAAGCCATATGATACTTCTTCACATTGGAAGCTCACCATCATTAAGTTGATCCATGAGAGTAGATCACTTCGATCAATGTCCATCTCTCGTTCTCTCACCTTACTGACTATATGTTTTGTGTACAGACCTGCAACTGATCGTCTAAATAACTCTTCACCTAGATCATGACGAAGTGCAGTCAATGACTGCAACTTCATGATGATGTTCATTGTGTTAGTTGATGCTCCCATTCACATTTCTATCTCATTTGAAGTGATTGCTTCAGTCTGATTACTCTCTAGAATAATCTTCAATGGACCGTTACCTTGAAGCGAGATTGAGTACGTTACGAGATCATCGTATTGAAGATCGAGCGAAAAGTCTGTGATTGTACAGTTACCTTCATAACGTTTGCCCGATGGCATTTCAAGATAGACATCTACATTTTCAGAATTCAAGAACGCTGTCTCGAGTTCTCCGTATGCTGAATCTGATTCAACATAAGCACGGTCAGCATCAATCGTACACTTCTTGCTTATTCCTTACGCATCGCTCACTTCCCTTTATTTCTAAACTTTTACACACAAAAAAAGACCCTAGCCTCAGCTAGGATCTACGGATACCGGTGGTCGGAGTCGAACCGACACTCCAGAGGAACACGATTTTGAGTCGTGCGCGTCTACCAATTCCGCCACACCGGCATATTATGTTGGAGGCGCCAGTCGGAATCGAACCGACGATAGAGGAGTTGCAGTCCTCTGCCTTACCACTTGGCTATGGCGCCAAATTGAATGGAGCGGAAGACGGGATTCGAACCCGCGACCCCGACCTTGGCAAGGTCGTATTCTACCACTGAACTACTTCCGCATAATGGCTGGGCTGGAAGGGATCGAACCTACGCATGTCGGAATCAAAATCCGATGCCTTACCACTTGGCTACAGCCCAATAAAATGGGGCGACTGAAGGGAATTGAACCCTCGAATGCCGGAATCACAATCCGGTGCGTTAACCACTTCGCCACAATCGCCATAATGATATTAAGAAGCAGGGGCAGCAGGAATCGAACCCGCGCTGACGGTTTTGGAGACCGTAGTTCTACCGCTAAACTATGCCCCTAAGTGGTGGGGGGGGGCGGATTCGAACCGCCGAACCCGAGGGAGCGGATTTACAGTCCGCCGCGTTTAGCCACTTCGCTACCCCCCCACATGGTGGCTTTGGACGGAATCGAACCGCCGACACAAGGATTTTCAGTCCTTTGCTCTACCAACTGAGCTACAAAGCCATGTATGTAGTAATTTAATTAAAAAAATGGCGGTCCTGACGGGATTCGAACCCGCGATCTCCTGCGTGACAGGCAGGCATGTTAACCACTACACCACAGGACCACTGATAATTGCGGGGGCTGGATTTGAACCAACGACCTTCGGGTTATGAGCCCGACGAGCTACCAGACTGCTCCACCCCGCGACGATATAAAACTTTAAATGGTGACCCGTACGGGATTCGAACCCGTGTTACCGCCGTGAAAGGGCGGTGTCTTAACCGCTTGACCAACGGGCCATACTTGGATTGAAAAACTGGCGGAGAGCAAGGGATTCGAACCCTTGAGACGGTTTTGCCGCCTACACGAATTCCAATCGTGCTCCTTCGGCCACTCGGACAGCTCTCCAAAAAGAGAAAAGTGGCTCCGCAAGTAGGATTTGAACCTACGACCTACCGGTTAACAGCCGGTTGCTCTACCACTGAGCTATTGCGGAACGATCTTGCCTGGCAGCGTCCTATCCTCACAGGGGGAGACCCCCAACTACTTTCGGCGCTGAAGCGCTTAACTTCCGTGTTCGGCATGGGAACG
>NZ_JACSLL010000025.1:0-14600 GCF_018618135.1 Exiguobacterium sp. s28 | reverse complement strand
AAAGGGGCTCGGGCAGAGCGCCTAAAGGCCCGAAAACGACAAAGTCACGTTTCAGTTCGCCTGAAACGTGACTTTGTCTACAATCTGAAAAGTCGCTCTCGCGAGCGACTTTTTACTGTTCGTAGGCCAATTTCTTTTGTAAGCTCTCTTCGCTGAACACCCAGCCAGTGAATGAAGACAACACTTCATTCGATTCTTCGTCGACGATGACGACGGCGACGAACGGATAAATGTCTTTCGAAAAGTAGCGCAAGTTCGTGAAGCGATATTCAATCATGCCATTGTGGCGTGTGACCGTATACGTGTGAATCTTCGAAAACTCAAGGAACGATTGAAGATCCGCATTTTTACGGGCCTCCACGAAGTGAAGGTCGTCTTCCCCAGGCATCGGCTTGTCACGGAAACGACCACATTCGATGACTGTCCCTTTTTTCACTTTGACTGCTCCTAAACCGTTGCGGAATCGAACGGCGACGTGCCAGTCATCCCAGCCGATACCCGGCGAGATGAACAGTTCGTGGGCGCCGGCGAAGTGACGGGCGACCGTGGCGAGGGCGCGATTACGCAATTTGAACTGGATGGCGTAATAGCTGATGACGAGCGCAATGAGCAGTGCAAAAATCGGGACAGTCGCCCCTGTGATAAGCCATAATACATATGCGCCGTAATAGGCAGAGAACAAATACGGATCGAACGTCCCGATGACGCCCCAGCCAATCCATTTCTTCGAAAATGGTTGGAGGGCTTGCGTCCCGTAGGCGTTGAACAAGTCGACCGTGACGTGCAGCAACACGGCGATTTGTGCCATGACCCATAATGAGGCAGGGTTGACGCCAAGCGCGAGTCCGATGACGGCGCTGACGATGATCGGCCAGGCGAGGAGTGCGGTGATCCCATGTGAACGACCGCGGTGCTGGCGTAAATACGTGCTATTTCCTTTTAGTTTGAAGACCGTGTCAAAGTCCGGAGCGTGCGAGCCGACGAGAGCCGTCGCTGTCATGGCTAGAAACATTTGTGCGTCGCCTGACACCTCTGGGCTGAGGGTCGCGATTGCACTTAAACAAAGTCCCATCCCAATGTGAGTAGCAGTATCCAATGTGCTTCAGCACCTCCATAAGTAGAAAAAACGGCGTTATTTGATCCATTTCATCATACAATATTTTTAAAACGAGGGGAAACGAAATGCTCGATGTTGATAAATTGTTCACAAATTATAATATTCAAGAATTTAACACAAATTTAGTGACGTGGTTCAATCGCGAAAAGCGTGATTTGCCATGGCGTCACGGGAAAAATCCGTATCGCGTCTGGGTGAGTGAGGTCATGCTCCAACAGACGCGCGTCGATACCGTCATCCCATACTATAACCGTTTCATGGAGCGCTTCCCGACGATTGAGGCATTGGCAGCGGCCGAACCCGATGAGGTCGTCAAATATTGGGAAGGACTCGGTTATTACTCACGGGTCCGAAACCTTCATCAAGCCGTCCGGGAAGTCGTTGCTGTGTACGACGGCATCGTCCCCGAAGAAAAAGAGCGGTTCGAAAAACTGAAAGGCGTCGGACCGTATACGACCGGGGCCGTGCTCTCGATCGCCTACAATCAGCCGGAACCAGCCGTCGATGGCAACGTCATGCGCGTCATGTCCCGTCAATTCGGGATTTATGACGACATCGCCATCCCAAAAACGCGGAAATTGTTTGAGCAAGTCGTGCGTCGACTGATGGACCCGGCGCATGCCTCGGACTTTAACGAAGGCATCATGGAACTCGGGGCGACGGTATGTACGCCGAAAAACCCGATGTGTTCGCTTTGCCCCGTTCAAGACGATTGTTATGCTTATACCCATAACGTTCAAGATGAACTCCCGGTCAAGACGAAAAAAGGGGCGGCTCGGATTGAAATGTATGATGCGCTTTATTGTCGACAAGAGGGCCGCGCGGCGTATATGAAGCGACCGGAATCAGGTCTTCTCGCTGAAATGTGGCAATATCCGCTTACAGACCGGGGAACGGGGGAACAGTTAAACGGAACCTATGTTGGACAAGTGAAACATGTGTTTTCCCACATCGTCTGGTACATCGACTTATACGAAGTCGAGACGTTACCGGCAGGGGAATGGACTTGGCTCGACGAAGAGGCACGGGACGTGGTGACCGTATCGGTCGCCCAACAAAAATTAGAGCAGATGGCAGGTGCAAAAGATGAGACAGTTTGACGTACGAACGCCATATGACACATCCGTTGACACGCTTTGGACGCTGCTCCAAGATGCTTCGCTCTTATCAACACTGACATCGTTCCCGAAAGTGACGCTCCTTGGGGATGGGGCGTCGGTCGAGGGGAATCTCGTTCAATTGCGGGTTGGTGTCGGTCCAGTTTCATTACCGTGGAACAGTGCCATCACATTGACCGGGAATTACGCTTTTTGTGACCAAGGTGTGAAGTTGCCGTTTCCGTTCCGTCGCTTCAGCCATGTCCATCGGGTCGAACAAGTCGGAGGACAGGCTGTCATGGTCGATGAGGTCACATTCGATAGTTACGTACCGACCGTCCTTGTCGAATACTTCGTGCTTCGACCGATGTTCAAAGCGCGAGCCAAAGCATTCCAAAAAACACTAAATTCGTGAAAATAAGAGATTTCCTTTTTCATTGGTTCTGAAAGTCGCTATAATTAAATATGAGAATTGTATAGCATCATAGCGGAAAGGAGGAGCTTATGAGCTTATTTCCCAAAGCAGGTAGCAAGATCGAGATACAGAGCTACAAGCACAACGGAACTTTGCATCGCGTTTGGGAAGAAACGCTCGTCCTTCAGTCGTCAAAAACGGATATGATCGGATTCAATGACCGCATCATGGTCAGCGAGTCAGACGGTCGGCAATGGAGAACACGTGAGCCGGCAATTTGCTACTTTTCATCTGAGTTTTGGTTCAATGTCATCTGCATGATTCGCGAAGATGGGATTTACTACTACTGTAATCTAGGTTCGCCGACAACGTTCGATGGGGCAGAGCGTGCCATCAAGTACATCGACTACGATTTGGACATCAAGGTGTTCCCGGATATGTCGTACACGATTTTAGATGAGGATGAATATGAGCGGCATCGTCGCGAGATGAATTATCCGAAAGCGATTGATCGAATCTTGAAACAGAACGTTCAAGAACTTATTAACTGGATTCGAGGACGGAAAGGGCCGTTCAACCCAACATTCGTCGATGAATGGTATCGCGAATACGAAGCACGTTACCGGAGATGATTGCTCATCTCCGCTTTTTTCTTGAAGGAGGAACTAATGGGTAGTATTAAACGTTATTTAAAGTTCGTTAAACCGTATAAAAAACAAATCGCGCTGACCATCTTCGTCGGGATTTTGAAATTCTCCATCCCGCTCGGGTTGCCGCTCCTTTATAAATATGTCATCGATAACTATTTGACGGAAGATGCTCCGGCTGCCGACTACACGGAGCTCGTCTGGCTGTTCAGCATCGTCTTCTTCGTCTTCCTCGTCTTAAAGCCACCGATTGAATACTTACGCCAATATTTGGCGCAATGGGCGGCGACGCGGATTTTGTTCGACGTCCGGAACCGATTGTTCGACCACGTCCAAAAGTTGTCGCTCCGCTACTATTCGAATAATAAGACGGGACAAATCATCTCGCGCATCATCAACGATGTCGAGCAGACGAAAGATTTCGTCATCACCGGTCTGATGAACATCTGGCTCGATATGGTCACGATTTTGATTGCCATCGCCATCATGTACACGATTGACCCGCAGCTGACGCTCATCGCCGTCTTGCCGCTCCCGTTCTACGCCATCGCCGTCCGTTACTTCTATGGACGGTTGCGCCGGCTCACACGGGAACGCTCGGCCGCCCTTGCGGACCTTCAAGGTCATTTGACCGAACGCGTCAACGGGATGGCCGTCATCCGCAGCTTCGCGCTCGAACCGTATGAGAACAAAGCGTTCGAAGAACAAAACGGTGGTTTCTTGAAGGCCGCACTCCGCCATACGGGGTGGAACGCGAAGACGTACGTCGTCGTCTCGACGATCACCGATATCGCTCCAATCTTGATTTTCACGACGGCCTCATGGCTCGTCTTGCAAGGGGACGTCTCGCTCGGGACGCTCGTCGCGTTCATCGCCTATATCGACCGTCTCTATGCACCGCTCGGCCGTCTCGTCAACTCGGCGACGACGCTCACGCAATCAGTCGCTTCGATGGACCGTGTGTTCGAATTCCTCGATGAGCCGTACGACATCGAAGAGAAGCATAGCGCCTTCGTACCTGTACAAACGGCTGGGGATATCGAACTCGACCGGGTCAGCTTCGCTTATGAGAAAGACGGAGCCCAGGCTCTCCAAGATGTCAGCTTGCACATCCGTTCTGGGGAGCGGGTCGCGTTCGTCGGCATGTCTGGCGGCGGGAAATCGACGCTCGTCAGCCTGATTCCACGATTTTATGACGTCACGTCAGGCAGCATTAAAATCGACGGCACCGACGTCCGCGATTTTAAACTGCGGGCCCTCCGTGACCAAATCGGGATGGTCATGCAAGACTCGGTCCTCTTCAGTGAATCGGTCGCGATGAATATCCGGATGGGGAATCCGGAAGCGAGTGACGAAGATGTGATCGCCGCCGCGAAAGCAGCGAACGCCCATGAGTTCATTTCAAACTTGCCGGACGGCTACAATACGCCGGTCGGGGAGAAAGGGGTTAAACTGTCAGGTGGGCAAAAGCAACGGCTTGCCATCGCCCGGGTCTTCTTGAAACATCCGCCAATCATTATTCTCGACGAAGCGACGAGTGCGCTTGACCTTGAGAGTGAGGCGATGATTCAGGATTCGCTCGCGCGTTTGACGAAAGGGAGAACGACGCTCATCGTCGCGCACCGATTGTCGACCATCACCGATGCCGATAAAATCGTCGTCGTCGATAACGGACAAATCATGGAGACGGGCACGCACGAAGAATTGATGCGTCGCCGCGGCGCCTATTACGATTTGTATATGATTCAAGATTTAGCAGTCGTCGAATGAGACGGGACCTCGAGGAAACTCGAGGTCTTTTTGTTTTCCGTGACAGTGAGACGGGAATGAAGAAACGACATGCCAAAAGGGGGATGAACCAATGATGAACGGGGAAGGATTAATTACGGTAAAACCGCTAAAAGACGCGCTCGAGCTGACGTGGTCAGTCGAAGGGGCGGTCCGGCTCACGCGGAACGGGAAGTATGTGTATGAAGGAACCGATCAACACTATGTCGATCACGAGACCGGTGTGGGAGAACAAGTCGCTTATCGCATCACGGACGAACAAGGGGAAGTGGCGAAAGTGTATACGGCCGCCGTGGACCCAACTGACGACTTGTACTGGAATCGTCATCTCACGTCGGCAGTCGTCGCCTCGAACGGCACCCATCTCCAATGGGACCCGATTGCTGACGTCGAAACGTATGCGATTTACCGGCAAGGGCGACGCATTGCCGAAGTCGTCGGCCATGCTTATTTGGACGAGACGCCGCTCCATGAGCCGACGATGTATGAAGTGCGGGCGCTCCGCCCTGTGAAGCGAGATGAGAAACCGGGGACGAGTCTCATTCACGCCGTCGGCAAAGCGATGTCACTCGCCAAAGAATTGAAGACGGACACGAGACGGGACAAGGAATTGTACGTCATGTATTTTCTCGTCAGTCCGATTCGACCTGATTTGGAGACGGTTGACCAGATTCAGCTTCGCGTCCAGACGTTCATCCGCCCGCCGATGATTAAAAACCCGAACTTGTTGTCGCCTCATCCGTATTTTGAAGGAGACGGTCGCCCTTATAACGTTCATGCGACCGACTATCGCACGCGGACGGAAGTGAAGGCCGAGGGGCTGAGTGATATTCCGATCGTCTCCATCAAAAAAGATGCGAATGTGACGCGTGGCTATACGAAGCATCACCGTTTGACGGGTGAAGATATCGCCTCTGTCGACCAAGTGTATCTCGAAGATGTCGATATCGACCGCGGGCGGGCGGCGTATCGGTTGCAACATTCCGTTGGCAACCCGCTCGTTATCGCGCCGGACATCAAATATACGATCGTCGCGCAATTAAAGGACAATGCTACGTTCAAGCTGTCCGGAAGTCATACGCAATCGCCACATCATGAAGTGTATCTTCAAGTCGGTGATGCCCCATGGACGACGATTCACCGGGCGGATGATCTTGGTGTCAGTTTTATGGGTAATCCGATGCCGGAGTGCCACTGGACGTACTTGACCTGTATGGACTAAAAAAACCGTCGACTCATCGAGTCGGCGGTTTTGGTTGTTGGTCGAGAAATCGGCTCCGTTCTTCCGGCGTCGGCAGTTTGCACGTCTGTTTTTGTCCGAACCACTGATAACGATGTTTAGCGATCACATCATAGCCGAAATCACGAATCGGTTTTGGGACAAACCTCACAAACCTGAGCCAACGCCACTTCCCATCCAATCCTTCAGCGATGCGGACCGCCGCGTCGGATTTAATGTACGGGACATCATCGCGAATCAACACGATGCTGTCGACCGAGTCGTTGATACGATGACGTTTACGTAAAGCTTGACCGGCCTCGCCTTGAAGCGAGGCGAAATGAAAGTTCCCCGTCGCGTCACGGTTCAAGATGAACTGGACGCTGGCGTCGCAAAAGTTACAGTCTCCATCAAATAATACAATGGCTGGCATACCACTCGCCTCCTTCACTCTTGCTTGTTTCCGTTCCGGTGTCACTTCAAACGTCATGCGGCGAGCTGGCGCACCGATTCCATCTTATATAACGAGACGTAGTAGAGGTAGGCACCGAGCGCTCCGAACAAGAAGATGTAGCCACTCATGAACACGGGTCCGATGAATGCCCCGACGACAATCCCGGCCGCGGCCACGAGTTTGGCCCCGTGGAACGTGAGTCCACCGAAAGCAAGGTACGAGGCGCGACGCTCCGGGTCGAGCAAATCGACTTGTTTCACTTGGCGGATCGGCGAGTACAGCAATTCGCCGACCGTGAAGACAACGGCCAAGACGGCGAGAATCAGGAACGAGTTCATCGACGTGATGGCAGCGTACGCCGTGATGTATAACGACAAGCCGATGAAGAACACGTATTTCTCACGGTACCGTTTCACAAACGCAGTGACGGCGAACGTGATGGCGACGACGAGTAGTGTATTCTCGAGCTGCATGAATGCCATCATTCGGACACCATCGAACGGAACACCGACGATCGAGCGCTGTTGAAACGATTCCGCCAAATGAACACCGATATAGTTCGCCATATGGAACTCGGTCGAGAAGACGAGCATGCTGCCGAGCACGAACAACATCCAGCGTCGGTCATTGAGGGCGATCCGGTAGTTTTGAATCACGCCGACAATCGGATTGGCCGGCGTCGACCGGTTACCTTGATGCGAATCGACGAGATAGCGTTGCAAGACAATCGTCGTGATCGTCAAAACGAGCGTCATCCCGACGAACAAGCCGAAGCGGTAGTCACGATAGAAGGCACCGCCGAGCATGACACCGCCGGCGATAGCCAAGTTGACGAGCCAATAATCATATACATAAATCGCTTTCCGATTCGATTCTTCCATCGAATCGATGACGATTGCCTCCAAGGCCGGATAGTTCAAGCCGTTGGCGACCGCGTGACCGAAGTAGAGAATGGCCACGGCGAGTGCCCAATTGTTTGATGGGTGAATCGCCACCGTCATTCCGATGAAGCAAAGGATTTGAACGAGTTGGCCGATTTGTAAGACGTGCTTGCGATTGAAGCGATCCGAGAAGTACCCACCGAACAAGCCGGTGACATACCCGACGATGACGAATGACGTCATGATGATCCCGGCAGCGATTTTGCCGAGTTCTTCTGAAAAGTATAAAGCCATGAATGGAAAGATGGCCGAGCCGACGATGCGGATGAAAAAGCCGCAGACGAGTCGAAGCCGAACGTTGGTTGGAAAATCTTTGAATTTCATGTGAGCACCTCCTTGTCACTACTTTAAACGTGGACTACACTTGGTAAAAAGAGACAAAATATTTGGACATGTCCACTTTTAGGGGGAAGGTCATGAATGCGAAACTAGTGGCGATTTATCGCCACACGATAGAGACGGGCAAAAGGGAAGTGACGTTGCGGGAAGCGGTTGAAGCAGTCGGCTATAGTGAGAAACAAGTGAAGCGTGATATCAAGGCGTGGCAAACGTTAGGCTGGGTGGAATATCAGGCCGGGAAAGGGCGGGGTCATGAATCGATACTCCGCTTTCAGTCGGGATTTGCTCGGACGCTGAACGACTGGGTCGAAACCTCATTCTCAACGGCCTCGATGGCGGACGCGGCCAAATGGTTGGAGTGGGAGTGGCCACCCGCGTTACGGGAATTGATTCAAGCCCGGATTTGGAGTCGATTCGGTTTCGAACAGACGGAAGAAGACCGATTCGTGTTTCCGCGTATCCGGACGCTTGAATCACTCGACCCGCTCGACATCCATATCGCGATGGAGGCGTCCTTGTCTCGGCATGTCTTCGATCGCCTCTTCGAATGGGATGGGGCGACGGTCCAAACGTCCCTTGCCCATCATTTCGAAGAAGTGACATTCGGATTTCGGTGTTATATCCGAAAAGGCGTCACATTCCACAACGGGATGACGTTAGCCGCCAAAGATGTCGTTTACTCGTTGAATCGATTATTGGCTCGCGGAAAACAAGTTTGGTTGTTCGCGCCAATCGAACGGGTCGAATCGCCGGCGCCTTACGTCATTGACATCCATACGAAAGCGCACCGGGCCTACATCGAACGTTTACTTGCTCAAACGCCGGCATCCATTACGTATGAAGGGGCAGAAGGGATTGTCGGGACGGGACCGTTCAAATTGGAGAAACGTTCCGAAGAAGTCGTCCGGTTGCGGGCGTTCGAGCGTGGGCTTCGACCGCGTCCTTCATTAGATGTGGTCGAATTTGTCACGTTCTCAGAAACGGATTATGCCAAGTGGAGCGCCGGTGATGATCAGAGCATCGTCAAGTGGATCGCTGAGGCCGGGGCGCGTTATCTCGTGTTCAACTTGCAGCACTCTTGGCTCAAAGATGATATGGACACACGACTTGCCATTCAACAGGCAATCCATAAAGAAGCGTTCGTCGACTTGGGAGGAGAGCGTCATCAAGTGGCCCATGGTTTTTTCCCGGAGGCGAGTCGACCGGTGGCGGCACCAAAAGCAACGGGAAGTTCGCGCCGTCCACTGCGTCTATTGCATTTGCCGTTCGACGTTGCGACAGAAGACGCGATGCTTGTCGCGGAACAGTTGCGCGTAGCCGGCTTTACCGTTGAGACCGAGACGTATACGATTGCCTCGTTACTACAAGAGGAGACGCTCCGGCGTGCTGATTTGATTTTATGCGGGGAGATGATGAGCGAAGATCTCGATTTGGCGTTTCTCGCGTTTTTGACGAGTGAACTGTCACTCGTCGGCAAGTTAATCGCGCATGAAACGGAGCTCCGGACGATGATGGACCGTTACCGTCAGACCGATATGAGTGCGTGGCCGTGGCTCCATCGTGACGTCGAGCGTTATTTGACAGAAGCGGCACTTGTTATTCCTCTGTATCACGTGGCCCGAGAGCGGCGATTCCCGAGCTTTCTAGGGGAAGTTCCAGTCGATGTGTTCGGCCACCCCCGCTACGACCAGCTGTGGATTCGGCCTTCGGTGTAAACGAAAAGGAGATGCCGCGGCATCTCCTTTTGCTTATAGTTGGGCGAACGCGCGATTCACAGCGGCAATCGTCTCTTCGATATCTTGTTCGGTATGCTCAGTCGTCAAGAACCAAGCCTCGTACTTCGAAGGGGCTAAATTGACACCGTTCTCGAGCATCAATTTGAAGAAACGTCCGAACACTTCACCGTCTGATTTTTCGGCGCCTTCGTAATCGGTCACAATCTCGTCCGTGAAGTAAACCGTAAGGGCACCTTTTAAACGGTTCAACGTGATGGTCACACCATGTGTTTCTGCGGCTTCACGAATCCCGGCCTCGAGCTCGGCACCGAGTGCGTCGAGCTTTTCGTAAACGCCGGGTTGCTCGAGAACCTCGAGACAAGCGAGACCCGTTGCCATCGACGCCGGGTTGCCGGCCATTGTTCCGGCCTGATAGGCTGGGCCGAGCGGAGCGACCGTCTCCATGATTTCAGCTTTACCGCCATAGGCACCAATCGGCAAGCCTCCGCCGATGATTTTCCCGAGTGCGGTCATATCCGGTTCAATCCCGTACACTTGCTGGGCGCTTCCGTACGTGAAACGGAACGCCGTGATGACTTCGTCGTAAATGACGAGTGCACCATGTTCATGGGTGATGTCATTGACGGCCTGGAGGAAGCCTGGTTTCGGCTCGACGATCCCGAAGTTCCCGACAATCGGTTCGACGAGGACGCAGGCGATTTGATTTCCCCATTCGTTCATCATGTCGCGAAACGCTTCGACGTCATTGAACGGCACGGTGATGACTTCTTTCGCCGTAGCTCGTGTGACGCCGGCCGAGTCTGGTGAGCCGAGCGTGGCCGGTCCACTGCCTGCCGCGATGAGCATCAAGTCCGAGTGACCGTGATAGCAACCGCTGAATTTGACGACGAGCTCACGACCGGTATAGGCGCGAGCGACACGAACGGTCGTCATGACCGCCTCGGTCCCTGAGTTGGTGAAACGGACTTTATCCATTGACGGGATGGCCGCCTTTAGTTTTTTCGCGAACTCGACTTCAAGCGCGTGCGGTGTCCCGTAAAGGAGTCCTTTAGACGACGCCTCAATCAACGCTTTATGGATATGCGGATGGGCGTGGCCTGTGATAATCGGTCCGTACGCCGCCAAATAGTCGATATAGCGATTGCCGTCGACGTCATAGAAATAAGCGCCGTCTCCTCGTTCCATATAGACGGGTGCACCGCCGCCGACTGCCTTGAATGAGCGGGAAGGGCTATTGACCCCGCCGACGATGTGCGTCAAGGCGTCGGTATACAAAACGTCTGAATTGTTGCGTGTAGATGGTGTTGCCATATGTATTGCCTCCTTTTACAAATTCGCACTTATTGTATCATAGCCGTCAACCGCATAAGCTCAACGTTTGACGACCGTTCAAGAAATCAGTACACTATTTATAAAGATTACTATGTAAGAAATAGGTTAATTCTAACTGACATTTCGCATGAATTTTATAGAAGAAATGAGGGATTGACGTGGGAAGCGAAATGCTTGACCATGCTGTTCAGTCGCTCCGAGAACATGGAGTCAGAATGACGCCTCAGCGCCAGGCCATTTTGGAGTACCTCGTCACGGAGCACAGTCACCCGACAGCGGATGACATTTATAAGGCACTTTCGGCGAGATTTCCGAACATGAGTGTCGCTACCGTCTACAATAACTTGCGCGTCTTTAAAGAAGTCGGACTCGTTCAAGAGATGAACTATGGGGACGCTTCGAGTCGCTTTGATTTTGTGACGTCGCGTCACTACCACATCATCTGTGATGCATGTGGGAAAGTCGTCGACTTCAACTATCCGGTCCTCGACGAGATCGAATCGGTCGCGTCTCAATTGACAGGGTTCAAAGTCGATCGTCACCGTCTTGAAGTATACGGGACGTGCCCAGCTTGCCAAGCTGAACAAGCGCATAAACATTAAAAAACATCCTCAGGCAGAGGATGTTTTTTTATTCGTGTGAATGGGTTTGACGCTTATTATATTTTTCATCGAACTCTTTACCTTCGAGCGATTGATCGATCGTGAGCGGTTCGTCGCAGTGCATACATAAGTCGACCCGGCCGAGCATCTTTGTCGGTTTCTCACAATTCGGGCAAGTGACGACGATGGCTTTCGTGGATGCCATCCCAATAATAAAGTAGAGCGCTGAACTCGATAACACCATCACGAAGCCGAGCAACATGAAAATAATCATCAGCCATGTGATGCTTTTCGCCAACAGGCCGAGATACATGACTCCGATTCCCGCAAAGACGAGCAACAACGCAAGGTTTCGAGCGCGGTTGATTTTATTCCCCCGTTTTTTCATTTCGTAATCCCTCCATGTCTGTCTTTACTATAGCTCATCTGCACGACCGTGAGAAGTTCATACAATCGCTGGCAGGAGAATTTTAAAAGAAGGCGAATCATTTTTGTATCAGATTATTGGGTGGACGATTGTGGTTCATCATTATAGAAAGAAGGTATCAAGGTGACTATGGAGTATGCGACGCGCACGATCTATTCGGAATATGCGGCCTTGAAGACAACGCTTGGCATCATTGAAGTGAAAAAGAAACGGCCGAGAGATCCTTTGACCGATCAATCGGACCGGCTGTTGATTGTGATTGAAGCGAAAGAAGAACCGTTCTGGACAGTGAAACATTATCAGGTTGGGCAAGAAAAAATTATTCTTCATCTCGTAAGTGACTCGATGATGGATCGTTGGATTTTAATGAACGAGAATCGCCGGGCCATTCATTGGATTGAAGATGGAATGGTCTTGTTTGAACGAAATACGTTTTTATTAGACTTGCGACAACGCCTTCGTAATTTTTCGAATGATGAGCAACGTCTTCAACTGTCCCTTGCTTTTGCGAAGTTGTTGCGACGCTTTGAAGATGGACGAAGCTTATTTTTACAAGAGGAGCATCAAGATGCTTTCACCCAAATCCATCACGCCTTGACTCATTTGGCGCGGTTGTCGGTGTTGGAGGCCGGAATTCATCCGGAAATCATATTGTGGAAGCAAGTGCGCACACTCGATTTGGAAATATATAAGTTACATGAAGAACTGGTGAGCGGACAAGAATCGCTGGAACAGCGGATTCATTTGGTGATCATCGGCATTGAACATTTGATTCAATCGAAAGTGTTGCCCGGCACTCTCCTTCTATTACAAACGATGCAACAACGGGATGAACCGTGGCCGTTCTCAGAATTGATGGAGCATCCGAACTTGCAAGCATTGAAAGTCGACCTTGGGAGCATCGTCGGCTTCCTCGTTCGAAAAGGATATGTCCGGTCGGTCGCCCGGCCGACAAAAGGTGTCGGTGTCGAAGCAATCGCTTATGAAATCGCCTGACTACTATAGAAGCGAATGGAGTAGCTGATTTAGATGAAAATGATGAAGTTTATATTAGGCAGTGTGTTTATTGTGTTTGTGGCTTGGGTCATATCAGTTTTCATAGGATTGTTCATGATGGACGATCCGGTTGCCGGGGCACGTCCGATTGTATGGACGATTTGGTATGGAGTGGCGTTAGTGATTGTCATTATGGCGCTATATGACTTCTCACCGTTGAAAAAAGGTCATCTCAAGCGAATCACTTTAATTGGAACGGTGCTCGGGATCGTCTTCTTTGGTTCGGTGAAAGGCTATTATGTGTATACAGAAGGTTTACGGATTGAAGAACGGGGCGTCGAGTTGATGGACTATCAGCCTTTTAAGGAAAAATCAGATTTAGCGGAGCTGGACGGCGAATCTTCGTTTAAACTAGACTCGAAGTTGCCGCGTCTCGATGGCGCGACAGCCCTTTATCCACTTTATGCGTCTTTCGTCGAGACGGTCTATCCATCAGGCGAATATAATCCATACGGCATCGAAGAATGGGATGAGAGCCCTGTCGTATCGACGACGACAGGTGAAGCCTATGATCGTTTGATTCGCGGGGAGACAGATATCATCTTTGTTGCCGGACCATCGGATCTACAAGTGGCTGCGGCCGAGAAGGCTGGTGTGCAGTTCAACATGACGCCGATCGGGCGCGAAGCGTTTGTCTTCTTTGTACATGAAGACAATCCGGTTGACTCTCTCAAATTAGAAGAAATACAGCAAATTTATGCGGGAGACCTCGACGATTGGAGTGAGGTCGGAGGCGAGACTGATACGATTCGAGCATTTCAACGTCCAGAAGGGAGCGGGAGTCAGACTGCTCTTCAGCGGGTGATGGGGGAAGAGAAACTGATGGATGCCCCAGTCGAAGATGTCCCGGAAGGAATGGGTGGGATTATCGAGCAGACGGCAGCCTACCACAACCATAAGAATGCGATTGGCTTTTCTTTCCGTTATTACGCGACCGAGATGGTAGAGGACCATGACATTAAATTACTTCAAGTGAACGGGATTGCCCCGACGGTCGAGACGATCGCTGACGGGACGTATCCAATCACTTCTGAATTTTATGCCATCACGACAGAAGAGAATTATGAAACGTACAAGCCGTTTTTGGATTGGATGACGTCTGAAGAAGGACAAACATTGGTAGAACGGACGGGTTACGTTCCGTTAGCGCAAGACTGAAGGGTTGAGCCTCGCTAAGGGGCTCAACCTTTTTTTATTTTTTGTGATATTTCTATTGACGAAGTGGTAAATAGAGATTATAGTTATAAACGTTGTCACAGCGAAAGATTATTTCAGTAAAACAATTTGTGAAAAAAGTTGTTGACGCGGAGATAGACGACGTGATAAATTAATGAAGTCGCCAAGAGCGGCAGACGAACTTTGAAAACTGAACGATGAGGCAAAAATAAGTTTTACAATTTTTGAATGAAGCGCAAGCTTCGTCATTTTTA
>NZ_JACSLL010000024.1:0-16357 GCF_018618135.1 Exiguobacterium sp. s28 | reverse complement strand
TCCTGAGCCAGGATCAAACTCTCCAAAGAATTTGATATAGCTCTTTAAAAATGACGAAGCTTGCGCTTCATTCAAAAATTGTAAAACTTTTTTTGCCTCATCGTTCAGTTTTCAAAGTTCGTCTGCCGCTCTTAGCGACTAAATGATAATAACATTTATCATTGTTGTGTGTCAACCAGTTTGTTTACTAAGTTGTAAGCATCGCTGGCAACAGAGATAACTATAGCATCCCTTTCTATAACATGGCAAGCATTATTCTAAAAAAACTTTAAAAAGTTTTAAATCACCTTTTCACCTCGGCCCGACTCAAGGATTGGAAGACGATCGACCGACGGAATGATTTTACATTACGGAAAGTACCGACCGGGGTCAAGGGAGGATTATACCAACTATCTAACCTAATCTACTGCTCACACTCCATAGTCCCCTTTCCGGAATCAAGCGTTATCTTCATAGCTATGATGTCTTTCCAGACTCTCGCAGATACCAACCGCTCGGAAGCAGGCCACGTACGCTACAACTACTTGAATCTCTAAATCGCGAATCAAACGTTTCAACTCCTTCTATATATAGAGGACAATTGCCTAGTAGGTGAATGGAGGTTAAATACACCATCGACTGTTCAATACCATATATATGAAGAAAACCATCATTTCACGAAGGAATGGTGGAACAGGACCATTCGCCACAATCAAATTTTCAAATGCGTTCTCTCACAAGATGTCACGTTTATCCGCAATGAACACATTACAGAAACCACGCACCAACGATGTATGATCTGTTCCTTCCCGAAAACACTGCATACAAAAAAAGCCGACTCATAACCGAGTCGGCTCCGTTTATTTACGCGTGTGGCAAGAACATGAAGTACGCCAAGAATATGACTAGCATTCCGTACATGATTGGGTGAATCTCTTTTGTTTTCCCTTTCGCGATCATCATGAGCGGGTACAAGATGAACCCAAGCCCAATCCCCGTCGCAATCGACGAAGTGAGTGGCATCATGATAATCGTTAAGAATGCCGGAACCGCGATTTCGATTTTTTTCCAATCGATATCAAGTAGAGCTGAAGCCATCAACACACCAACAATAATCAAGGCCGGTGCCGTGACCGGTGCCGTGACAACCGCTAAGAGTGGTGAGAAGAACAAAGCCAATCCGAAGAATAAACCTGCGAATACAGCAGTCAACCCTGTACGACCACCCGCCGCAACTCCCGCCGACGACTCTACATATGATGTCGCAGTCGATGTCCCAAAGATTGCACCTGCAACCGTCGCAGTCGAATCAGCCATGAGCGCCTTACTCGCACGCGGCACTTTGTTTTCTTTCATGATCCCAGCTTGACGCGCCACCGCGACGAGCGTGCCGGCTGTATCGAAGAAGTCGATGAAGAAGAACGTCAAGATGACGATAAGCATTTGAAGTGTGAAGACATCACCAAAGTTAATGAACGCTTGGCCGAACGTCGAAGACATGCTCGGCGGCATCGATACAACATCTGAAATCGCAGTCGGTGTCGGCACGAGACCAAAAATCATTCCCGCGATAGCTGTCAACAACATCCCAATGAAAATGCCACCTTTGACGTCTCGTGCCATTAGCAATGCACTTACAACAAGACCGAATACCGCGAGGAGCGTAGTTCCTGTTCCGAGCGAACCGAGACTAACAAGCGTCGCTTCGTTCGCAACGACAATTCCTGCATTTTTCAAGCCGATGAAGGCGATGAAGAAACCAATCCCTGCAGCCACCGCCATTTTAAGCGGAGCCGGAATCGCATTGACGACCGTCTCACGAATGCCCGAGAGCGTCAAAGCGATAAAGAACAGTCCTGAGACGAGAACACCCGAGAGTGCCGTCTGCCAAGGGATGCCCATGCCGATAACGACACTGTAGGCGAAGAAGGCGTTAAGCCCCATGCCTGGCGCGATGGCGATCGGGTAGTTGGCGAACAGACCCATCGTGACCGATCCAATCAGTGCGACGAGACCAGTTGCGACGAAAACGGCACCCATATCCATACCCGCTGCGCCCAATACGTTCGGGTTGACGAATAAGATGTAAGCCATGGCCAAGAATGTCGTGAATCCTGCGACGAGTTCGGTTTTCACGTTCGTTCCAAGTTCTTTCAACTGGAAGTGACGTTCGATTCGGCTTTCTGACGGTTGATGATTTGGTTCTTGCTTGAGCTGTGTGCTCATTGATTTTCCTCCTTGGCTCGCCGTAAAACGAGAAAAGGTCCCCGATCGATGACCGGAGACCCCACGCGAAACATACAGGGACATACGTCCCCGAATCTATGTCTCGCCGTAGTGAAATCATTTAAGGTGATTTCGTAGAGACTCTCGGGCCATATTCCCGATATTATACGGCAAAATAATTTTTAATTGTTCGGATATGATAAGAACGTTTTTATCTTAACAACGTCAAAAATGAATGTCAACAGTAATGACGGATTTTAATCAAATATTTCATTCTAATGTTCGGTTTTTCCATATAAAAACAGAGAGGATTGCTCCCCTCTGCCTATTATTCCCACTCGATTGTTGCTGGTGGCTTCGATGTGATGTCGTACAGGACACGGTTGACGTGACTGACTTCGTTGACAATACGGACCGAAATCTTCTCGAGTACATCCCATGGGATGCGGGCCCAATCCGAAGTCATCCCATCAATTGATGTGACGGCACGTACGCCGACGGCATAGTCATACGTCCGCTCGTCGCCCATGACGCCGACTGAACGAATCGGTGTAAGGACCGTGAAATATTGCCAAATATCACGTTCGAGACCGGCCTTCTTCACTTCTTCGCGCAAAATCGCATCAGATTCGCGCACGATTTCGAGTTTCTCTTCTGTGATTTCACCGAGAACACGAATGCCAAGACCTGGTCCCGGGAACGGTTGACGCCATACGATATAGTCTGGCAATCCGAGTTCAGTACCGAGTTCACGTACTTCGTCTTTAAAGAGCGTGTTGAGCGGCTCGATCAACGTGAAGTTCATATCTTCTGGAAGTCCACCGACGTTATGGTGCGACTTGATCGTTTGTGCCGTATCTGTTCCGCTCTCGATGATATCCGTGTAGAGCGTACCTTGGGCAAGGAAGTCCATGTCCACAAGTTTAGACGCTTCTTCGTCAAACACGTAGATGAACTCGTTGCCGATGATTTTACGCTTTTGTTCCGGATCTGAGACGCCGGCTAGTTTCGCCATGAAACGATCACGTGCATCGATTTTGATGACTTTCATGTTAAATCCGTCCGCGAACGTCTTCATGACGCTGTCCGCTTCGTTTTTACGGAGCAAGCCATGGTCGACGAACATACATGTCAACTGGTCGCCGATCGCGCGGTGAACGAGCGCCGCCACGACCGATGAGTCAACACCACCTGACAAGGCACAAAGAACTTGCTTGTCACCGACGATTTCACGAATCTTCTCGACTTCGATGTCGATGAAGTTTTCCATCGACCATTCGCCTTTGGCACCACACACTTCATAGATGAAGTTTTTCAAGATGTCGTTTCCGTACTCCGAGTGACGGACTTCCGGGTGATACTGCACCCCATACATCTTGAGGTCATCACTCTTGATTGAGGCGACCGGACAAGAAGGGTTCGTCCCATCAACGATAAATCCTGGCGGTGCTTCCATAACGAGGTCACCGTGACTCATCCAAACAGTATGTTCCACTGGAAGATCCTTGTAGAGGGCCGAAGCTTCCGGCGTCGAGAAGAGCGTCGCTTTCCCGTATTCACGATGTGCGGCCCGCTCGACACGTCCACCGAAGTGATGTGTCATGAGCTGCATGCCGTAACAGATCCCGAAAATCGGAATCCCGAGTTCGAAAATTTCTGGGTCACAGCGATATGCGCCTTCCGCGTACACACTGTTCGGTCCACCCGAGAAAATAATCCCGGCCGGAGCCAGTTCACGAATCTCAGCAGCGGTCATCTTGTGGGAATGAAGCTCACTATATACGCCAAGGTCACGCACACGACGTGTGATCAACTGGTTGTACTGGCCTCCAAAGTCGAGCACCAAAATCATCTCTTGTTCTATTTTCACAAAACCTCCACCTTTCTGCCTTCTTCTCAAAAAAAGAGCGAGCTTCTCCCACGGATTCACTAAACCGAAGAAGAAGCACGCCCTTTTCTGTGTATACGAAACGTGCTCCTTCATAGTCGGTCCATTTACGGTGGTCCGGTAGAGACTCTCGCGCCAATTCGCGAGTATATACGAAGGAATGCTGTTCAATTATCTAACTAATGCGTCTATCTTACTGTATGCATCCGCCTACTTCAACTCATAATTCGACGAATCATGATTTTCCAATATTCTTTATATTTTGAATTCGGTGTTTGGTCGGCATAGATACTTTGCTCGAACAGACGGGTCAATCTCGTCATTTCGGTCGACTCATAATAGGCATCGACCTCTGCAGCGAGTTCTGACGGCGTGCGCCCGTCGACTTTGAAGCCTGCTCCGCGGAGTCGTTTAACTAGATATCGGTGCATGGCGACGAGTCGATTTTCATTCAATGGACGCCGTGTCCACCAAAGCATCATGACGAGGCGTTCAATCGATTTTCGGTTCCATACGAGAACGGCGACCGTAAAGACAATCAACACCCAACCCCAGACCGGCATATTCCAATTCTCCGTTGCCGCCTCACCTGATGTGACATCATCGAGTGCCAAATCTTCCTGTGGACGGTTCGTCTGCTCATTGTCTTGCGATGCTTGTGGATCGTTGGCTGCCGGGTCTTCTGAATTCGTTTCGTCCTCCGTCTCGATTTGAAGTAAGTTGGCGTCCGAGAAACTGATCGTCGCCTCAAGCGGGACCCAGCCTGCGCCTTCCACGAAATATTCTACCCATGAGTGAGCGTGACGGTTCCGGACCGTGTATTCTTCTTCCCCTTGAATGACCCCGCGCGCATCACCCATCGTGAAGCCTTTGACCCAACGCGTCGGCACCCCGCTCGCCCGTAGAAGGACAGCGGCCGAGGTCGAGAAGTTGTCGCAGTACCCGATCAACGTATCAAACAAAAATTGATCGACGTAATCGGTATCCCCTTCCGGGACGGCGACGTCTTCCGTGTTGTATTGGAATTCTCCAGATTGGAAGTACCCCTGAACGGCTTGGGCGTCCTCGTAAGGACTCTCGCTGTCAGCCGTGATGTCAGCCGCCAAGTCACGAACACGGTCCGGAAGCGAATCCGGTAGTTGTAAGTACGCCTGCCGCTCTTCTTCCGTCAACGTCGTCACCGGTTCGTTCAATGCCAGTTGCTCTTCAGTGAAGGAAGGGACGCTGTAGCGAAGTTGAATCGTCTGCGGCGTC
Organism: Exiguobacterium sp. s28; assembly: GCF_018618135.1. Lineage (NCBI taxonomy): Bacteria > Bacillati > Bacillota > Bacilli > Caryophanales > Exiguobacterium > Exiguobacterium sp. s28. The sequence continues at coordinate 11,010 of NZ_JACSLL010000024.1, read as the reverse complement.
GTTTGGCCATCATTGTCGAAGACGATCTTTCCGGACGGACGGATGTGAATCGTCTCGTTCGGGAACGGCTCCTCGATACTGCCGACCCTGAATTCGGTCCCATTGTCCGTCTCGGTCGCTTGTGGATACTCCCCGCCATACGGGACGAACGTTTGACGCCGGTCGAATCGGAGCAGCGCCTGTTCAGGCGTCGTATCGACGTCCGGGTCGACGAGCTGGCCGCGGTTGTAGTCCGAGTCGAGGACCGGGGACTCGACCCAACCTTTACCGGTGTAAATCTCTTTTGATTCGATGCGCCAGTAGCGTGCCGGTACACCACGGGCGATGAAGACGATCCCGTCATCCTGTTCGAACGGTCCACCGAGTTGCTCATCGTTCACCCCGTAGCCGACTCGACCGCTGCCTGACCCTTCATCGTTGCCAGCGTTTTGGAAACTCGTCGTCAACCGATCGGACCAGTCCCCTTCAATCGTCGGCGACACGCTCGCGAGCGCCAACACGACCGAAGCGAGGAGAGCGATACTGACATAGCGGACGAGCGACTTGCTCGGCCGTTTCGCCAAATCGGTCACGAAGAGTAATAAGAGTGACGCTAAAATCGCAAGTAGTATTTTTCCTTCTCCGTCATAAAGCGTCCATGTGTCAAAGTATGCCATCAATCCGAGCGTCGAGACGATCATCCCGAGGACGAAACCATAGCTTGGATACGTCCGTCCGACCAAGATGGCGAACAGGACACCGATGAGCGCCATCGCCGAGAAGAAAATTGCTTCTTCTGGTAAAGCCCCGCTCAGCACCCCACTTAAATCTTCTACCCAGAGCCCAAACCAATCTAAGATACTGCCGTGATACACGTACAAGATGGTAAAGAAGTTGAGGACAACCACGGCGATGAACCCATACCAAGGCAACAAGCTCGCAAACATCGGGACGAGGAGTAAAAACAGGAACGGCCAATTGACGTCGAACGTCGTACTCCCGACAATCGGCTCGACCCAAAACGACAACAAGTAAGCGGCAAGTGCCGTATAGACAATCCGTTTCACCCACATCGTCATGTCGTCACCTCGTTCGCCGTGTACAAGTGATAGCTACCTTGGGTCTCATTCATGATTTCGCGTACCCATTTCGTCTCGAGCGGGCTGATTAAAATCAAGTTTCCGACCTCTTGCGGCAAGTTACGCTTCACTCGTTCAACAAGACGCCCTTCCGGTTCCGGCGTCGCCGTCAGCAAGTAATGCCCGACCTCGGCGCTTTGGTCCGGCAAATGAAATAGACGGACCTGTTCTTCGATGACGTACAGTTCAAACGGCAAGTTTTTCCGTTCAAGTTGCCGAATCGCGCCGACGAGTAACGACAGCGATCGTTCGAACGCTTCTTCGTGTCCGGCAGATGTGGACGGGACGAAGACGAGCGAGAGTTTTTTCTCCTGCTCTTGATCGAACGTTTTCGTCATCAAGTTACCTCGACGAGCCGAGGCCTTCCAATCAATCCGGCCGATGCGGTCACCGGCCGCGTATTCCCGGACACCGCTCGTCGTGTTCGCTACTTCTGTATATGTCCGCGTGCGCCGGTACTGTTCGCCACGCCCACCGACCTGCTCATCACGCGGCAAATCGAACGGAAGTTCAGCCGGCGACACTTCGACGACCGTCTCGAGCCGCAACGTCCGTTTACGATCGAACAGCCCGAACACGTCACGTACGTGAAGGACCGTCCGATCGAACACGTGGATCCCCCGGCGGATCTGTTCGATTTCGTAATGCACCGTCTCTGTTCGCCGAAAAAAGCGGTCGACCGGGGTAACAATCACGTCCGTCGATGTAGCGAGACGAGGCGGTGGTGTCTCTTCTAACGTGACGACCCCGACAAGAAACGGGTATTTCCGCTCCACTTGCAGTTCTACGTCCATCGTTTGGCCCGAGACGAGTCGTTTGGTCGTGATTCGCCGCGAGACGTTGGCTGCCGTGACCGGGTAAATCATAAAGATTGTCCAATACGCCGCCAAAACGAAAAATGACCACCAAAGTGTCGAGGCGACGATACTCCCTTCGATCCGGGCGAACGCGTAAAGTCCGAATGCCGCCGCCCACACGAGGAACAGCTTCATCCAATTTTTCATACTTCTTTGACCTCACGATCCATCGGGACCGGTAGCGAGTCGAGCCAACCTTTGACGAGCTGTTCGGCCGTTTTCCCTTTATAACGCGCCTCTGCCGTCAACAAGATACGGTGTCCGAGCACACTACCCGCGAGCGCCTTCACGTCATCTGGCAAGACGAAATCACGGTTATGGATATACGCCCACGCCTGAGCTGCCTTCATCAGAGCGAGCGTCGCACGCGGACTACCCCCGAGGTACGTGTTCGGGTCGTTGCGCGACTCATGGATCAAGCGGACGATATACTGTTTGACCGCACTCGAGACATGCACGTCACGCACGTCACGCTGCATCTGTTCGACTTCGTGTTTCGTGATGACACTTTGGAGCGCCTCGAGCGGCTCTGCCTTTTCGAAACGGGTCAACAAAGAGATTTCTTCATTGAACGACGGGTACCCCATCTCGATTTTAAGAAGGAATCGGTCGAGCTGGGCTTCCGGGAGCGGGTATGTCCCTTCATGTTCAATCGGGTTTTGTGTCGCCATGACGAAGAACGGGGAAGGTAAGATTTTGACTTCCCCATCGACGGTCACACTGCGCTCCGCCATCGCCTCGAGTAACGCCGACTGCGTTTTCGGAGAGGTCCGGTTGATTTCATCAGCCAAGACGATGTTCCCCATCAAAGGTCCCGGACGGTACTCGAACTCTTTTGTCTTTTGATTGTACATCGAGATCCCCGTCAAGTCGGACGGCAACATGTCCGGAGTGAACTGAACGCGTTTAAAATCCAAATCAATGGCACGACTGAACGTACGAACGAGCATCGTCTTCCCGACCCCGGGCACGTCTTCTAACAACACGTGACCTCCGGCAAGCAACGCAGTCAAACTTTTTGCGATGACATCTTCTTTCCCGACGATCACCGTTTCAATGGCATTGATGATCGATTGAATGGCTGGACGATAGGACATAGCCGACTCCCCTTTTTTCTCTAATCGCTGACGCGTTCGAAAATTGAATGTTCTGACTTTATTGTGACATATTCAAGCGCTCGTGTGAAAGAAAACCATCATGCCAATCGGTTTTCCATTCTTTACCCGAAAAAAGGCGCCTTGTCTCTGATTTGAGCAGGCGCCATGACGTTTATTTTGGTCGTTCGATTTCAAAAGTGTCCCCGAGGGTCGCATAAAAGTTGCCGGCGAGACGACTGACCGGCGCCAGTTGTTCCGCATCGATGCGTCCAGCCTGATAAAGCGCTGGCTCGATGTGAAACCGGACGACGCGAGCGATCAACAAGTCCGCTGTCACGACGCCATCGTGTTCGATTGGAACGTGATGGTGAAGTTTACACTCCATCCGGATTTTGGCTTCTTTCACACCCGGTGTCTCCACGACGTCGCTAGGCACGATGGTGAAGGCCGTCCGCTCGAGTTCGCTTTCCTCGGGTCCTAGATTGGCTGCCGTCTCATTGACGAGGGTCACATTCGTTTCGTCTACGATATGGATGACGAGTTCTTCGGTCGCGACAGCGTTACGAGCCGTGTCTTTCATGACACCGTCCTTCCGTTGAACCGACACCGAGAGAAGTGGTGGTTCGGAAGCAACGATATTGAAATAACTGAACGGAGCGGCGTTAATCGTCTCTCCGTTTCGCGTCGTCACAAATGCGATTGGGCGCGGTACGACACTTCCAATCAAAAATTTATACGCGTCACGTTCGGTTAAAGCTGAAGGTTCAATCGATAGCATACGATAGCACTCCTTTGGATTCGACTATAGGTTCAAACTATCCCGTTCACAGCGGACGTGTCAAACGTGAGCACATCGGAATGTGTAGGATGATGAAATACGGGGTATATCCGTCTAGATATGACAATTAAACAGACAATCATCTGATGGCACATCGCTTGAGCAGTTCGGTGTTCATCTGATTTTTCTTTTTGTATATTTCGGTTATGACGATTGAATTGGAGATGGTTTTAGTTAAGGAAGGAAGTAGAGCGTATTATGGGCAAGTGGATTGAACAATTGAACAGTCGTCAAATACTCGGCATCCTGTATGGGGTCTGTATCGTCAGTCTCTTTTTAACGGCAATCGCGGCTTGGTTTGTTCGGGATGATAACGTCTCGCCAAACGAACTTTTGACGTTACGTTGGATTTGGATGACCGGGTTAGTCATGTTTATCACTGCTATTTTATTAATCGGCCGTCCATTGATTAAACGAATGGTCGGACAAAATGAGAAAATGCATGCGAAGCAACAAGAGATGCAGTCGGTGCTCGAGGCGTCTAAACAAAACGAGACAAAATTGAAGTATCGTAACGAACTGATCGAAGTACTCGCTTCAAAGGAGTCGTTATTAGACTACTCTGCTGTCATCGAAAAGATCGTCTGGTTGACCGAGGCTGAGTTCGGGGCGGTCCTCCTTATCAAAGACGATGAAATCACATCCGTCGTACCAAAAGGGATGACGACAGAACAACAAGAAGATTTAAAGGTGCAGTCGCTCTTGTTAAAACGTGTCATGATCTCGAAATCGCTAGAAGCGACATCGAAGAAAGTGGCCGATCAGATTCACGGTTATCCGTATTACATCCACGAGACGGTCATCCCGGTGAAAGACCCGTCAGATGGGACGATGATCGGTTGCTTGTACTTGGCATGTTATGACGAGCCGTTCGACGCGAGTGAAACGTCGGAACTGAACGCATTTGCGAATCAGTTGGCTATCTCGCTATTGCGGACCCGACTGTATCGCCAAATGCAACAAGACCGGAAAGAGACGGCGCAACTGATCAACTCAGTGCGCGAAGCCATCCTCTACTTCAATTATGAGGAAGACACGATTGTCGGTAACCGCGCCTTTATCCGCATGTTCGATGAGCTCCAATTCGAATACGCAGGTTATGAGGAACTGACGACCTTGTCGATCGATATCGAACAGTTCGCCGAACGGGTCGACCAACAAGACCTCTTCATCAGTTACGTCGAGCGTGTGTTCGACCAAGAACCACCGGAAGATGGCCTCTCGATTTCCCTTGATCAAGGTGATTGCTTCCTCCAAGTATACGCCGAGAGCATTTACCGGGATGGGAAGATACACGGCACGATGCTCGTGTTGCGTGATGTGACGGCCGAGACCGAGATTGACCGAATGAAGTCGGAGCTCGTCTCGACGGTGTCTCACGAATTACGAACTCCGTTATCTTCTATTTATGGGTTTACAGAATTGATGCTCGAGCGCGACTTGAAAGAAAGCCGTCGCGAATTGTATTTGAAGACCATCCATGACGAAGCGAAGCGCCTCTCCTACTTGGTAAATGACTTCCTCGACTTGCAAAAGATGGAGGCCGGGAAACAGACGTTCGAATGGGAAACGGTTGACCTTCTCGAACTTGCTCGTGACAGCATCAGCTTCTATCAAGAAACGACCGACTCGCATCATTTACACCTCGATGCCGACGTCGGACAAGACTTCAAAATCGAAGCTGATTTAGAAGGAATGCGGCAGTTGCTCGGTAACTTGCTCAGTAACGCCATCAAGTACTCACCTGAAGGCGGCAACGTGCTCGTCTCGTTGGAACGACTCGAAGGACAAGTCGTCATGAAAGTCCGGGATAACGGGATGGGCATCCCTTCTTCCGCCTTGCCGAACTTGTTCGGGAAGTTTTACCGAGTCGACAACTCGGACCGCCGGAAAATCGGCGGAACAGGCCTCGGTCTCGCCATCTGTAAAGAGATCGCCAAAGCGCACGACGGACATTTACATGTCGAATCGATCTACGGTGAAGGTAGCACCTTTATTTGTGAGCTCCCGACGTCAAAAGAGGCGATTCATCAATGAGCGCGGCCGGATTCATTCCGGTCGTGTTTTTTATATTATTGCTTCTCTTTTTTGCAGGAATGTTTTGGCATAATCTAGAAAAAGAGTAACACCGAGAACCTGAGGCGACGTCACTACACCCTTCCCATTATTCTCGCAGGTAAAATTTAAAAAAAGAGCTATACTAGTAAGGAAGAGACAGACAAGATTGGAGGTCATGGAGTTGGATCATCGCGACCCACCGTTTTCAGAAGTAGGCGACTTTAAACAATGGGGCCGTTTTGATATAAACGTGCCACTGCAGGGCGGGCAAGCTGAACTTCAGACTGCCGTGTCGATTGTAAGAAATCATATTCCGTTGCGATTGGGTGGATTTTATATCATCGCGAGTGAAGATGGGATTTTGACGAGCGGCTCACACGACGCCAATTTACAAAAGCACATCATTCACTTGCTCCAACAAGTGCAAATGGGCCATTTGGAAGATGAAGCGTTGATGAACGAACCGATTTGGACGATTCATTATTTCACCACTCCATAAAACGACAAGAGACGATTCGGGCGTCTCTTTTTTTGTGCAAAAAAAAGAACGCCTCGAGAGGCGTTAATCCCATCGAGACATAATCGCAATGGATTTTTCATAGTATTCAGTGGATAGTTTATACTTCCCATTTTCACGTAGCTCACGCGCTAACCAAAGTGCGTATTTGTTTGTGTAATGATAATCATCAGACGACTCAAAATAGTGAACTGCCTTTTTCAAACTTTCAATCAATTCTTTACTGTTTCCATGAGTGTATTTATCACGGAAGACTCCAAAGTGGTATATAAATTCGTCTAGGTTTTCCTGTATACCAGCTTCTTTAATGATATTTTCTCCCTTTTCTACCCAATCAAGTACTTCTTTCGCATTATCCCGAATAGAGTATTCCTCAATTAAAGAAAGAATACTTAGTAACTTACTTTTGGTTTCTACTTTATATTCTAATCCTTTCAGGAAATATTCTAATGCAAGTTCTCGGTTTCCTTGCAAAGAATAAATTTCTCCTGTGTTATTGTATAGCATCCCATAATACCCTTTTAAATCAGTAGCTCCAGCAGCCTTTATTGCCTTTTGGTAATGGGACAATGATTCATTAAATCTTTTTCTTCTTTTGAATGCTAATCCAATAATTAAGTGGCATTCGATAACCCGTTCCACATAAAAATTATCTTTAAAGTATGTCAAAGCTGTAGTAACGTGTTCGATTGTTTGAAGATAATCAGTGTATTTATAATACATTCCACCAATGATGTAATTGATATCTGCTATTTCCCATTCTTCTAAATATGTTGTATCCAACTCGTCTCTTACTTGTTGCATAAGAGACAAGGCGGTGTCTTTATCGTTTAAAGAAAAAGATTTTAAAGCCTTTAGAACGTTAAACCGCATACGATCTTCGGAAGTGAACTGATCTTGTAGCCATTCTAATTCAGTTAAATATCCTTCTTTTCCACCAGGCATAAAATCAAATCGAGCTAACACTAATAACATTAATATATATAGAGGTTTGTGTTTGTAAATCCTATGATCGTTTTTATATCGCTCTATTCTCTTCAGGTTGTCCGCAGTTTCTTTAGGCTTTCTAGATAAGATGGCTTCTTTCATTAATCTGGTGATTTCTAGCCTAATCTTTTCAATTTCCGCTTCAGTTACTGTTACGTAAAGAGGAATGTCTAAGTCTAACTTCCTAAAAATTAGTTCTAATACTTCCTCACTAGGTATGGTCTGATTATTTTCAATTTTACTTAAATATGAGATAGAACATATTCCACGGGCTAAAACTGACTGTTTCATATTACGGCGCAGACGCTCTACTTTAATCAAATTCCCATAATTATTTTGCATGCAGTAGCATCTCCTGGACTCTTTTTATAATACTTTAGACCCGATTTTCATCAAATTTCATCTCATCTAGGAAAATCAGACTTATAAATGGTCGATTTTCAAAGGTTTTAAGCGTCTATTTTCCCAAACGATACAAAATCACTAGTCCTTTTATCCATGATAGAATTTAACTAATCCCAAAAAGGGAATTTTGTTAGTTTTAACAGACTGTCTCATTTAAAGTTTATTCCATCCATGATAAAAAGCAAGACATAGGGCATAAACTAAAGGAGGTCATCTAAATGAGTAAACTTAGTAATCTCCTCGCTAGAGATTATGTAAAGCCACGCATCTATTTTACAACAAGAAACTTACCTACAATCGATGCATTATTTACCCCCTCAGATCAAAAACAGTTTAGAGGCCTTGATAATCTATCAACTCTCTTACAAGATTCTAAAGGTATTATCATAAATGCATTCCACATCGATTATTATCAAACTTTACCAAATTTAATCGCACGCATATTAAGCGAAACTTATTCTTCAAAAAAAATATGGGTTATTGGTCCCGAACTCTCGTTAACTATTTTGAAAAGAAGTATGAAAAGTATTTATCCATTTAGATCTTCTATAGGATATTTAAACGCAGATCAGTGTGAAAAAGCCCTGATTGAAACGTGTGTAGAAAAACTGCACGATGGTGATTTACTGTATGTTTTACCAGAGGTTTCATTTGCATGGAAGCCTGGAGTTGACGAGGATTATAATAACCATGAAGAACATCCTCTATGTAGTGCGATTCTAAGCCAAAAATCAAAATGCTCTGTTTTACCAATTACCAATTCAGATGTTGATAACATGATTGAAATTCACGAACCTGTTTATTCAAAAGATTACCGAGGCTCTATATTTGAATCAGCTATCCTTCAATCTCGTCAAGTTTTAACAGCCTTAAAATTGAATCAACCACATCTCGAATGATTGCCAAATAGTACCTTTACGTCATATATTGTTTATATACGGAAAAATACACAGCATACAACCTAGAAAAGAGGTACTATTTATGAAAAAATTCAAAAATGCGCTAATTGTTTCATTAGCTTTACTTCTTCTTTTCGGAATTTCAAAGCCGCTAATTTCAGAAAATCCGTTCACATCAGAAGAATTGGCCGCTGAAGATTTCCCACGCCTCTGGAGCTTGCCGGCTAACCAAGTCGCAGCTGAGGATTTCCCACGCCTCTGGAGCTTGCCGACTAACCAAGTCGCAGCCGAGGATTTTCCACGCCTCTGGAGCTTGCCGACTAACCAAGTCGCAGCTGAGGATTTCCCACGCCTTTGGAGCTTGCCGACTAACCAAGTCGCAGCCGAGGATTTCCCACGCCTCTGGAGCTTGCCGGCTAACCAAGTCGCAGCCGAGGATTTCCCACGCCTTTGGAGCTTGCCGACTAACCAAGTCGCAGCTGAGGATTTCCCACGCCTCTGGAGCTTGCCGACTAACCAAGTCGCAGCTGAGGATTTCCCACGCCTCTGGAGCTTGCCAACTAACCAAGTCGCTTCTAAAGACTCTTCACCTCTTGCCTAATCCTTCAAAAGAGACGCCCTTGCGCGTCTCTTTTTTATTTCCGAATCTCTGGAAATAAACTTTTAGAAAAAAAGTAAAACAATTTACATATTAACCTCCATTTTTTTCTTGTTTCCTTATATAATAACGGAGACATGATGACGATTTCATTTCACAGCTATTTCATATGAACGACGAACAAAGGAGCGGATCTCGATTGAACCGAACGAAACCATCTTGGAACTTGAAACTGTTGCTTAGCTCTTCCCTTGTCATTGGTGGCATGGCCATCGCCCCATTCGACTTGACGCCGACCGGTTTCGAATCGAGCCGTGTCGAAGCTGCCTCGACCTACACGACGACAGCTAACTTGAACCTTCGTTTGAGTGCCGCCACTTGGAGTCCGATTCTTCTAACGATTCCATCCGGGGCGTCCGTCAAATATGTCAGCACGTATGGGTCTTGGTACAAAGTCAGTTACGGCGGAAAAACCGGCTACGTCGCTTCGCAGTACGTAAAAGTATCGAGCGCGTCGACAATCACGCCGAGTTCAGCCTCGTACTACAAAACAACAGTCAATTTGAACATGCGATTGACGGCAGCCTCATGGAGCACGGTCTTGATGACCATCCCGAACGGCGCCACTGTCAAGTACGTCAGCCGCTACGGCTCTTGGTATAAGGTCAGCTACAATGGGAAAACGGGCTATGTGGCTTCCCAGTACTTATCAGCCACAGGAGCCCCGACCACGACGACATCGACAACCTCCTACCAAACAACGGTCAACTTGAACATGCGTTTGACGGCTGCCTCGTGGAGCAAGGTATTGATGACCATCCCGAACGGCTCGACCGTCAAGTATGTCAGCAAGTACGGCTCTTGGTATAAGGTCAGTTACGGTGGGAAGACGGGCTACGTCGCTTCCCAGTATTTGAAACCAGCCACGACGACGACACCGACGACGTCCACGGGTACGGGACGTACGATTGTGATTGATGCCGGACACGGTGGAAACGATCCTGGAGCTGTCTACGGCTCATCTTACGAAAAAGTGATTGCATTCGATATTGCCGCACGTCTCGCGAGTACGCTCTCGAATACATATGGCTATAACGCACGGATGACACGCACGAACGATGTCTACTTGTCGCTCGCACAACGCGTCGAATTGACGAAGTCGTATAAAGGCAGCGCCTTTGTCAGCATTCACAACAACTCTTCGACGAACACGTCTTACCACGGTCATGAAGTACTCGTGCCGACCGGAGAAAGCTATACGACGAACCCATACATCTCGGCTAGCCGGAGTCTAGGAGCGGCCATCAACCGTGAACTCGGTGCACGTATCCCGACAATCCGTAACCGTGGCGTGAAGTATCAAAACGTTTATGTCGTCGGAAAGAACAGCGTCCCTTCGACACTCGTCGAATACGGGTTCATCAGCAACGCGAACGACCGCTCGCATTTGACGAGCATCACTTACCGGCAACGGATGGCAGACGCCACCGCTTCTGGGATTCATCAATTCATGAGCACTTATAAATAAGCAAGAGACCTGACCGCATATTGAAGTGCTCCCTGTCAAGTAGACAGGACAAATAATGAAAACCAGCCTAGGCGGCTTGAGACCTGTATTCGACAGGGCTCAAGCCGT
>NZ_JACSLL010000023.1:0-16504 GCF_018618135.1 Exiguobacterium sp. s28 | reverse complement strand
GGCTACCGAAACCTCGAACGTTTCTTTTTGAGATTACGCTTCGAGCTTGGTCGTTAAAATAGCAACCACGTGTTATGGTGATGAGCCAAAAAAGGCTCATCACCATAAGGTGTGGTTGACGCATAAAATCCATCAGATTTTGAATTGAACATAGAAAAAAAGCGAAAACCCCGGTATCGTAATTGTTGCTTAGACAAACCACGATTGGAGTTTTCACTTTGTCCCAACAGTTTATCAAATTACTTCTTCCACTTCCAGACCTTTTTCAGATTCAGATGTCTTCAGACGAAGAACCAAACGTTTTTCCGGTCATCCCGGATCGACATGATATCCCTTGTCCGCTGTGCCAGAGAAAGACCATCCTGCATTCGAAAAAGCGGCGTCGCTTTCGACACGGTCATGCGTGGAACGTCGGTGTACTCTGGATCGAACTGGATGTCCCACGTCAAAGATGCACCTCTTGTGATTTGACGTTCGTGTATGACTACGGTCTCGGGCTCGTCCGCACTTCCACCGAGGTTTTCCGGAAAGGCATCGCAAAACGTTGCCACGGACGGACAATCTCAGATGTCGCACGCGAGTACAGCCTCCCTTATACGACGGTGGAGCGCTGGTTCTATCAGTACGCTTCGGTGGAGACGATGGAGCGTGCAACGCATGTCCTGGTCGACGAGTTCGCCACGAGAAAGGGGCACCACTATGCGACGATTGTCCTCGATGCCAAGAGTGGCCAGCTTCTGTCCATTGTCCCGGGCCGGGACGTGGCAGCCATCTCGGCAGCACTTCAAGGCGTATCCGGGGATGTCCGTTCTGTCGTCAGTGATTTTGCACCGGCGATGGCGAAGGCCATCAACCATGTCTTCCCGGAGGCAGAACATGTGCTGGACCGGTTCCACCTCGTCCAGTTCGTCACGGACGCCCTTCGCCGACGGCGTCGTTTTTGAACGAGGCAAGACGCCATCACCACGTTCGCGTGATCGATCGTTCGCTCGCGCGTCGCCCGGAAACGCTGACTGGGGAAGACCGGGAGGTCGCCCGTTCCTGTATGCAGGAAGATCCATTCATTCGGAACCTCTATCAAGGGCTCCAGCATATCCGATATGTGCTGAAGGCGACGTGCGAGATACAGGCGCAACGGCGGCTCACAGACTGGTTGGACCGTTATCAGTTCCATCCGTGCGGGCCCCTGGCGAAGATCGCGAAAGCAATCCGGGTCCGGGAGCAAGCGATGCGCCAGACAATCGTGTCAAGGCTGTCGAACGGGAAGATGGAAGGGACGAACAACAAGATCAAGCTCATCAAACGCCGTGGCTATGGCTATCGAAACCTCGAGCGATTCTTTTTAAGATTGCGCCTCGAGATCGGTCGTCAAAATAGCAACCACGAGTTATGGTGATGAGCCAGAAAAAGAGGATGAATTTATCGAAGTTTTCTCAAACAGGGGGTAAAATTACAAAGAATTTTTTCTTTTGTTCTTTGCCCAGATCACTAGAAACGATAGAAAGATCAAAATAAATAAGCCGTACTGATAACCGGGATGTATGGATTCTACAAGGCCATAAACAACAGCCACTTCAAGAGAAACGGCCGGAATTTTACCGATGGTGCTGGCAATAATGAATAAGCCACCTGGAATGGGCGTCAAGGCCGCCCCTGCTGTTACCAGACCTGATGGGACAAAAGGAATTAAGCGCAGCAAGATGATTGCCCAGAAGACGCGGCTTATTGAAGAACTCTGGATGTACCTCCAGAACGGCCGCTTTAACCACTTTGGATTAACTTTTGAAAACCCATATCGATATAGGTAAAATCCGACGATAGCGCCAAAAATCTCCCCCGACAAAGAAAGGATGACGCCAATGGTTAACCCTAAAGAACTGATATTGAGAGACGTGAGCAAAAAGCTTGGGAAAAAGCCAACTGCACCCATACTTATGTTGAAAATGAGAAGCAGCAGAAATTCTAAAACGGGGAACTGAGTGTTTATGGTATAATCCGCCTCCTGCGCTGTTTAAAAAATTGATGGTATATAAAAGTTCAGTTGAATGAAATTTTAAGATAGAGAAGTGCGTTCTATATCCGTTTTTTTCGAATTCGGTAATACACTAATCCTGAAAAGCCAACGACGAGGAGGAACAAATAGATTGAACTTAAAATCCCAGGTGGGAAAAATGTGCGAACGTCTTCAGAATTAGAAGGAAGGTTTGTCTCAGAAGCACTGACAACGGGAAACTGATAAGAAGACAAAAGAGTGCCATCCTGATCAGTAATCCTTAATAGTCCATCTTCTTTTACAGCGATTGTCACTTGCTCATCTGTTTGGTGTGTATAAAAGAAATCGCCTGGCGTAATGTATTCCACATCACCGGCAAAAAAGCTGCTTTCTTTCGGAATGCTCACTGTTTTAAAATTTTCAAATCCAAAATCCAAAAGTTGAATAGTGTCAGCATAAGCTTCTGCCTCTGTGTCGCTTTTTAAGGTGACGACAATTAAATTCAGGTTTTCTCTTTTGGCTGTCGTGGCCAGCGTGACGCCTGCTTCTGGCACAAACCCGGTTTTACCACCCGTAACGCCTTCATAAGGTTTTTCCCTTAATAGTTTGTGGTGGGTATAAAGCGTGGTATCCCAGGATTCACCGTTCCAGGGCAGTTCTTTTGTTCCAAATATTTTCATGAATTCATCGTTCTTCATCGCATATCGGGTTAACTTCGCTAAATCTTCGGCTGTCGTAACATGCTCGGGATCAAAAAGACCGTGGGGATTTTCGAAGTTCGTATTCTGCAGGCCAATTACATCTTCTAAATATAAATTCATATCAGCAGAAAATAACTCAACGCTGCCGCTGATGTGTTCAGCAATGGCGACGCCGGCATCATTTCCAGAGTTGACTAAGAGGCCCAGCAACAGTTTTTCTAAAGTCACTTGTTCTCCCTCTTCCAAATAAACACGGGTGCCTTCCGTATTGCGTGCTTTTTTACTGATGGTTACAACATCATTTAATTTTCTGTTTTCAATTGCATAAATGGCTGTGGCAATTTTTGTTAGGCTGGCAGGATACATCTGCGACTGTGCATTTTTTTCATAGAGGATTTCTCCAGTCGTTGCTTCCATGACAATAGCTGCTTCACTGGATACGTTTGGCAGGGAAGGGTCATCAGTTTTACTGAAAACGGACGAAACGATTAAAGTGTTGATCATGATTAAAATGGTTGAAACAACACTTAGTTTTTTCATAACTACTCCCTCCTGAGTGATTATTTTAGTTCTGCTTTATTATATAATTGACGGTTTCCCGGTCCGAATCAGTCGGTAAATGAAAGGTTTGCTGGTATTTCTCGTGTCCTTTACCGGTAATCACAATCCAGTCGCCTTCCTTGCTTTCATGGATTGCTTGCTGAATGGCGAGTGTACGGTCTGGAACGATGCTGCCTTTTGAGTTGCCGTATGTTTCATTTAGTTGGTTTAAAACTTCCAGCATATCTCCTGGAGAAACATTGTTCAGGTCGTCCAACGTTAAAATGTAGCGGTCACTCATTTCAGCAGATATGGATAGCATGTGCTTTCTCTTGCTGGCATCTCGATTTCCACGAAAGCCGAAAATATGGGTTATTCGTTGGGCCCCTTGTGATTTTGCAGTTTCCAGGCAGTAAGAGATGGCATCCGGAGTATGGGCATAATCCACAATAACGATCGAGCCCTTGGCCAGTTTCGTGACCTCAAAGCGTCCATCGACTCCCTTGAAATGGTGAATGGAGTTTAAGAGCTTTTCTTTGGGGATACCCAGCAACAATGATGTTCCGTAGGCCATTAAGGTGTTATACATATTGTGCATTCCGGTCATGGCAGCGACCATTTGATACGTTTCGTTACTTTCAATCACCCGCATAGTGGAGGACAGTGAATGAAATTATGCAACACGCAGGTTGCATTCAGTGGATGTGCCAATTGCATAAATCGGTTTTCCCTTTGTTTGCAGGATTCCACAGAGCTTTCGTCCCCACTCATTATCTGTATTCACTACAGCAATCCCATGTTCTTTCATCTGATTGAACATTGTAAGCTTCGCCTGAAAATATTCTTCCATGGAACTGTGATAATCCAGGTGTTCATGGTGAAGATTGAGGAACAAGCCGTAATCAAATTCAATGCCTTCTAACCGATACTGGGCCAGTCCATGAGAAGAAACTTCCATAATGACGACCTCATCCTGACTGAGGGTCAACAGTTTATGGAGAGCGAGTGAATTTGGTGTGGTGTTCGAGCTTTTCATTTTTTCGCCATTGATAATATTTTGGTTGGTACCGATGACAGAACAACTCATACCGTTGCTTTCCAGAAAGTGCTGGAGCATATAGCTCGTCGTCGTTTTTCCGTTGGTGCCCGTAATTCCAATCATTATTTTCTGGTCAGATGGACGGCCATAAAAATTCCTGGCCAGGATGCCAAGCGCTTTCCGGCTATTTTCCACCTGTAAATAAGGGACACCTAACCGGGTAATTCCTTGTTCTCCGATGACAAGGGCTGCCCCTTTTTCAATTGCCTGGTCAATAAACCCGTGACCATCAATTTCAAATCCTTTAATAGCAACAAACACAAAACCTTTTGCCACATCGCTTGAGTTATCGGCAATCCCCTTGATGTCTAATTCTAATATTCTGGAATCTAATCGGGAGATCAGACCGGATTCGTTCAAAAGCTGATTTGTTTTCATAGATTTGGTGACCTCTCTAAAACTATTTAAATTTGATTTATTCTATTATAAAAATGTTGAAAAAATGTGCAGAATTTATACGGGAAGCCTAACTACTAAAGCTTAATGTTTTTGTAATACAAACGAAATCGAATCCTTTATGAACCATTACAGATAAAAACCCGGGATCTTGTTGACAAGATCCCGGGTTTTGGCGCTTTTATTCGGGTGACAGTTCGCTTTCAGTCACCCATTTATGATTGGTGACTTCCTCGCCTCCGGTGGTCGGGACGAAATCAACCATATAGACGGTCGTTTCTTCGGTAGAATCAACCGTAGCCGTTGCGCCGTCCATTCCCTCCATATGGTCAGCGGCAATGGCCGCTTCATCGCCCGTTTCCAATGGTTCATCACCTGGATTTTCCAATTCTGCGTGAATCACCCATTTGTGATTTTCAACCGGCTCGCCTCCGTCCGTCGGCGTATAGGTCACTGCATAGGCGGTTGTATCATAAGCCCCGACAATTGTGGCTTCAGCACCTTTCATGCCTTCCATATGATCGGTTTCAATAATCGCCTGGCTTCCAACTTCAAAGGTTGGATTTTCGGCTTCCTGCAAATCATCCGGGACTTCACCTGAACCGGAATAGAAGAAACTGCACAGAAAATCAAGAATTAATCGGTAAACTGGATTGGTTGACGTCTTCTGGAACGGTTAAGCAAGCACGGGGAAGTAGAAGTTAAGAGAGGGGCTGTATTTAATTTTACATACCTTGAAATTCCCCGAGTCTTATATAGAAAATTTCATTTGATTCCTTAAGGGATACAAAAATGATAAAGAAGAGGATTCAACTTACTGTAATAGGAGGTGTACAAGTGGCGGAAATTAGTTTGTATCTTGCGTTTGGCGCAGGGCTTTTATCATTTATCTCTCCATGCTCCCTTCCTTTGTATCCGGCTTTTTTATCCTACCTTACTGGAGTTTCAGTCAATGAGTTAAAGACGGGCAAGGGAATGATGAGGAGCACGGCTTTGATTCATACGGTTCTATTTTTGATAGGTTTCTCCATCATTTTTTTAGCGTTGGGCTTGTCGACTTCGCTTATCGGAAACTTCTTCTTGGAATATCAAGTTCTTCTACGTCAATTGGGCGCTATTTTGATGGTGTTTTTTGGCTTGGTCCTAACCGGTATTCTGAAATTCGACTTCCTGCTGTCGGATAAGAAATTACAGTTCCAGAAAAGGCCCTCCGGATACGCGGGTTCTGTTCTGATCGGCATTGGCTTTGCAGCTGGATGGACCCCGTGTACCGGTCCCATACTTGCAGGAGTTATTGCACTCGGAGTAGCGGATCCGGACAGTGGCTTACTCTATATGCTGTTTTACGTTCTGGGATTTTCCATTCCTTTTCTCTTGATGTCGTTTTTTATTGAGAAAATGACTTTCTTGAAGAAGAAGAGCGCTCTTTTCATGTCAATAGGAGGAGCATTAATGATTCTGATGGGCGTTTTACTTTACTTTGACATGCTGACAGAAATCATCGCTTTTTTATCGCAATTTACGGGTGGATTTACAGGGTTTTAATGGACTCAACCCATCATCTAGGAAGGACGTGACAGTGTATGGCTGCTAAAAAGGATAAAAAGAGAAATCGCTTGATTATGAGGACAAGTATTTGTTCATTCTGGTTGTCGCTATTGCATTTACCATCTACAACGGATTAACAAAAGAGAAAAACGAATTGCTGCAAGTTGGAGATTCGGCACCCGATTTTGCGTTGACGGATTTGAACGAGGAACGGCATCAGCTGTCTGAGTACAAAGGGCAGGGGGTGTTCGTGAACTTTTGGGGTACTTAGTGCAAACCGTGCGAAAAAGAGTTCCCGCTGATGGAAAAGCAGTACCAGGTATACAAGGATCAAGGTGTGGAGATACTCGCTGTCAATATTGCGCAATCCGATTATGAAGTGAGACAATTTGCTGAACAGCGAAATTTAACGTTCCCGATTGTTATCGATAAGGACAAAAGTGTTATGGAAGCTTATAATATCCGTCCATTGCCGACTACTCTGTTAGTCAATCAAGAGGGCAAAATCGAGAAAATTATTACGGGTGAAATGTCCGAAGAGGATATCGCGAGTTATATGGAACAGATCAAACCGTGCTGATACCTCTGAATTTCCCAAGCATAATGCGGGCCACGTTATTTTGAAAAATGCTGCAAAGAAAAAACGAGAAAAAAACATTTCTTTAAAGTGGACTAACCGAAAGAAAAGAAATGTCAGGTGTAGAAAATTTATAAATAAAAATCAGGCAAAGATCCTCCACCGGACCGATTGGAAGGATTATTCCTTTTGGGTCAATTGTAGAGGGAATGGATTACCTGTTTTGAAATCAAGATATCTGCACAAAAAGTCGAAACTTTTTCGTTAAACTTTAAGAATGTTATACTTATAAAAAATAAAAAATGACATATTCGGAGGGCATCTACATGAAAAAAAAGAGAATAGGAACGGCAGTGCTGTCGGCTTTTCTTTTGCTGGCAGGCTGCAGCAATGATACAACGGATTCATTTGAAGTGCCGTTTGAAGGGGAACTGAACCATGTTCATGGGATGGGTTATGCAGGAAATGAGAACGGACTGTATTTTGCCTCGCATACCGGGCTGAAAATTTACCGGGAAGAGGGCTGGTTCGAAACGGCGGATAATTTTCATGATTATATGGGCTTTAATGCAACAAATGAAGGATTTATTACGTCGGGCCACCCAAGTGCAGACTCAGAATTACCCAATCCCCTAGGGATACAGCGAAGCATCGACAGCGGTAAATCGATTGAAGAGATTGCATTTCAAGGAGAAACGGATTTTCATGCCATGGCGGTGGGATATAACAGTAACGACATTTTCCTAATCAATCCGGCCAAGAATTCCCTATTGGAAGCCGGCGTATATAAAAGCGGTGATGAAGGCGAATCATGGAAAACTGTGAAGGCTGAAGGGCTGGAAGGCGAAGTGACTTCGCTCGCTCTTCACCCGGCTGACTCAAACTTCGTCGCTGCAGCTACGGCTGCAGGGATTTATTTCTCACGGGATGGCGGAGAAAATTTTAAAGCCATTACAGACGGAAGTGAAACAGGCACAGCGGTGCATTTCACCGAAGACCATTTGTACTTCGGAAGCTACGGGACAGCGGCGGCTCTGGTGAAGTATACTATGGAAAATGAAGAACTCGAGCCGGTGGATACACCGGACCTTTCACAAGATGCCGTCGCTTTTATTGCACAAAACCCGATGGATGGAATGGAACTGGCGATCTACACATTTGAAGGCAATGCCTACTTGTCGGAAGACGGATTACAGACCTGGAAAACGCTGCTGGAAGAGGGAAAAACCAAGTAGAAACCAGCTAGCCGTTTGAAAGACGAACCGAATCCAACAGCTTTCGGCAGCAGTCTTTGTCTTGATTGCTGCTAACCAATCGACTTAAAGAGGGATGCCATGTTAAACAGGCTTGCATTGAAAATAGGTTTGCTGTTTTTTGTGTTTATTATCATCATTGAATCGGTTTTGTTTCTAACCCTGTACGTTACTTTTGTCAATGAACGGGTGGATGAAGTCATGACCAACCTGCTTGCAAGAGGGAACACCCACAGCGAAGTATTGGAAGACAGTTTTGAACCGGCGACATTGAACCATGTGGCGTTGATGGAATCGGCCTCCGATTTCATCGTCATCATCACGGATGCAGATGGCAACGAATTGACCCATTCCGATCTGATTGAACCTGAAATGAGGGAAGTGTTGGAACACACCGATTTTGATGAGGTTCTGCAGGGAGGGAAGGTCGTGGAAGAGCGATGGGACAAAAAAGAGTTTATTGCGACGGACAGCCCAATCACCATTGAAGGAGAACATAGAGGCCACGTGTTCATGTTTGCGGAAACCAATCATATCAAAGGGATGGTCAGTCATTTGCGAAACCAATTCCTGATTGTTGGCCTGATTGCTGTCGGGTTGACCGTCATCACAATTTTTCTGCTATCCCGATTGATTACGTTGCCGTTGATTCGGATGAAAGAAGCGACGGAACAGTTAAGCGAAGGGCACCACGAGGTCAGCCTGAATATTGGCCGAAACGATGAGTTGGGAGAGCTGGCGAAAGCCATCACTGCTCTATCCAGTGACTTGGAACATTTAAAAAATGAGCGGAATGAATTTTTGGCGAGTATTTCGCACGAGTTGCGGACGCCGTTGACCTATATCAAAGGATATGCCGATATCGCGAGCCGGCCGGATGCATCCGAGGAAGAGAAAAAGGAATACATTGGCATCATCCGGGAAGAGACGGCCCATTTGACGGAATTGATCCGGCAGCTGTTTGAGCTGGCTCAGATGGATCATAACCAGTTCGCCATTCAAAAAGAGGAATTTTCACTGGAGATGCTTTTTGCATCCGTCGTTGCCTTGGTTCGGCCAGCTTTTGACGAGAAACAGATTTCATTGGCTGTCCATTGTGAACATGAGATTGTCGCCTTCATTGATCCCGAACGTTTTCAGCAGGTATTGCTGAATGTCTTGGACAACGCCCGCAAGCATTCTCCTGAAGGAACACAAGTGGTATTACAGGGAGTCCAAGATAAAGGTACCATCACCATAAGCATCCGTGATGAAGGAGAGGGCATACCGGAAAAAAATCTTCCTTTTGTCTTTGAACGATTGTATCGGGTCGATAAATCCAGATCCAGACAGTACGGAGGAAGCGGTCTTGGCCTGGCGATTGCGAAAGAAATCGTCGAATCGCACGGTGGTCTCATGACGCTTCAAAGTGAGTACGGACAAGGGACAACCGTCCTGATAGAATTGAAAAGGGGGGATTCGCTTGCAGAAAGTGCTGTTGGTTGATGATGAACAACGAATGCTGGATTTAGTGGCTTTATATTTGAAGCCGCATCAGTACCTCTGTAAAAAAGCACTGGGAGCTCATGAAGCCCTCGACTATTTGGAATCGGAACCTTTCGATCTCGTCTTACTGGATATCATGATGCCGGAAATGGATGGCTGGGAACTGTGCCGCGAAATCCGGAAATTTTCGGATGTGCCAATCATTATGCTGACGGCGCGGGAACAACAGGAGGATATTGTTAAGGGATTGAATATCGGGGCGGATGATTACATCACAAAGCCGTTTAATGAAGATGAGTTGCTGGCCCGGATGGGGGCGCTGCTTCGCAGGAGAACTCCGAAAAATACCATTGAAGTGGACGGTTTGGTGTGGGACGAAGACCGGTTTGAACTTACGTACGGCAAACATATCATCAAATTGACGCCAAAAGAATTTCTGATGGTGGGCCATCTGATGAAGAATGCCGACAAAGTGTTTACGAGGGAGCAGCTGATCCAGTTAATTTGGGGATTCGACTCAGAGACGGAAGGGCGGACCATCGATTCGCATGTGCGAAATGTTCGGGAAAAAATCCGCCAGTCCGGTTTTCCGGTCGATGATCATTTTCTCACGGTTTGGGGAATCGGCTACAAATGGATCCATGAAGCAGAATGATGCTTGATAAAAGAAAAGGTCCGTCGGAAAATATTTCCGACGGGCCTTTTTGAGTAAGGTTATGCGGCGTTACGGCAAGCTTCTGCACATCTACGGCAAGCTTCCGCACAGCGTCTGCAATGTTCATGATGATCGGCGTGCTTCTCACATTCCTCTGCGCAAGCTTCGCAAATGGTTGCGCAAACGGCTGCCAGTTCGGAAACGAACGGTGAATTGTGAGTAATGGCATGTTCCAAAAATGCACACATGTCCGCGCATTCCCGGTCTAATCGAATGCACTGTGCTAGCATCTTCACATCATCTTCCTGCAGACAAGCGTCAAAACAATGGTTACATTCCGCTGCACAATCATGTAATGCCCGAATCAATTCCTGATGTTGTTCATGAGCCATGTTAAAACCTCCATTTCTTATTTTTGTTTCATTTACTGGATTTCCCTCTCCTTTCCAAACTAAACAGAAATACCGAAACTCCATAGAAACTGCACATTTTATAGACAAGTAATCAAATATTAAAATCAATGGTGCGGTTTTTTTGGGGGGTCATTGTGAACTTCTAAATTAGAGTCATGGAAACAGCGATAAAGTAAAATGATACTAAACACTTGATATACCCTATCGGGGTATGTTAAGTTTAAGGAAATATTACTTTAGGAGGAATAATAATGATTGAAACATTAAAAGTACAAGGTATGTCCTGCGGCCACTGTGCAAACTCGGTTGAAACGGGCGTCGGTGAACTCGAAGGGATTTCATCTGTGACAGTTGATCTTAAAAAAGGCGAAGTGGCAGTAGACTATGATACTGCCAAGACATCATTAAACGAAATTCAGAAAGCGATTGAAGAACAAGGGTATGACGTCGTATAAGGGTGCTTTCACAGCACACTTTACTTTTAAATGAAATATACCCTCGCGTGGTATATTCGGCAAGAACTTTGTGAATGTTAAGAATGTAAATAGGGTTAAATAGGATAAGAACCACTAGTTTGGAGGAGGCGCACTGAATGGCTAAAAATGATAAAGACCATCACCACCATCAAGACGAACAGGTAGATCACAGTAAAATGGATCATTCCAAACATGTTGGGCATTCGTACCATGAAGACCAAGTGAAAGAAGGCATTCAAGACGACAGCAATCCTGCCAAAATTCATGATGATCATGCCCATCACAATCATGGTGGCCACGATCATAGTGACCATGGACATCACCATCATGGGAATTTCAAAGAAATTTTCCTGAAGTCGCTGCCCTTGGGCATTGTCATTCTATTATTGTCGCCGATGATGGACGTTCGGCTTCCTTTCCAATTTACTTTTCCATACTCGGATATTGTGGTCGCTGTATTAGCAACTATCTTATTGGTTTATGGCGGAAAACCCTTCTATCAAGGTGCAATCGCTGAATTTAAGGAAAAAGCACCGGGCATGATGGCCCTTATTTCATTAGGGATATCCGTTTCCTATTTGTACAGCATTTACGCCGTGCTGGCACGCTACGTAACCGGCGATCACATCATGGATTTCTTCTTTGAATTCGCGTCCTTGCTGTTGATCATGCTCCTTGGACACTGGATCGAAATGAAGGCTATCGGAGAAGCAGGAGACGCGCAAAAATCGCTCGCCGAATTGGTGCCGAAAGATGCACATGTGGTATTGGAAGATGATTCGATCGAGACGCGTCCCGTAAATGAGCTGAAAGTCGGAGACCTTGTACGGGTTCAGGCCGGAGAAAACGTCCCTGCCGATGGCATCATCAAAAGAGGCACCTCGCGGATCAATGAAGCTTTGCTGACGGGGGAATCTAAACCCATTGAAAAAGGAGCCGGAGACAAAGTGATCGGCGGTTCCACGAACGGTGCAGGCATCATATATCTTGAAGTACAGGAAACCGGCGACCAATCGTTCATTTCCCAAGTACAAACCCTGATAAGCCAGGCGCAGGATCAACCTTCAAGAGCTGAAAATCTGGCTCAAAAAGTAGCCGGCTGGCTGTTTTATATCGCCATTGCGGCGGCTTTCCTCGCTTTTGTCGTTTGGCTGTACATTGCTGACATTCAAACCGCTGTTCTTTTTACGGTTACGACATTAGTCATTGCATGTCCACACGCTCTCGGCCTTGCCATTCCGCTGGTTATTGCACGAAGCACCAGTTTAGGTGCAAGCCGCGGGCTGTTGGTGAAAGACCGCGAAGCATTGGAGCTGGCAACTAAGGCTGATGTAATGATACTGGATAAAACGGGTACATTGACTACTGGCGAATTTAAAGTTTTGAACATGGAAACACTGGATGGTCAACATACCGAAGCCGAAATCGCGGCGTTAATGGCAGGGATTGAAGGCGGGTCCAGCCACCCAATCGCCCAGTCAATCGTCCAATACGCTGAGAAACAAGGGATTCAGCCTGTCCACTTTGATTCGATTGATGTTGTGTCGGGTGCGGGTATAGAAGGAAACGCCAATGGCCGCAAATACGAATTGATCAGCCAAAAGGCACTTGGAAGAGATGTAGCGGTGGATGTTCCCAAAGGGGCAACATTAAGTATACTAGTTGAGGACGGGAATCCGATCGGTACGGTCGCATTAGGCGATGAATTGAAAGAAACGAGCAGAACGCTGATACAGGCATTGAAGCATTACAATATAAAACCGATTATGGCTACAGGTGACAATGAAACGGCGGCCCAAGGAGTAGCAGAGGAACTGGGCATTGAATACAGAGCCAATCAATCACCGCAAGATAAATATGGTTTAGTGGAATCACTGAAAAATAATGGACAAACGGTTATCATGGTCGGCGATGGCGTCAACGATGCACCATCCCTTGCAATAGCAGACGTTGGGATAGCAGTCGGTGCCGGAACTCAAGTCGCCATCGATTCCGCTGATGTGATTTTGACTCAGTCGGATCCAGGCGATATTGAATCCTTTATCGAATTGGCCAATAAAACAACCAGTAAAATGAAACAGAACCTCGTGTGGGGAGCCGGTTATAACTTTATTGCCATTCCCATAGCGGCGGGTGTTCTAGCCTCCATTGGGATTACGTTGGCTCCTGCCGCAGGAGCAGTTCTGATGTCCGTGTCCACGGTTATCGTGGCTATCAATGCGATGACATTGAAACTAAGAAATAGAGCTGTTTAACACCGTGTTTAATTGTCGTACACGAAAAGTGCTGCCTCCCAAAAGTTGAATTTTCTTTAACCTTGGGGGCACAGTTTTGTATTAGGTTAAAGTCAAACGGAGGTTTGAAGACTTTGGATAATTAAATATATTTTTATAGTTAACATATGAGATATTATCGGAAGAGAGGAAGCCCAAAAGCTTCTTCTCTTTTCTACTTAAATTCAATTAACACAAAAAAGTTTTCAAAAATTGATCATTCATTCATTAATAGCCGATTGTAAAATTAAGCTAGACAATTGAAAAAGCCATTCGTGGTACACTCACAATGTATTTTCCGACCAAAGAAAAACATAGGAGTGATCACGAATGACCTACACCCATCTTACCACGGATGAACTGGTGATGATAGAATCCTACCACCGCCAAAATATACCTGTAGCGATCATTGCTAAGTTGATGAACCGTTCCAGGCAGCCAATCTACAACGTCATCAATTTCCTGAAATCAGGACATACAGCGCTCGACTTCTACACGCAATACAAGAAAAATAAGAAACGCTGCGGCCGGCGGAAGATTGTCCTGCCGAAGAAACAAGTGGCCTATGTTCAAGACAAGGTGGCGCAGGGCTGGACGCCGGATGTCATTGTCGGCCGGGCAGAAACGGCCATCGATTGTTCCGCGCGCACCATCTATCGCATGTTCAAAAATCAGGTCTTTGACGCCGCCACGCTGCCGATGAAAGGAAAACGGAAACCCAATGGACACCAGGAACGCCGGGGAAAACAGGCGTTCAAACGCCATATTTCCGAACGGGAAGCCGACAACCCGTCGTTCAAAAAAGAGTTCGGGCATATCGAAGGCGACACCATTGTGGGTGCCCGCCACAAAAGTGCGGTGATCACGCTGGTCGAACGGCTGACGAAAGTCATCATCGCCCTGAAGCCTGCAGGACGCAAGGCTTGCGATATTGAAACTGCGTTGAACCAGTGGTTCCAAGGGGTCCCGAGAAATCTGTTCAAATCCATCACGTTTGATTGCGGCAAGGAATTCTCCAATTGGAAACCGTTGTGCAACCGGCACGACGTCTCGATTTACTTTGCGGATCCCGGCACGCCTTCTCAGCGCGCCTTGAATGAAAACTCCAACGGGCTCCTGCGGAAAGACGGCTTGGCAAAGGAAATGGACTTCAACCAGGTGGATCAAACATTCATTTCGTCGGTGGCCGACAAGCGGAATAACATCCCAAGAAAGTCACTGAATTACCGCACACCGTTGGAGGCATTTTTGAGTCACCTGAATGGAGTCGATCTGTCTAGCTTAAATTGACAAACGGAATGATTTAAAGATATCAGTGTACTGCAACTTTTAACTGATACATCTATAAAAGCAGCAAAGGATTTTTCGTCAGCAACCGCCAGGGCGTTAGTCTATCGATTGTTCGACGTGAATGATTGCCTCGAACGGCACATGGATGATCCCTTCCCTTTGATTGGCCAGCTCGACGGTCCGCTCCATGTAGTTCGTCCGGTGCACGAATCCTCTGAATCGTTTCATCTCCCGCTTCTCCACATATTTTACCTCTACCAAATCTCCGCTGAAGATCGCGTCGTTCAGCACATTCTCATAGACCGATAGGACCTGTTCATCGATATCTGGCATCTCAATTTTTTGAATCTCTTTATAGTATTTCGTCAGTAGCGCCTTGTGCTCGGGCATGAGGAATGGGATCCATTTCAATTCGCCCCGATCGCGATACATCGTCATAATAATTACCCCTCTCAATAAAACGAACGTTTGTTCTTATTTTATACCCGATTTGTCCCGTTTGAACAGCCTTTTTCGTGATTGGTAATCCGTGCGTCCTGTTTCCGTACTCTAGCTCGCTGGTCTTCGGTGCAAGGGACGTCAAAAAAATGACGCGCCCTCCGGCCCGTCTTCCTTCGCTTTAGGCTCAAAGCGAGGCTTTTCGCTCGTTGGCTACGGAAGCCTGTCCCTCCGTTTGCTCTACGCATTTTTTTGAGGCTCTCCCTGCGGTCGCCCTTGCACCGTCTCCCGACGCTCGCTTCGTTCCCGTCAACAGGACGCACAACGGTGTTCGTTCTGAGCTCGGCTTATCCGAAAGGGGACAAACCATCATGGAACTTACATCCATCATCGAGGTCATTCGTATCAAACAAGAGATTCGCGAGGAGATGGTCGCTCTCGAGCACGCCATCATCCAATCACCGGACAGTGCCCGACAAATCGGTTCCTCGTTCATCGGGGACGACGACCGTGAAGTGTTCCTCGTCATCATGCTCAACACAAAGAACCGGGTCATCGGCGTCCACCGGGCACACGTCGGGAGCGTCAACTCGAGTGTCGTCCACCCACGGGAGGTCTTCAAATGCGCCATCTTGAACAACGCCTCGTGCCTCATCGTCTGTCATCAGCACCCGAGCGGGGACCCGACGCCGAGCCGGGAGGACATCCTCGTCTCCGAACGGTTACATGAGGCGGGGGACCTCATCGGCATCCCGGTGCTCGACCATCTCATCCTCGGAGCGGACGAGTCGTACGTCAGCATGAAACAGCGAGGTTACATGGGTTGAACGGAATGGAGTGGGGCCGGGGGACCGGTCCCGGTCCGTCCGGTAAGGACAAGGAAGAAAAACGTACGTTTTTCTTTGACTGGATGGGCGACTCGCGTTGCTCTCGCCTGGATCCATAGAGCGGGATCCGGAAAAGGGTCGTTTTCGCATGACGAAAACGCGATGGTTCGTGTGTGAAGGTTGGACGTTGTTTTGGTCTGTCTCGTAAGAAGACTATTTGATGAAATGACAGAAGTGAAAACACGGTTTGTTTATTGAAAATGAGCATGTTTTCTAAACAAGCCCTAGGGCTTGTTTGAAACAACACCAGGGCTTACGTGAAATTAGGCGAGATGTTGTCTGCTTGGATGCGAGGTATCATGAGGCTATCAACAGGAGAGGAAGATTCAGATGGACAGTTACCAACTAGATCAACAGACGATGGACGAGATGACGGAGGTATTGCTTCGACTGTATTTTGCAATACAAATGTGCACAATAATGCAACGAAAAGTACAGAACTTTGCCAGCTGGGTTTTAGTGTTTCGACAACGCATGCGT
>NZ_JACSLL010000022.1:7004-19416 GCF_018618135.1 Exiguobacterium sp. s28 | reverse complement strand
GCGCCGAAAGTAGTTGGGGGTCTCCCCCTGTGAGGATAGGACGTTGCCAGGCCAACGCGAAAGACGATCAAGCATCCGCTTGGTCGTCTTTTTTTGTGGATTGTCATTAAATTTTCTATTCGTAAGCGACACATACAATCTAATTCCGAACATTAAAAGATGAAAGTGAATGGAACGAACACAATTCTGAACTTTCTGAACATCGTGAATTGAATTGCACTTTCGCCCTATACCTGTTACCATTACAGAAATATTTCGAAACAAAGATTCGGGTCCGATAGGGAAAGGGGCAATCGATTTTTATGTGGGAAAACAAGTTTGCAAAAGAAGGATTAACGTTTGATGACGTGTTACTCGTACCGCGCTTTTCAAATGTCTTGCCAAGAAATGTGAGTTTGAGCACTAAACTTTGTGAAGGTCTAGAGTTGAACGTACCAATCATCAGTGCAGGTATGGATACGGTCACAGAAGCACCGATGGCCATCGCCATGGCACGCCAAGGTGGTCTAGGAGTCATTCATAAAAACATGTCGATGGAGATGCAGGCAGAACACGTCGATCGCGTTAAACGCTCGGAGAACGGCGTCATCACGAACCCGTTCTATTTGACGCCTGAGCGTCAAGTGTACGATGCAGAGTACTTGATGAGTAAATACCGTATCTCAGGTGTTCCAATCGTTAATTCGGAAACAGAACGCAAATTGATCGGGATTTTAACAAACCGCGACCTTCGCTTCATTAAAGATTACTCGACAGTGATTGCGGATGTCATGACAACGGAAAACCTCGTCACCGCAAAAGTAGGGACGTCCCTTGAAGAAGCAGAACGCATTCTTCATCAACATCGGATTGAAAAATTACCGCTCGTTGATGATTCAGGTGTGTTAAAAGGTCTCATTACGACAAAAGATATTGAGAAAGTCGAACAGTTCCCGCACGCAGCGAAAGACAAACAAGGTCGCTTACTCGTTGCAGCCGCCGTCGGTGTCACGAAAGATGCCGCATCGCGTGCTCAAATCCTTGTCGATGCTGGTGTCGATGCTCTAGTGGTAGACACAGCTCACGGCCATTCAGCCGGCGTCATTGAGAAAGTAAAAGAGTTACGTGACATGTTCCCGACACTCCCGATTATTGCAGGGAATGTCGCGACAGCCGAAGCAACACGGGCTTTGATTGAAGCCGGTGCATCGGTCATCAAAGTCGGGATTGGCCCAGGGTCAATCTGTACGACACGAGTCGTAGCAGGTGTCGGCGTTCCACAAATCACAGCGGTATACGATTGTGTCACAGAAGCTAGAGAACATGGTGTCACAGTCATTGCCGATGGTGGAATCAAGTATTCAGGTGATATCGTGAAAGCAATTGCGGCTGGTGGTCATGCGGTCATGCTCGGTAGTCTTCTCGCTGGTGTGAAAGAGAGTCCAGGTGAGATGGAAATCTATCAAGGACGTCAGTTCAAAACATACCGTGGAATGGGTTCTGAAGCCTCGATGAAACGTGGAAGCCAAGATCGCTACTTCCAAGAAGCGGACAAGAAATTCGTGCCGGAAGGTATTGAAGGTCGTGTCGCTTATCGTGGCGAGTTGGCAGATACGGTGTATCAACTCATTGGTGGCCTTCGCTCAGGAATGGGTTATTGTGGGGCAGCTGACATTCGGGCGTTACGCGAAGATACGCAGTTTATCCGCATGACAGGGGCTGGCTTGCAAGAAAGCCATCCACATGATGTTCATATCACTAAAGAAGCTCCAAACTACTCACGTTAAACGAAAAGCCGTTGTCTCGATTCAGAGGCAACGGCTTTTTATTATTATTTTTTAACTTTGTTGACAAGAATGACTGTACCACCATCATCTTGCGCAGGCAAGATGACCGTGACTTTGCCATCTCGTTTGACCACATAGTTTCGTCCACTATAGCGATCGACAAGTTTCGTCTTATACTTAAGGTTCGTTTGGAACGTAATTGTTCGCTTCGCCTCTGTCGTATTCAAGGCGACAAGGATCGAGTCCTTGCCGTGTTTTCGTTCAAAGACAGAATATCCCTTCGCAGACCCACCCGCAATAACGGCCCGTGTTCCTTTGCTAAATACTTTCGAATAGTCAGCACGAATATTGAGAAGCTTCTGGTAATGCGTGTGCATCACTTTGCCTTCTCCTTTGACTCGCTTCCAGTCGAAGTCATAACGGTTTTCATTGAACTCGCCTTTATCCATATCCAAGGCATGTTTTCCTGACTGACCGACCTCTTCACCATAGTAGATGACAGGTTGACCTTTCGCCGTCATTTGAAGCGAAGCGGCGACCATGTGTTTTCCTTCATCTCCTCCGGCACGTGATACGAGGAAACCGTCTTCGTCATGACTACTGAGGAACTGTCCGAGCGTCGCTTCATTCGAGAGTTGTGTGTTGCGGTATTGGAGCGCACTCTCAACGTCATCAATATTCCCATTGATGAACCGCTCAGCTTGATATTTGAAGTCAAAGTCGAGTAGCGAATCCATTTGGCCGCTCTGTAAGTAACCGCCCGTGTTGTTTACACTCGCGCCGTAATGTTCTCCAATCATCTTGAAGTCTGGTTTAAGTGCCGTTAACTCGTTTTTGAACGACTTCCATGTTGTCGAATCGACGTGTTTGACTGTATCAACGCGGAAGTAGTCGATGGTGTTACCCTTTTTCGTCTTCGAGCGTTTAATCCAATCTGTCTGCCATTTGACGAGTTGTTCACGAACAGCTGCTTCCTCTGTTTTAAAGTCTGGCAGCCCAGAGAGTGACATTTTTAAATCATCCCCATCGACCGGGTTCGAACGAATCATTCCCTCGAACGCTTTACGTTCCTGATTTGTCGGGAAGTTTGTCGCACCCGTGTCCACAGCTCCTGGTTCCATGCCGTAGCCAGGGTGGTTCAGGACGACGTCGACCATAATCTTGATGCCTCGTGCGTTTGCTTCGTCGATGAGACGATGGAACGCCTTCATATCCCCAAGATGCTCATCGAGTTTTTCGAAGTTTTTCGCCCAATAGCCGTGGTAGCCGTACTGTGAGCCGTCTTTACCGTAACGAAGATCCCAGTCAATGTTGTCGACGATCGGTGTGATCCAAATTGTATTGATACCTAACTTGTCCAAATAGTCGAGTTTTTTCGTGACGCCGGCAAAGTCGCCGCCGTGATACGACTCAAGATGGTCTTGGTCGTAGTATTCACCATTCGGGTTATTATTCGTTTTATCCCCGTCATAGAAGCGATCGGTCAGCATGAAGTAAATCCGTGCCTCATCCCAATCGAACTCTTGCTTGTCCTTCATCGAGACCGGTCGGACCGTCAACGATGTTTTCGTCTTATGAACGTTTCCGTATTGGTCAATCGCCGTAATCGTCAAATACTTGTTGCCTGGTTTGACAGTATCTTTCACTGCAATCGTCTGTTTGTTCAGTGCCGGGTCTACCGCTAGCTTGGCTGGTCCACCGAGTGGACGGGCATCGATGTACATTTCTCGTAATTGGACACCTTTTGGCAACGTCGGCTTCACCTGGACGACCGCGTTTTCTCGAGAACTAATCGCTTTTGGAGCAACAGAAGCGGTCAATTTGACGTTGGGACGACGATACTCGACGCTCGAAGCCTCGAAGTAAGGATCCTTCACTTCGGTCGTGACGCCATCTTTTGTGACAAGGAACGTATAATCATGTTTCCCTTCCGGTAATTTGACCGTATGGCGGAACCATTCGTTCTTCGCTTCGTAAGTCATCGGGTATGTCGTGCCATTGACTTTTAACGCGACGCTGTCGATTTCATCGAGTTGTCCTTCTTCATACAATGCTTTGTCACGGTAGAAGAACGTGACGGCACCATCTTCAAACACGGGCCCTTGAATCGTCGGTACTTGGTGGAACGTTCCTTTTCCGCTCTCGACGACGACCTTTGTGACTCGATCATTGCCGAGTTTCACATAACGGTCTTCCCCGTAACCATCCTTCACAGCCCAATCCGTGCCTTTGCGGATGACAAAGCCTACGTTGGTCGCATCTTTTCCGACCGGGATACGGAAGACGGCACCTTCTTCAGTGATTTTGTATGGATCTACTTGGCCATCTTTGGCACCAGTACTCCACGTCCATAAATTCCAATCGGTATAATCGTTGTCGGCCCGGACGTACAACATCTCGATGTAGCGTTGTGTTTTCCATGGATCGGCGATTTCAGTGATGGTTTTAAATGACGTCGTCAATGCCGGTAACGTCGTGTTCGACAGGTTTCCTTTCACAGCGTCCGCGGGAAGGGTCGCGGTATATGTTTGATTCAAGCCGAGTGCTTCGGTCGGTGTGACGGTCACTGTCGATCCGCTCGCTTCAGCCGTGAACGGTACAGCTGTCTCGCCATTCATCAAGCTGATGTTCGAAGCGTCTAACGACACAGGCTCATTGAACGTCCAAGTGATTGGGGATTTGATGTCCACTTGTTCCGATTGATTGGCCGGTGTGACTGCTGTCACTTCGAGTTGACTGACCGTCTCGACACCGCTCAACGTGAAGGCTGGGCTATATACCGATTGTGTCGACGGAGTAGCCGAAACGTTCCAACTATCGGCGACTTTGTTGGCCGAATTACTTGGAATCGTGTCGAACGCACCATGCTCGGTAGCGTTATTCCCACTGAGTACCGTGAGGACCCGAACGGTATCCTCGTTGCTTAGGCTAAGCAGGGACAATGGGATTTTGCCTTCAAATCCTTTCGTGCGGTCAATAGCAAACGAGGCGCCGTTCAAGTTGCTTAAGTTTGCGAGTGGTGTGGATTTACCTGCTTCATACAGAGCAGCTTCTTTTACTGATGTATCGCCATCGACGCGAAGTAAAATATGATACTGTGGTTTTTTATCGGTTTGGCTAAAGTTGAACGGATAGCCAAGCGGGTTTGTCGCTACGCCTGAATCTTGTTCATTGATTTGGAGGGCGATATTTATGTACTGACCATTGTCGCCCCAGTTCGGGACGTTGTTCGCATCCACATAAAAGTAAAGGTTACGTGCATCGTTCTGCAGATAGACGTCTCCTAAATCGAATCCTTGCCAACCCGCCTGTGGGGATGTGGCGAGCGCTGGCGTGTTCGTCCAATCTGTTTTTAAGCCATCAATTGAGATTGTGGCAGGTTCAGCCAAAGCGTTCATCGGGACGCCGGCTTGGATCAGGAGAACGGATGATAAAAGTAACGTGGTCGTCTGTCGTGCCGCTTTCTTCTTCATAAAGCACCTCTTTCATGGAATGTGTCGTCTACAGGGCAACGAATTGTTAAAATTGTGCAAACGGTTTCAGGAATAGTTTAGCTGAATATGTAAGCGCTAACAATATGTTTTTTGAAAAATAATAAAAACGCCTATCGGTTAGAGAGGCGTTTGCTTCACGAGGAGTCCTTTCACAATCAACCGTTCCGTCGCATCGAACGTACACGTGACGAGCGTAATCGTCGGTTCAGTTGTTGGTTCGAGTACATCAACTTGTGTCGGGGGGACAGTCTCTAGGGAAGTAACTTCGTACTGGAACGTGTGCTTCATGTCGGTTACATAGATAGACATGCCGATGTCGAGGGTATGGAGTGGCCCGAACAGTGCGGTCGGGCTTTGCGTATAGTGGCCGGCAAGTGCGTAGTTTCCGGTTCCCATGTGCTGGGACGGATCCATCGTTCCGGCACCGACAGCCAAGTTCTCGTTATCGAGGCCATATAAAATGGGCAGTTCGAGGTTAACATCTGGAATAGAAATGAGACCCAGGGTCGGTAGTTCGTGAAACCGATTGCGCACAGTCAATAGTTGTTCCCAGGATAACGGCTCGACGTTTGAAAACTCAAATTCGCCGGTTTCGGGCTGTTTCGGTTGAATCTCGGCGGTCACTTGTTGACTATTCCACGTCGCGAGTTGATTTTTCCACCACGATTCGGATAACAGGAGTGTACCGATTAATAAGAGGAGACCACCGACGAAATAGCGTGACCGTTTCATCAATCTCTTCCTTTCTCAATGTTCCAACACGACATGAGTGCACTGACGGCAGCGGGTAATACTGCTTCAGATAAGGCGGCAAACCCGAATAAAAGCTGTGGGACCGTATCGCTTGAGTTGATGCGATAATCGGTCATCGCATTGATTCGAATACTCGCGGCTTCGGCCAGACGTTTTAATTCTTCGCTCGACTTTGTCGTTTGGACAGATAGCACAACATGAAGGCCTGCGCTCGCCCCTGTGATGGAGACGATCGGTTCATACGGTTTGAAAGCGGCGATGATGATTTCAAGTTTACGTCGATATGTTTTACGCATCCGGTTCAGATGTTTCTCAAAATCACCGGTCGCCATAAATTCGGCCAACGTGTGTTGCTCGAAGCGGGGCACGCTGCATGTGAAGTGACGATAACGTTCCCGGTAGCGATTCAACAGCGGAGGGGGGAGCACCATATAACCGATTCGCAATGAAGGCATTAGCGATTTCGAGAACGTGCTCAAATAGACGACCCGCTCGTTTTGATCCATGCTTTGCAAGGACGGGATGGGCTTACCGCTATAACGGAATTCGCTGTCATAATCGTCTTCGATCACATATGTTTGCTGCTCCGATGCCCAGTTGAGCAGACGTTGACGGCGGCTGACCGATAAAATCGTTCCGGTCGGGAATTGATGGGCCGGTGTCACATAAAGGGCATCGATGGCTGCTTGTTCCACCACATCGACACGGACGCCACTCTCATCGACAGGAATTGGAATGAACGTCCGTCGTTGATGGGCGAAAAGTTGGCGGGTGAGCGGATACCCCGGATCCTCAATGCCGAACGTCGTGGTATCCGGCAACAGTTCTAACAATTGGGGCAACAGCTGCTCGGTTCCTGATCCGACAACGATTTGCTCGGGAGAACAATGCACACCGCGCGAATGATAGAGATAGGTCGCAATCTCTTGACGAAGGACGAAATCGCCTTGTACAGATCCAAGTGACAGCAAATCGTGATGTTCTTCCGAGACGACTTGTTTTAAGTGCCGGCGCCAACGTTCGAATGGGAAAGCGGTCGTGTCGATTTGACTCGGATACAAGTCGAACTCATATGTTTTTTTCACCGGGAGCGGTTCGATGACGCTACTGCCGCGCCGGACGTACAGTTCTTCTTGCGGTAACACGTAGAAGCCTTTGCGTGGCAACGACTCGATATATCCTTCCGCGAGCAGCTGGGCATAAGCCAGTTCAACTGTCGTTTGTGATACATCTAAAAACTCGCCTAACTTACGTTTGGACGGAAGTTTTGTCCCGGTGGTGAGGGTGTCATCGACGATGGCTTGTCGAATGTGCAAATAGAGTTGTTCATATAACGGGACGCTCGAGTCAGCCTCGAGCGAGAACGTGAGCATATCCATAGTTAATCCTTTCTAGTCAGCCAAAGAAAAAATAGAGCATGAATCCGATAACGAGCAGGAGCGAAAACACTCCGGCTTTCCCGAAAAAGCTTCGTCCATGCGCCTCGTCACGACTGTTCCATTGGTCCATTTCATCATCCCCCTTGTCCTTTACAACATTCGAGAATTAGGAAATGAAGTCCTTTGTTTAAACTGACCACTTCAGAAAATACAAAACTGGCACTTTCAATATAGTCAAATCAATTTATACTTGCAAGTAGACTAGCTTATTGGAGGGGATCCATTTGGAAAAGAGACAAGTAGGGACAGACAAAGTAAAACGAGGTATGGCTGAGATGCAAAAAGGGGGCGTCATCATGGACGTCATCAACGCGGAGCAAGCCAAAATTGCTGAAGCGGCAGGAGCAGTCGCCGTTATGGCGCTCGAGCGTGTACCTTCAGACATTCGTAAAATGGGCGGTGTCGCCCGTATGGCCGACCCGACAATTATCGAAGACGTCATGGGGGCGGTATCGGTACCGGTCATGGCGAAGTGCCGCATCGGTCACATCGCTGAAGCACGTGTCCTTGAATCAATGGGGGTAGATTTCATTGACGAGAGCGAAGTATTGACACCTGCTGACGAAGAGTTCCATCTCTACAAACGGGACTATAAAGCACCGTTCGTCTGTGGCGCTCGTGATCTTGGTGAAGCATCACGCCGCATCGGTGAAGGCGCAGCGATGATCCGGACGAAAGGTGAGCCGGGAACCGGCAATATCGTCGAAGCGGTTCGTCACATGCGTACCGTTCAAGCCCAAGTGAAACGCTTGCTCTCGATGAGCATCGACGAAGTGATGACGGAAGCGCGTGACCTTGGTGCCCCGTTTGAAGTCCTCATGCAAATCCGTGAAGCAGGTCGCCTCCCGGTCGTCAACTTCGCAGCAGGCGGAATTGCGACACCAGCCGATGCGGCACTCATGATGCACCTCGGAGCGGACGGCGTCTTTGTTGGATCAGGAATCTTTAAAGCGGAGAACCCTGAGAAATTTGCCCGTGCCATCGTTGAAGCAACGACGTACCATGATGACTATGAGCGCATCGCGCACTTGTCGAAAGGACTCGGCGAAGCGATGAAAGGGCTCGACGTCCGCACGCTCAAACAAGAAGAACTCATGGCACCGCGAGGTTGGTAAGATGACCACGATTGGTGTACTCGGAATGCAAGGTGCAATTCGCGAACACGTTCACATGCTCGAAGCACTTGGTGCGAATACGCTCGTCGTCCGCTCGGTCGATGACTTAAATCGAATCGATGGACTCGTCTTACCGGGTGGGGAGAGCACGGCGATGCGTCGCCTACTCGATCGGTACGAGTTGCTCGAGCCGTTACGTGAGAATACGGAGTTGCCGATGTTTGGAACGTGCGCTGGTTTGATTTTACTCGCGACCGAAGTCGAAGGATATGATGCGCACTTGCGTAAAATCCCAATGACGGTCAAACGAAATGCGTTCGGACGACAAGTTGATAGCTTTGAAGTCGATTTGACTGTCAATGGAATCGATGACACTGTCGAAGCAGTGTTCATTCGAGCGCCGCAAGTCGCATCGGTCGAAGCGAGCGTCGAGGTGCTCGCCGAGGTCGAGGAAGCGATTGTCGCGGTTCGGTATGACAAGTATATGGCCTGCTCGTTCCACCCGGAATTGACGGACGACTTGTCGATGCACCGCTATTTCTTGGACATGGTTGAAGCGACGAAGCGACAACTCGTCTGATTGAAAGGCTCCCTAGCAAATAGGGAGCCTTTTTCATGTGTTTTTTTGCTACACTGTAACGAGATACGTATAGAAAGGGGCAAGACCGTGAGACAAAGATGGATCGGATGGATGCTCGTTTGGGCAATCCTTTTAAATATGATCGTGCCGACGGATGCATCGGCGGCACCTAAAGTTGATGCGACCGGCGCGATGCTTGTGGACATGACGACGGGACAAATCCTGTTCTCACAAGAAGAGGACGCCATGCTTCCTCCGGCATCAATCACTAAGCTGATGACCGCATTTTTAGTCCGAGAAGCCATCGAAGCGGGTGACCTCAGTTGGAACCAAGAAGTGACCCCGAGCGACAAGGCGTTGGCGCTGACCCGAAAACCAGGATTGGCTCGGATTCCGCTCGTCAATAAACCGTACACGGTAAAAGAACTTTACGATGTGGCGTTGATTCGTTCCGCGAACGAGGCGGCGGTCACATTGGCCGAGGCCGTCTCTGGTTCGGAAGGGGTATTCGTGAAGAAAATGAACGAACGGGCGACCGAACTTGGCATGACCCAAACGACGTTCGCCAATGCATCGGGACTTGACTCTGTGTCAGCGGGACGTCCAGGGGAGAATTTGACATCGGCCAATGATTTGATGATGCTCGCTTTGGCGTATTTGACGAAGTTCCCGGAAGTGCTCGATGTGACGAAACAAGCGTATGTCGACATCGACGGGGTCCGCTTCGAAGCGACGAATCGGATGCTCGCCGGTCGAGATTTAGCCTATCCGGGCATGCTTGGCTTCAAAACGGGCACGACCGACGATGCCGGTTACTGCTTCATCGGCGTGTCGACGCGAGATGGACGTACCGTGCTGTCGGTCGTTCTCGGAGCGAAGACCGATCAAGGGCGTTATACTGCCACGAAAGCTCTTCACGACTATGCATATGGAGACTTCGTCTTAACCCCGATTTTACGGACAGGCGAAATCGTCCCGGCGACGCTCCATGTCGCTGAAGGTGCGGTCGAGACAGCGAAAGTGCGCACGACGTCGGCCTTTGAAGTGCTCGTCGAGAAAGGGCAGGATGTACCTGAACCGACTTACGATCTTCCGGATACGAAAGCCCCAATTGCGGCCGATCAACAGGTCGGGACCGTCACCATCGAGCCTTCTGGAAGCGTTCGGTATCTAGATGGTGAACTTCCACCTAAAGGAACGCTCGTTGCGGCCGAACCGGTTGAGATGGCGTCGTTTTTGACACGCATGACACGTGCCTTCTCGGACTTTTTAGATGAGATTCGACTTGTGCTCGGAAAACTGAGTCTTGTCGATAGAGTTGAGATGTTGTAAAGTAAAACTAATTCAATGACAGATGCAATGATGGGGAAAAGTACGTTACGGTCATCTACTGACAGAGAGCTAGTGGTTGGTGCAAACTAGTGGGATGATGTAACCGAATCGGCCTCGGAGCATTGGCTTGGAAACAAGTCACGTTACGCACACGTTACGTGCATCGAGTGGCCCGATTTCGGGCAACGAGGGTGGCAACGCGGATCCAAGGTGGTTCGTCCCTTTCCTACGGGAAAGGGGCGTGCCACCTTTTTTATGTGAAAAAGGAGGAATAATGAATGTTAGACATTAAACGATTACGAACAGATTTTGAAGAGATTAAAACGAAGCTTGCTTATCGAGGAGAAGACTTGAGTGCGCTTGATCGTTTCCCGGAGTTAGAAGAGAAACGCCGCAACTTGATCAATGAGGTTGAAGTGAAGAAAGCGAAACGAAATGAAGCGACAAAACAAATTGCGGAATTGAAACGCAACAAACAAGATGCGGATGCACCGATTCTCGAGACGCGTCGCCTCGGGGACGAAATCAAATTGCTCGATGAAGAATTGCGTGAGGTCGAGGCGGAGTTGAACTTGATTCTCCTCAGCATCCCGAACATCCCGCACGAATCAACGCCAATTGGCGAAACGGAAGACGATAACGTCACCATCCGTGAAGTCGGAACAAAACCGACGTTCGAATTCGAACTCAAACAGCATTGGGACGTCATGGAAGACTTGAAAATTGTCGATGTGGAACGAGCGGGTAAAGTGACAGGCAGCCGGTTTGTCTTTTATAAAGGTCTCGGCGCCCGTCTCGAACGTGCCCTCATCAACTTCATGATGGATATGCATTCCGATGAACATGGCTATTCTGAGGTGCTCCCTCCTTATATGGTCAACCGCGACGCGATGACCGGGACGGGACAACTTCCTAAATTTGAGGAAGACGCATTCAAAGTGGCGGATACGAACTATTTCCTCGTACCGACGGCAGAAGTTCCGGTAACGAACATGCACCGTGACGAGATCATCACGGAAGACCAACTTCCAATCACGTATACGGCGTATAGCGCTTGTTTCCGTTCAGAAGCGGGATCAGCTGGTCGCGACACGCGTGGGCTCATTCGTCAGCATCAGTTCAACAAAGTCGAGCTCGTCCGGTTCGTGAAACCTGAAGAGTCTTATGAACAACTCGAGCTCTTGACGGGCCACGCTGAAGAAGTGCTTAAGCGTCTCGGTCTCCCATATCAAGTGCTCAGCATGTGTACGGCCGATCTCGGCTTCACGGCTGCGAAGAAATATGACATCGAAGTATGGATGCCGGCGCAAGGGATGTATCGCGAGATTTCATCTTGCTCGAACTTTGAAGACTTCCAAGCGCGCCGGGCCGGAATCCGTTTCCGTCGCGAAGCGAACGCGAAGCCGGAATTCGTCCACACGCTTAACGGATCTGGTCTCGCTGTCGGCCGGACCGTCGCTGCGATTTTAGAGAACTTCCAACAGGCTGACGGTTCAGTCGTCATTCCAGAAGTGCTACGTCCATATATGGGCGGTATCGAGAAAATTGAAATGCCTCACTAATGAACAAACCAACCCGTCTGAAACGGATCATTCAGGCGGGATTTTTTTGGTTTTTTTTAATGTTTTTGCACAAAAGGGTTTGACATCTGCTTGCCAAGTTGATACTATAAATCATGTCGAGCGAGATGATTGCTCACCAATTGTATATGAGCTTTGGAGGTGTACCCAAGTGGTTTAAGGGAACGGTCTTGAAAACCGTCAGGGGTGTAATAGCCTGCGTGGGTTCGAATCCCACCACCTCCTCCATTTTTATTTTTGGAGGCTCAATAATTTCATATTTTTTTTGGAGGTGTACCCAAGTGGTTTAAGGGAACGGTCTTGAAAACCGTCAGGGGTGTAATAGCCTGCGTGGGTTCGAATCCCACCACCTC
>NZ_JACSLL010000022.1:0-6904 GCF_018618135.1 Exiguobacterium sp. s28 | reverse complement strand
CTCCACTTTCTTTTTTTTACACTTTTTTAAGCCTGGAGTTGTACCCAAGCCCGGCTGAAGGGGACGGACTCGAAATCCGTTAGGAGTCGTAAGGCTCGCGTGGGTTCGAATCCCACCAACTCCGCTTGTTTTGGCATCTGCATGGGCAGATGCGTTTTTTTTATGGTCGTAGACTCCGGTCTGCGGCTTTTTTTGTTTGTAGCAATCCGACGAAATCTGGCTAAGCCGCGCGTAAACCGGGAATCTACATAGAGTAGACTATAGTGGCGCGTAAGGAAGGAGATGAGCGTCATGGATTGGATTGAGATGTATATCGATGAGGTCGTACGGCATGTTCCTCCGAAACGGCGCGAGGAGGCGGCTACCTCGATTCGGCAATCGATTGAGCTGGCATTGCCCGAACATCCGACTGAGGCGGAAGTGAAACGAGTGTTAGAAGAGATTGGGCATCCAACCGTCGTTGCCGCACGTTATAAGGAAGGACAGTATGTCATCGGACCACGCTTTTTCCCAATGTATGTGACCGTAATTAAACTTGTCGTTCCAATCGTCTTAGCCGTCGTTTTCTTCGGTCTCGTGTTGTCTAGCATGCCAACGTTCTCAGGACCGCTTATGCCGACGATCGGCACATTTTTGACGAACATGTTCGATGCGCTATGGGAGGTCGGGATTCAGCTCGTGTTTTGGATTACGCTCGTCTTCTTTTTGATTGAGCGCTATGCACCTGATGACGTACCGGCGCCAGATATGAAATGGGATGTGTCCAAGCTGAAAGAACGGGTGAAGGGCGGTCGAATCAGTAAATTTGACGCAGGGTTCGGGTTGTTTTGGACAGCCGTGTGGTTTGGCGTGTATATTAACGCCGAACAGTTACTAGGGATTTATGAATCTACGAACGCGGGGTTCACGATGATCACTCCCATCTTCAATCAAACGTTCCTGATGGATGTGATTTGGTTATTTGTGACCGTCATCTTGCTCCAAGTCGTGCTTGGGGTATGGAAATGGATGAACGGACATTGGACGTATGCGCTCGCTTCGTTTAATTTGATCTACAATATTGCCTCGGCAACGTTCATCATCTGGATGGCCAGTTCCCCACAGTTACTCGATCCACGATTTTTGAACTGGATCGAGACGAACGTTCCGAACGGCATGCTCTCGTTCGATTGGGTATTTGGATTGGTCGTCGCCATCACGATTTTGGCCGCAGTGTTTGATTCCATCGACGGTTTCCGAAAAGCACGGAAGACGCCGACGTACCGGAAACCTCATATCGCCCACACATAAAAAGAAGGTGCACCGCTCAAGCGAACGGTGCACCTTCTTTACTTATCTGACTTTCGCTTCGCGAGCAATCGTCAATTGTTTCTCGATTTTCTCCAAGATGAGTTCAACCGAGTTAGGGTCATTGATCAAGTCATACTCTTCGATTGAGAGACGAAGTACAGGGCAAAGGTTGAAGTTGTTGATCCACTCCGTATAACGAGCGTACATCTCTTCCCAATATGTGATCGGTGTTTGTTGTTCCATCTCGCGCCCGCGCATTTGAATGCGGTCGAGTACTTGCTCGAATGAGCCTTCAAGATAAATGAGAAGGTCAGGGTGTGGGAAGAATGGTGTCAGTACCATCGCTTCAAACAAACTTGAGTACGTCTCATAGTCGGTTGGAGACATCGTCCCTTTTTCATAGTGCATCTTGGCAAAGATGCCAGTATCTTCGTAAATCGAGCGGTCTTGGATAAAGCCGCCGCCGTATTGGAAGATTTTTTTCTGTTCTTTGAACCGTTCAGCCAAGAAATAGATTTGAAGGTGGAAACTCCAACGCTCAAAATCATGATAAAATTTATCGAGATAAGGGTTCGTGTCTACTTTCTCGAGTGAAGTGCGGAAGTTGAGGGCATCGGCAAGTGAGTTCGTGATCGTTGATTTACCGATTCCGACCATTCCACCGATCGTGATGATCGTATCGTTCGGAATGTTATATTTTTCATTCAGCGTCATTTGATTTTTGCTCCTTTAGTCAATTCTAATTCACGTTCGATCGTCGAGAGGACGTGCGTCAAATCATCCGGGTTTTGGACGAAGTCGAGCTCATCTCCGCTAAACGAAAGAATCGTCACTTCGGGATGCGTCGCGCGGTATGATTCGATAAACGTTTCGTAATCATGAGCGAGCTGTTCGAGGTAATCGCGAGACATGTTCTCTTCTACTTCACGTCCACGCAAGGCGACACGTTTCATCAATGTCTCGATGCTGGCGTGTAAGTAGATGACGACATCAGGTTTCGGCATATCGTGTGTCAAAATCTTATAGATTTGCTCATATTTGTTCAAATGAGCTGGTCTCAGGGAACGGTGAGCGAAAATTAAGTTCTTGAAAATATGATAGTCAGAAACGACGGATTGCTGTTGACTCAAGTGGTGTTTGTGGATATCGTCTAATTGCTTGAAGCGATTGCAAAGGAAGAACATCTCCGTTTGGAAGCTCCATTCGTCGATATCTTCATAAAACTTGCCGAGAAACGGATTCTCTTCTACAATTTCATTCAGCATCTGCATTGAAAAGTGCTGACTGATGATATGGGCCAGTGACGTTTTCCCGACACCAATCGGTCCCTCTACCGTTATAAACATATGATGTCATCCTCCATTATCCAAAGTGCAAGTTCCATTCTAGCATACAATGAAGTGGATAGGGCGAGCGAAATGATTTTCATTTTTTTTCATAATAAGTGATCAGAAACGGAGTGTGTATATGGAACGAGATGAACGATTTATGAGGCTCGCCATTGAAGAAGCAAAGAAGGCGGAAGCAATCGGCGAAGTCCCGATCGGATGCGTCATCGTTAAAGGTGATGAGGTGATTGCGGTCGGCCATAATCGTCGGGAAACCGACTTGTTGGCAGCGGCTCATGCCGAGATGATTGCGATTGAGCAGGCAAACCAGACGCTCGGCAACTGGCGTTTAGAGGATTGTGAACTGTTCGTCACGTTAGAGCCGTGTCCGATGTGTGCGGGTGCCATCGTGCTGTCTCGTGTGAAGCGGGTCATCTTTGGTGCCCACGATCCGAAGGGTGGATGTTGCGGGACGCTCATGAACCTCGTCCAAGACGAACGCTTCAACCACCAAGCCGAAGTGACACAAAATGTTTTAGCAGAAGAGTGTGGCGAGTTGCTGACAGTATTCTTCCGAAACCTTAGAGAACGGAAGAAGCAGGCGCGGCTTGAACAGAGAGGTTGCAACCCATCTGATTAAACAGTATAATGTAATAGCACTCAACGTAGTGCCTAACTTCATTTACCCATTTGCCGTGCTAGGCGGGGAGGTAGCGGTGCCCTGTAACTCGCAATCCGCTATAGCGAGACTGAATTCCGATTCGAGGGAGTGCATTGGTGTGGCCTGTCCTCGTGTAAGTGGCGTTGACGTCTGAGTCCTGCGCAACGGTCACCCATGAACCAGGTCAGGTCCGGAAGGAAGCAGCCTTAAGTGGTGACGTACCGTGTGCCGCAGGGGTGCTTGGGCCGAGCAAACTGCATGAGTAACGCACATTGACGTGCTTTCAGAAATCGGTGCGCGGCAGATTTATTTAATAACTTCAATCTACGGCCCCAGGGTTGTAGATTTTTTTGTATGATGAAATAGAGAATGTAAGGAAGAAAGGAGGCGGGGACATGGCGTATCAAGCGTTGTATCGGGTTTATCGTCCGCAGTCGTTCCAAGAGGTTGTCGGTCAAATTCATATCACACGAACGATTCAAAATGCGTTGCTTGAGGAACGAATGTCACATGCCTATTTGTTCTCGGGTCCACGAGGGACCGGGAAGACAAGTTTGGCGAAAATTATCGCGAAAGCCATCAACTGCGAGACGGCGCCTACACGAGAGCCGTGTAATACGTGCCCGACTTGTATTGCAATCACAGAAGGGACAAGCCCGGACGTGTTTGAAATCGATGCGGCTTCAAATAACGGGGTCGACGAGATTCGAGAAATCCGGGATAAAGTCAAATATCCGCCTTCTCAAGCGCGCTTCAAAGTATATATCATCGATGAAGTGCACATGCTTTCGACAGGTGCCTTCAACGCCTTGTTAAAGACGTTAGAAGAACCGCCGGCGCATGCCATCTTTATTTTGGCGACGACAGAACCGCATAAAATTCCAGCAACTATCATCTCGCGTTGTCAGCGTTTTGATGTGAAACGGCATGAAGTCGGTCAATTGCAGACACGTATGGCATATATCTTGAACGATCAAGATTATGACTATGATCCAGAGGCGCTCAAGCTGATTGCCCGTGCTGCCGATGGTGGGATGCGCGATGCACTCAGCCTAC
Organism: Exiguobacterium sp. s28; assembly: GCF_018618135.1. Classification (NCBI taxonomy): domain Bacteria; kingdom Bacillati; phylum Bacillota; class Bacilli; order Caryophanales; genus Exiguobacterium; species Exiguobacterium sp. s28. Next base: position 2,569 of record NZ_JACSLL010000022.1, on the reverse strand, counting down.
TCGATCAAGCGCTCGCTTTTAGCGATGGCCGTTTGACCGAAGACGCTGTGCTAGAAGTGACCGGCGCGGTGACGGATGATGCTCTGCTCGATATGGCTTACGGCTTACAGCAAAAGCAACTTGATCAAATTTTGAATACGTTGGAAACGATGCTGCGTGAAGGTAAGGATTTGAAGCGATTCATTGAAGATCTCGTATTCGTTCATCGTGACGCCTTACTATTAAAGGCCTCACCTCAAGCGGTCGATTTACTCGAACGCGCTCGCCCGACAGAGACGTTCCGACAATTTGTTGAAGCGACGTCGACAGATGAACTATTCCAAGTGATTGAAGAGTTGAATGATTGTCAGCAACAGATGCGATTATCGAATCATCCGAAAGTTTTGGTGGAACTAACGTTTATTCGTATCGCCGAACAAGGGCGGACGATGACAGAACAGATGAAACAACTTCAAGAGCAGGTCCGTGAACTGAGTCGCGAGTTGAGCGAGGTCAAAAAAACGGGAGTCCCTGCAGCGGAAGCAACAACAGAGAAACCTAAAGTTGCCAAGCGAACTCAAATTCGAGTCCCGAAGGAACGCATCCGTCAATTATTGCAACGAGCGGAACGACAACATTTAAACGCAATACGTGATAGCTGGGAAGATATTATGGGGAATATCCGAACGCAGGATGGTCCAATTTTTGCACTATTCTATGAGAGTGAAGCTGTGCTTTGTGCTAGTGACACCTTACTGGTACAATTTAAAGATGGGATGACGTGGCACTACGAGCAAGTTAGCTCGAACGGTCGCACGCGAGACGTGATTGAACAAGCCTTGTTTGAAGTGACGGGAATTCGTCGAGAAATCATGGCCGTACTAGAGACCGATTGGGTTGAGTTGAAGAATGAGTTCATCCTTCGTAAACAAGCTGAACGTTCGGATCATAAAGAAGAGGAAGTGGTTGAAGAAGATCCACTTGTCTCGAAGGCCGTTGAACGTTTCGGTGACGTCGTTGAAATTGAAGAAGTTTAAAAGGAGGCGCTCTACATGCGTGGAATGGGAAACATGAACAATATGATGAAGCAAATGCAGAAAATGCAAAAAGATATGGCGAAAGCTCAAGAAGAATTGAAAGACTTGACTGTTGAAGGTACGGCAGGTGGCGGCATGGTAAAAGTTATCGTCAGTGGACATAAAGAAGTGTTAGATGTCATCATCGCTGAAGATGCTGTCGATCCAGATGACGTCGAAATGTTGCAAGATCTTGTTTTGGCAGCAGTTAACGACGGGATGAAGCAAGCTGACCAACTCGTTAATGACAAAATGGGACGTTTTACGCAAGGGATGAACCTTCCAGGCTTTTAAGTGAAGAAAGGAAAGATGTGAGTTGCAATACCCTGAAGCGATCGGACGTTTGATTGAAAGCTTTACCAAATTGCCGGGCATTGGTCCGAAAACTGCCATACGTTTAGCATTCCATGTATTAGATATGGAAGAAGACGATGTGCTGACGTTCGCTAAGGCTCTTGTCAGCGCTAAGCGTGATATTAAATATTGTACGGTATGCGGGCACATTACAGATGTTGACCCATGCGCGATTTGTACGGATTCCCATCGCGACGAGACGGTGGTCTGTGTTGTTCAAGATTCTAGAGATGTGATTGCGATGGAGAAGATGCGAGAGTATCGCGGGAAGTACCATGTCTTGCATGGGGCGATTAGCCCAATGGAAGGGATTGGCCCTGAAGATATTAACGTATCGAGTTTGTTGACGCGCCTTCAAGAGAATGAAGCGATTAGTGAAGTGATCTTGGCGACTAACCCGAATATCGAAGGGGAAGCGACTTCAATGTATTTGTCCAGGCTGTTAAAACCGACTGGGATTCGTGTAACGCGTCTGGCGCATGGTTTACCTGTAGGCGGCGATTTAGAATATGCGGATGAAGTGACCTTATCAAGAGCGATGGAAGGTAGACGCGAACTATGAGATGGTTTCGCAAACCTCTCCGAGACGGATATGACCAACGATTTTTGTTAGAGCTGTTAGATGCTAAGGCGAAGTACGAATCGAAACGTCACATACTTGAAGTGAGTATCGAAGACACTGGGGAATTAGCAGCGCAAGTTAAACAAGCGGAAGCATTGTACTTCTTTTATTTAAAAGAGGCGAAGCAACGCAAAGTTTCACTTTCGAATTTAAGATCGTAAGGCGAGATATTCCATCTCGCCTTTTTATATGCCGAATGGTTAGGTCCATTCAACGGTCACTTTTTTCTCTATATAATGAAGGAACTAGAAACGCGTTCATCATTTCCTACAAAAAACGCAGAGACTGAAAAATAATTTAAAGTTTTTCTGAAAAAGCTATTGTGTATTCAAAGTTTTATTGATATATTAATAGACGTCGCCGAGAGCGGTTTTAAAAATCTAAAAAAGATATTGACTTCTCGTTAATAGCTTGTTAAGATATTTAAGTCGCCAAGAACGACAGACGAACTTTGAAAACTGAACGATGAGGCAAAAATGTTTTACAATTTTTGAATGAAGCGCAAGCTTCGTCATTTTTAAAGAGCTATATCAAATTC
>NZ_JACSLL010000021.1:0-23771 GCF_018618135.1 Exiguobacterium sp. s28 | reverse complement strand
GCAAGTCCTTTTTCTTTTCTAAAATAGGAGTGCAGAGTTGTGTACGTTTCCGTTGCACACTTCTGCACTCCTATTTTGCATTACACAGAAGGAGTGTTTAGTGATGAGTAATAATCGAAATCTTTATTTTTACTTATTGTTAGCAGGAACATTATTGTTTTTATTCATCTTCATATCTGAATTCTTTTTTCACCATGGAATTATATCGAATTATTCGATTACATTACTCTTTGTTTCTTTGACCGTTATGTTGACTGTGCTACTTATTTTTTCCGTTTTGTATATCAAAAAATTTAATGACGAAAAAGGAGGACTATTATTAGGCGTATTAATATTTTCAGGAGCTATTTTCCTTCTTTTCTTACTCATCAATACGCTGGTTATGGTGTAAGTTGAACCGGATTTAGTCATCTTTCGGCAACTCCTATTGAATCTGCATCGTCATTCCCTCCTCGGTGTCCGATACGTCTCACGTGAAGAAAAGTTCCGTTCAGAACGTTGAATGGATAAACTAAAAGAAAGGAGTGACATCATGAAACAAATCCACCATCTCTGCATCCAAACGCCCGACTATGAGGCGTCCAAACGATTCTATGAGGCGCTCGGCTTCGAGCTCGTCCAAGAGTCGCCTGACTTCCACACCCGAGCGTTCAACAGCTGGCTCAAACTTGGCGATTTCTATATCGAGCTTCAAACGGCAAAAGTCGACGAGACGTTGTCGCCTTATTCGAAGCACGTGGCCGGCCCGGTCCACTTCGCGCTTTATGTCGATGACCTCGAAGCGGAAGTGAGACGGCTAGAATCACTTGGCGTGACGTTCCTACCAAAGCACGGCGGGAACATCTACTTCGTCGTTGACGGTCATTTGAGTAAATTAAAAGCCCCGGAAGGCACGATTATCGAGCTCCGGGACACGTTTGTCATCAAGTGAGGCGCTGCCTCGCTTTTTTTATTGCCAAAATCGCACACCCTCATGTTTTTCGCCGTCTTCGAACAGGTACATGACAGAGAACACACTTTGTCCGTACCGTTTGGAGGCCTTTCATGAAATATCTCGATTATTGGAGTTACTTATCGCTCTCCCTCACCAAGCTGTTCCTATTCAGTCTGTTGACGGCGAGCGCGTTCGACCTGCGCTTTTTGTTCATCAATCTAGCGACCATCTTGATGATGACGAGTTGGGCGCTACTCATAAAACAACAGACGCGCCGCTGGATTTTGTTCGCGTCGCTGTTTCTGCACAGCACGCTCCTCATCTCGGACGTCTGGTACTACCGCTATTTCGGCAACTTGCTGTCGGCCGCCCTACTGTCTGATATCGGCCAGATGGGAGACGTCGGGGGAGGCTTTCTGACACTGATTCAAGCTCCTGACTTCATCTTGTTCACAGATTTGCTCGTCTACGCGGCCATCCTCGTCTATATGAAGCGACAGCCGGTCTTGGAATCGAAATCTCTCGGTCGCCGTTTGGCAGTCACCGGTTTTCTTGTCGGCTTCATCGTCTTTACCGTCCCGACCGTTGTTCATTACGCCGAAACAGATCACCGGAAAAGCCCGATTTCAAATATGCGCGAGTATTATCAGCTCGGCTTTTGGGGCTATCACGGCCTCGATGCATTCCGCGGCATTCAGGACGCCCTTCATCTCGGTGGCGACCTGACAGAACGGGAGCGCAGCCAAATCGAAGCGTTAGCGACCGAACCAGTTGACGCCACAGCCGATACGAACGTCATCGTCGTCCAACTCGAGTCGTTCCAAGCGTCCGTAATCGGTCAGACGGTCAACGGGCAGGAACTGACGCCGAATTTGAACGCGCTTCGTGATGAGATGCTGTATTTCCCGAATTTTTATCATCAGACGCACGAGGGCCGGACGTCTGATGCGGAATTTACCGTCAACGCCTCGCTCTATCCTGTCAAATCAGGTTCGGTGTATACGCAGTATGCGACGAACACGTTTGACGCCTTGCCTGAGCAGTTGCGCCGAGCCGGCTATGATACGGCCGCGATGCATGCGTTCGACAAGGAGTTTTGGAACCGCGCCAACTTTTATGAGCAAATCGGCTACAACCATTTCTTCCATCAAGACGATTATCCGACGAAGCCTGTCATCGGGATGGCGGTCGGTGACAAGGAGTTCCTGACGACGTCAGTCGACCATTTGGACACGTTGGACGAGCCGTTTTATTCCTTCATGGTCGCGTTGACGAGCCATACGCCATATGAGATTCCGGACGAGGAGAAACGATTGGATTTGTCGGGGTACGACGACTCGCTCCTCGAGGACTATTACCACACCGTCCACTACAGCGATGCCGCCGTCGGTCTTATGGTCGAACAATTGAAAGCAGACGAGAAGTGGGACAACACCCTCGTCGTCTTTTATGGTGACCACGACAGCGGATTGACCGCTGCCGGTGACGAGATGGCCGTAAAAGCAGATGCCGACTCCACGGTCGAGTTGTTCCAGCTTGACCGCTCCGTCCCGTTATTCATCAAACCGGCCGGGCTCGAACGAGGTCAGACGGTGCAGGCGAGCGGCGGGCAAGTCGACCTGGCCCCGACCATCCTCGATTTGCTCGGGATGACACCGACGTATATGCTCGGACGCTCGCTCCTCGACGATGAGCCGAATTTGACCGTGTTCCGGAACGGCTCCTTCCGCTACGACGACCTCTATTTCGTCCCGGATTTGACGGAGCCGGTCGGCAGCGGCATGTGTTATTCGGTCGAGACCGGTGATGACTTGCCGCTTCAAGCATGTGAGCCGTATATTGACGAGGCCGCCGAACAGCTTCGCTTATCCGATACAATGATTGAGAAAGACGCCCTGTCCGACTTCACACAACACGACAAACAAGCCGCCCCGAACTAATCGGGACGGCTTGTTTTGTCAGTAGACGTTTCGTAACGCCTTGACGTCGATTTTCTTCATCGGCAAGAACACCTCGGTCACTCGTGCCAATTGTTCCTTTGTTCCGGTCGTCAGCATCTCTTCCATCTCCCACGGCACGATTTGCCAGGAGACGCCATACCGGTCTTGGAGCCAGCCGCACTGTTCCGCTTCCGGGACGGCCGACAGTTTGCCCCAGTAGTCATCAATCTCGGCTTGTGTCTCACAAAACGCGATCAGCGACTGCATCTCGTTGAAGGCGAATTGATGATTTTCCGCGCTGTCCATGGTGACGAACTCGCGTCCGGACAAGACGAAGCGGGCGTAATTGAGCTTCCCTTCCAACTCCGGTCCGTCTGTCGCCTCGTAACGGATCAGATGGTCTTCCAGCACGTACGAATCCGGGAAGATGGAAATCCAGTCGTTCATCGCCGCCTCAGCGCGCCCGAAGACGTCCCCGACGAACAAAAAGCATGGGGTCACGGTCTGGATGTCCATCCCGCCGCTATGCATGATTTGCCAAGAGACACCGTGTTTGTCTTTTAACCAGCCGTAGCGCTCGCTGAAGTCATACGTATCGAGCGGCATGAGCACCTCTGCCCCCTCCACAAGCTCGTTCCATAGCGTCTCTACTTCTTCCGACGTCGGGAACGCAACCATATACGAGATGGACGGGTTGCGTTCCTTCAACGGACCAGCCCCGAGTAGTTGAAAGAATTGTCCCGCCAGCGAGACGGTCACAACCGTCGTCTCACCCGAAGGCGTATCGCTCAGTTTCGTCGTATAGTCGACGAATGAATCAGGAAATCTCGACACGTACCATTCCGCAATCGCCTCGACGTCACCTTCGAACCAAATGCATGGGATAATCGGTTGGGTAATCATAGTCTTTTCTCCTTTCAGACTTCGTGGAGACGATACACCTCACGAACCGCGAGCAACGTCTCTGCCGCCTTCCGATACGCCTGATAGTGAGATGAGTTGATGTGCGCGTTGAGCGCCGTCTCGTCTCGATACTTCTCATAGAACACGAACGTGCCCGGGGCGTCGATTGACTCATGGAGCACATACGTCAGGCACCCCTCCTCTTGTCGCGACGGAGGAATGACCTCATCGAGTGCTTGCCGTAACTCGTCCTCTTTCCCCGGATGTGCCTTCAAGATAGCGGTGATTGTAATTGCCATATGCGATTCCTCCTCATTTTAGGACTGACGCAAAACTGTTCCCGTTTTGGAAGAGATGTATACGCAAATGGACACGCCTATTTGTAAAGGCGTGTCCATCGTTTAGACGAGTTCGTTCGCAATCTCGTTCAGTTCTTCAATTTGATCTTTCAACGAAGCTAACGCTTCTTGCTGTGACATCGTCAGCACATGAACGTCTTGACTGTTCACTTCGAGCGCTGTCATTAGTGCCGACATTTGGGAAGTCACTTGGTGAACTTTGTTCAGTTCTGATGCGACGACTTGGAGCTGTGTCGACGTCTCATCCACGGTGCTTGCGACCGTTCCTGTCGTTTGGATCATGGAGAGAATCGATGTTCCGCTCTTACGTACTTGTTCTTCCTGCGTCGATAAACGTTCTGTACTACCATCGATTGCACGTTCCGTCACTTGCACCTCCTGCATGACGAGTTGGATAATATCATTGATTTGAGATGAGGCTTGGGCCGTTTGAGCCGATAGATTCCGAATTTCGGACGCGACGACTGCAAATCCTTTTCCGTGTTCCCCCGCTCGCGCTGCTTCAATTGAAGCGTTGAGCGACAGCAGGTTCGTCTGAGACGAAATCTGCTGGATCGTACCCGTGATGGTCCGCACTTCTTGGAAACGCTCCGCCAATCCTTTAAACGCATGATTGACTTCACTGATACTTAAGTTCAGTTCAGCGAGCGACCGTTCTGTCGAGTCCATATTTTCATGCGATACATGAGCGTCCTGCAAGACCCCACTCACTTGAGACGTCGTCTCCTGGAGCTGTTGTTGCATCCGCTCAAACGCCTGTACAGTTGAACGAATTTGCGAAGCGACGTTTTGAATCAGACCTGCTTGTTCCGACGTCCGTTTCGTCATCAAACCGATTTGTTCTGTCACTTGCTCCGAAGCATTTGTGACAGAGTCGACTGAATCATTCATCGTGAAGACGGCCCCATGAAGTGTGGTCGCACTCGCTGTCGTCTTCGCCATCGTTAGCTCGATTTCGCTAGCGTGTTGTTCTGACTTTTCTTGTTGCGTGAACGTCTCATGTAACAACTTCGCACCAAAGAATGACACAAAGTATGCGCCAGACAAAGCCATTGTGAGCACAGTGAACCAAATGACGAGATCGAGCGGCGTTTCAAATGAAAAGCGCCCAATCAATACAGCTCCGACCGATACGATAAGCGCGAGAATGCTGCCGTACAGCACAAGATGCCGATTCAAGTACATCAACATCAATACGATATACAGAAAGACGATATTTTGAATTGCAGTACCTGGCAGCGTCAAGATAATTGCTGAAGCTGCAATGTACATCAACGTGACGAGCCCATACTTCAACCAAGTATGTTCCACATAGAAGCGATGGCCCAGCCATGATGCGGCTTGAATGACACCACCTATCAGAATAAAATTGACTGCGCCTTGCCCCGCGAGCTCCCCCATCCAATACAAAACACCCATGATCGGATAAGAGAGGACAAATAAAATAATCACCATGCGCGATACAAACAACGAACTCATTTTTTCAAAATGATTCACCATAATTGTTGCCTACTTTCAATAGAATAAAGATCTATATTATATTTCGGCGTATTTTTATTAATCTTAAGTCCGTCTTTCTCCATTTCGCTGACATTGACTCAACAAATAAAAACAGCACAACAATTGTTGTGCTGTCCATCGCAAAATTTAGTCTCTATCTTTACTTTTTTGTTTAAATGGCCACCATACCCCGTCCCCGAACGATACGGTGATCGCTGGGATGAGCAGTGGCAACACAATCAATCCGTATAACAACAGCCCGGTGATGACGATCGTCGCAATCTGGACGAGACTGAGCACGCCAGACGGGATCATCGCCCCGAACGTCCCAGCGAGGATGACGGCCGCGGTCATGATGACCGTCCCCATCTTCGTCATCGAATGGACGAGCGCATCGCGAACCGTCATCCCGTTGATCGACTCCTCGCGGAACCGGTCGAGCAGGAAAATCGAATAGTCGATGCCGAGGGCGATCAACATGACGAACCCGAAGAACGGAACAGCCCAACTGATGCCGTCATAACCGAGTCCTTCGACGAAGATGAGCTCCGTGATGGCCGCCGACGTGTAATACGTCAGTAAGAGCGAGCCGATCATATAGAGCGGCATGACCATCGAACGGAATAACACCGTCAAGACGAGGAACAACGTAACGAGCATGATGGCGACCGTCCGATTGAAGTCGTTCGTCGACGTCTCATTCAAGTCGCTGTTAATGCTCGAGATACCGGCATATCCGATTGTCGCATCCTCGAACGGCGTATCGGTGACGACCCGGTCCATCGTCGCTTTCACGGTCTCGACCGTGTCAATCGCTTCCGGCGAATATGGGTCCATCTCGAGGATGACCTCGAGCTGTGTCGCCGTCCCGTCGTCAAACACGTAGCGCTCGACCGCCGGGGCGAACTCCTCTGACGTGAGCGTCCCTTCCGGTAAATAGACGCCCGTATCGCGCAGGCTGTCCGAGCTACTCAGGTCTGATAAGAATGCTGCCGCTTCATTGATGCCGGTCTCGATTTGAGCGAGCCCTGCGTTCGCTTCACCGACACCTGCAGCGAGTTGTCCGAGACCCGTTCCGAGTTCTCCGGCTTGGGCGCCTTGTGCCGTCAACGTAGATGCTGCCTCGTTAATGCCTGCCTCGATTTGACCGAGACCGGCCGACACTTGCCCGAGCTGCGTTACGGTCGCCGGAATATTTTGCGTCGCCGTGAGTCCTTGGCCAATCAGACCGAGCTGAGCGTTCAATTGACCAAGTCCCGCTGCCGCTTCCGCGAGCGGGGCGCCGGCATTCGTTGAACCGGCCGGTAATTGGCCAACGACGGCGTTAAGCCCAGATTCGACTTGCGCGAGTCCGTCCTGGACGTCACCGAGACCAGTCTCGGCTTCCGTCAGTCCTGCGCTCACTTGTTCGAGCTGGGTGTCGACGTAAAAGTCATCGATGACGTCACCGGTCGGACGCGTCACGGAACGGACGCCGCTCACCCCGTCGACGTTTTCAAGTTCACTCGAGAACTTCTCGATGTACGGGATGTCCGTTTCGGACAGCGTGCCATCTTGTTTCAAAATGACTTGGACCGGGAGCGACTCCCCTTGCCCGAATCCTTCCGAAATCAAGTTGAGGCCGCGTACGGAATCATAATCGTCACCGATCTCATCGACCGTATTGAACGACCGGGCATCGTCATACGTGAACAACACCGGTACCGTGATCAACGCGACGACGAGAATCGAAACGAACGGTCGATTGACCGACAGACGGCTGAATCCTTCCCAGAGACGGCTGTCGTGATGTTCGCCCGCCTTCTTCGATGGCCAGAACAAACGATGCTTGAGCGTCGCCATAAAGAACGGCACGACCGTGAAGAGAATGAGCAAGAGCACTGCAATCCCGACCGCGACGGCGACGGCTGATTTGAAGATTGGAAAATCGGCGAAACCGATGGCCGCAAAGCCGACGAACACGGCAAGACCGCTGATGAGGACTGTCCGCCCTGCTGTCTTGTACGTGTTGACGATGGCATCTTCAATCGCGTGGCCCGCGCCGAGCTCTTCTTTATACCGGCTGAGCAGCAAAATACAATAGTCGGTTCCAATCCCGAACAAGATGGCCACGAGGAAAATCTGCGTGTAGTTCGAGACCGGGAAGCCAAACCAATCGACGAAGAATGCGACGAACGATTGGCTCAATAAATACGTGAATCCGACCGCGATGAGCGGGATGAACGGCGTCACGATTGAACGGAACACGAGCAGGAGCAGTCCGAAAATGAGGACGACCGTGATGATTTCCGTCTTCTTCAAGCCTTCCTGCGCACTCAAGTTCACATCGTTGTTGATGATTTCTTCACCTGTGATGTAGACGGTCTCGTCTTCCGGGAGAATGTTTGCCCGCACGTCGTCCGCGAAGGCGTTGATGTCTTCCATCGACCCTTCGACCGTGATTGGGACGAGCACGATGCGGCCGTCCTCCGAGACGAGCTGTGCTTCCGTCTCTTCATTTTCAAACGGGTCGAGTACGTCTTTGACGACCGTGTCGTTTTGTTTCATCTCGCCGATGACCCGGGAAATATCGGCCCGTTCGGCATCACCGAGCGTTTCGAACTCATAGACGAGCGAGATCGTCTTATCGCTCTTTCCGGCGGCGTTCAAGATGTCCTGCGCCCGCTGCGAGTCCATGTCCTCGGATAATTGGAAGCTGCCGGCTTGTTCGGCCTGCTTCGTCAAGTTCGGCGCCACCACAAACAAGGCGGCCGTCAAGACGATGAGACCGATTAAGATGCCCCAGCGCCATTGGATGATTTTATGCACGTGTTATTCCTCCCCAATTCGAAGCAGCTGTTTAATTTTCCGGAACGTCCGGACGAACTGTTCGATTTCTGTCTCTTCGATGTTTCCGTCGAGCAACGATTCAACGTAACGGTAGACGGCCGCATCCGCCTCTTCGACGACCCGACGACCTGATTCAGTCAACTCAATCAACCGCTCGCGCTGGTCATGCCCGCGTCGACTGACGACGAGCTCTTTGTCGACGAGCTTTTTTAACCGGTTGGAGACGGCGCTCTTATGAACTCCTTGTTTTTGGGCCAACTGGCCGGCTTGAATCGGACCGAACTGTTCGAGCAGCTTGAGCAGCTGCAGTTGTTCCCGCGAATAGTCATGCCAGACGTCACCGTCCATCGCCTCGATGACATGCTCCGCACCTTGGAACATGACCTCTTCGAACAACTGGACGGCCTCCCGCATCAATTCTTTCATTTTGGTTTACCCCCTAAACTAGATAAAGATAGTTTATGCCCTAAACTAAGAGCGGTCAACTAAAATGACCGATGAAGCCGCTCCTTCATCGGTCGAGTGGATATACATACGTATAAAACGTCAGCGTTTGTCCTCCCCATTCCATCTGTCGTACCTCGCCGTCACGGATAAAACCGGCACCCCTTAATACGTGTTGGGACGCCACATTGTCGCTCGTCGTCTCAGCTCTCAATCGATTGAATCCAGGCAACTCGAACGTCAACAATTGTCGCAGGGCCGTCGTGGCATATCCGCGTCCCCCATGCTCCGCTCCGACCCGGTAACCGGCCTCGCCAGTGTCGGCATCGGTATGATGAACGTTCAGACGCCCGACGATTGTGTCGTCGCGCCAAATCAAGTAATAGTACCCGTCCCCGTTCGTCTGCTCGCTCAATAGTTGCTGCAACGCCTGATGGAATGATTCCGGCTCATAGTAGGTATCGCCTCGGCTCGGAACCGAACGCTCGAAATACGTGCGATTCTCGCACTCGAACTCATACAGCAACGCCTCATCTTGAAGACGTAACGCCTTTACGCTTACCCGATCCATGTGACGAGCGCCTCCCGCTGTCTCGACGCCTGGGCGAAGACACGTTTCAACTCATCGAACTGGTCCAATAAGTACTGTTTTTCCTCGAGTCCCCACTCCCGTTCAAATGGGTACAGTTCCTGCTCATTCATCGTCGCGACGTCGTAGCGCGCTTCTAGCGCCTCCAGCTCGATGTATTGAAGTCGGGTCGACAAGTCCTCGACTTCTCCCGGCATCAAATAGGCGATGCCCGTCTCTTCGTCGATGACATCCCCTCCGAAGACTGCCTTCCCGAGCGAATGACGGTCGATCTCGTTCAAATCGGTCGCCCCGGTCAATAAAAAGTAAAGACCGTGCCACGCCTTATCGATATCGGTCTGTCGTTCCTTATCTTCTAACAGTCGCTCGAAACGCTCCGGCTCTTGAAGCAGTGCTGTCAACTCTTCGACCGATACCCGCATGTATGCGCCAACCATCCCCATGTCTGATTCCCCTCTCCAATTCATATGTCTGACTATTCGGCACGGTCATGAAAAAAACCTTCCGAAGAAGGTTTAACGCATCGCTTCCGCGACACGGAGTCCTGAGACGTACGCGCTCTCGAACCGAGTCCGGCCTGAAGTGTCATCCGGCTCGAGGAAGACGTCACCGGCCAAGAAAATCGGCTCGTCACGCAATCGATGGTAAGGCTCGTTCCAGACGTCGGTCGCCTGCGCATAGCGCCACCGTTTCAACTGCCTCGATTGAATCACCGCCGACCCTGTCACCGTTTGCAACAGGCGCTCAATCTCACGAAGCGTGTCTTCGTCCGCTCGTTCATACCACTCCTCGCTCCACGACTCGTCCATATAGACGCTGACGAGTTCGGTCGCCGAGATGCCTTTTTGGCGGTTGTTGATGACTTTCAAGATACCCGGCACCAAGTCTGTATCGAGAATCCCGTCCGGACCGATGCGAGTATCGCTTGCCAATTCGAACAAGCCGACAAACGTCGGGGCGTACGTCAATTCACGTAACGCCGCATCGATCGGAAAATCTGCGAGCAAGTCGAGCGTCTGCGGGAGCGGCGACGTGATGAGGAGACGGTCATACTGCCGCGTCGTCACATCCGTCTGGACGCTGACCTGACCATCTCGTGTCGTGACCGTCTCGGCCCGTTCGTTCAAATGGACGGTCAATCCGTCAGCCAACCGTTTGGCCAAGGCGTTCATCCCGTCGACGGCGACGTAGCGCGGATACGGGTCAGCGTACCAGACGTTCACCCACCCTTCCATCTGCCAGTCGGCGACATCTTGTTTGAGTTCTTCCCCTCGTACGGTGAAATAGACAGCTCCGTGATCGGCTTTGCCGTCTCCGATCCGCCTCGTCGCCAAGCGTCCCCCGACGCTCCGACTCTTCTCAATCAATTCAACTGTATGGCCGTGACGGGCGAGGTCGCGTGCTGCGACAATCCCGCTCAGTCCGGCACCAATAATACCGATGTTCATGTCCATTCCCCCTTCTGTCAGGAAGATTGTATCATGGCCGAGGACTCATACGCCGGAACCGATGCGCTTCACGCCGAGCGATTCCACTGCTCGTCATACTCGATACGCGCGTCTTCATACATGACGGCGAAACGGCTGACGATGAACGGGCGGATGAGTGCTAGTGCGACGAGGAAAATCCATGACCCGAGGATGACCAAATCAAGTTGTATATAAAAAGTCAAACCGACTAGATACATCGGAACGAATGGCAAAATGAGTTTGAACGCATCCCACTTTCGTCCGCGCATCATCGTTCTCGATTTTGTGATTACCTCTGTAGCAGACAGTTCTGGTTCGTCGCGTAAGATGAAGTATGTGAACGCATACGAGAAATACTTTATGATTCCTGGTACGACTAGCAACAATGTCCATAGTACTTGGAACAATATGACGAGAATTGTTGCGAGCAAATGTTTTCCATAGCGGTGACGAAACGGGTCGAACACATCACTCCAGCGAATCGGCTGATCTCGTACCGTCTTTAAGATGAGCCAGTTGTATCCGACGTTAACCGGATAAAGGGTGATATAAACTAAGATGCCACCTAAACTGAGCACGGTCAGCGGCAGTGACTCCACCGTCAAACCGTAATAAGTCGGGTCTGCCATCAACCCCAATTCTAACATCACAGAGCAGGCGAACGACCAGATGAGTAATAGCCCTGCCTTTCCTTTTAACGCTTTGTGCGTCCGTTCATTCCATGTCTGAATCATCTCGTTTCCCCTTTTCGTTCCTCTTTCCTGTCTTATACGCAACGTGATGGAAAATGTTTCAAACTCCACAAAAAAACAGGGCGCTCGCCCTGTCCATCACTCTTCCCGATATTCTAAAATGTCGCCCGGCTGACAGTCGAGCGCCTGACAGATTGCTTCGAGCGTCGAGAAACGAATTGCTTTCGCTTTGCCCGTCTTTAAAATCGACAAGTTTGCCATTGTGATGCCCACTTTTTCAGACAGCTCGGTCACACTCATCTTTCGTTTTGCCAACATTACGTCAAGATTTACGATAATCGCCATCTATCTCACCTCAGACCGTCAAATCATTTTCTTGCTTCATGTCGATGGCACGCTTCAATAGTTTCTGTAACAGTTCCGCGAATACGGCGACGACGAACGCGGCAAACACAAAGACAAGCCCGATGAGAAGGAACCCAGGCGCATCATCTCGCTCGGCGAACCAGTAGAAGAACGGGAGCGTCCCGATATAAACGGCCGTGATCGTCAACGCACAATACTTGATCATGCGGAGTGATTGGACAGCCCGATACGAGAACCCTTCGTCGCGGTCAATCAACCGTAGCAACATGAACGCTTGGAACAGCGCAATGAAGAACGGGATGGCCGATACGTACATGCCAATCACAATCGGGCGAATTGAGTCCTCAATCCAACTCCCGCTCTCGACCGCCTCGCGCCAAATGTATGGAAGCAAAAACAAGCAGGCCGCCACAATCGGGACAGCCAGAACGAATACGGCCAGCCGTAAAAAAACCGTCTCTCGTTTCATGATGAAGCCACCTCACTTCGTTTGATAGCTTCATCATAACCTCACTTTTATCGTTTATCAATAAATAATCATCGTAAATAAATAAAAACCTCAGATTTCTCTGAGGTTCATCCTTAGTTCATGGCTTCGAGTTCATCCTCTGTGACCCATTTATGGTTCGTGACGTCTTCCCCGTCGTTTGTGGTGAAGTCGACCATATACACCGTCGTCTGTTCGGCCGAATCAATCGTCGCCTCGGCGCCGTCCATCCCGTCCATGTGGTCTGTGGCCAGAGTAGCTTCGGTCCCTTCTTCTAACGGTGCCTCACCTGGATTGTCGAGTTCTTCATGGATGACCCACTTGTGATCTTCGACCGGGTCACCTCCATCCGTCGGGGTATAAGAAACCGAATAGACGGTCGTGTCATAAGCACCGACGATTGTCGCCTCGGTGCCATCCATGCCCGGCATGTGGTCGGCCGTCATCATCGCGGTCGACCCGACCGGGAACGTCGGATCTGTCGCTTCACTTAACCCGCTCGGCACCTCCCCTGATCCCGAATGGTCCATCATCGAATGGTCCGAATGTTCTTCTGTCGAATCGCTCGTCTGTTCCTCCTCAGCATCTCCACAAGCTGCCAAAGTCGTCGCGAGCAACATCGCGCTCAAACCCGTCATCCATTTTTTCTGTCTCATCGAATCTCTCCCTTACGTCTTTATGTGTATACGTTACCCTGCTATCGAGGTGATGAGACGTTTTTGAGACCGATACGATGATTTGTTAGCAGTTTGACACATAAAAAGACCGCCCTCGAACGAATCACGGGACGGTCTTTGCCTCAATGGTGCTTGATTTTTCTCAAGAAAACCAACATCGGGAGGAGCAAGAGCGCCGCTGCCCCGAGCCCTCCTTGAATCGACGTGTACAGGGCGAGCAGTCCAACCAGCGGACCCCCGGCGACTTGACCGAACGCGTCGACCTGACCGAACATCGACAAAATCGTCGCCCGGCCTTTCGACGGGAGCCGCTCGTTCGTCATGACGCTCATGAGCGGGTAGTGCACGTTACGCAGTGCCGCAATCGTCCAATACAACAACACGGCCAACCAAAACTGTCCGATCGAAGCAAAAGCAAGCATCGCAACGATGAGCAACACGTTGAACCAAAACAAGGTCGTCGCATAGTGTCCTTTGACGTATAGCTCGACACCTTTCAACACCAGCATGTTGAATAGAAACGCGACGGCATAGAACAAGCCGAACCAATACACGGCCGCCTGTTCCGACAACTGGAACGTCTCAATCAAATGCGCGCCCCATAACCGGTCGAATCCTTCACTAGCGAGACCCCAGACGAGCGTGATGGCAGCCAAGCCGACGAGAATCGAATTGCCACGGATATGGGTGTATCCGTCCCGAACCGTCCGTTTTGCTTGCACGAGGTTCGAGGTATCGGCCCGCGTGATCGGTTCGAACCGCGTCTCTGGCAAGACGCGCCATGCGATGATCGCGAGCATGACCAACATCCCACCGGCGAGCACGATTGTCGTTTGGACGGACGTGACTTCGGCGAGGAGCACGGCAAGCCCAATTCCGACGAAGCGGCCGAGCGAACTATATTGAGCGCCTCGCAAAAACACTTGTTCTAACCCGTCATTCCCCATCTCATCGGCAATCCATGCCTGTTCGGCCCCGCTGATGAACGTCCAGCCGATACCCCATAGCGCTGACGCGACCGCGATGGCCCAAAATTCAGGGATGCCCCCTTCTAGCAAATGGGCCAATCCAATCAAACCGATGCCGATGACCATTGACCGCTTCCGCCCATATAAATCGGCGACGAGACCGGTGGGCAGCTCGAATAGTAAAATCGATACTTCTAAAATCGTTCCGATCAAGACGAGTTGTAACGCATTCAACTCGGCGGTCGTCACATAATAGATGGCGTTCAACGTGAACACCATCTGTATGATGAGCGAGCGCGAACTCGTGACCGCATAGTAAAGCTGTTGAATCTTCAATTGTATGTTCCTCCGATAGGATTGTTCCAATACAGTGAATCATCGGAGGAGGTGGCCAACTTATGAACGCACGTCCTCCGGCAGGATGAATGTGTTAACTAGTTGGATTCGCATGGCGTTCTCTCCTTAGTCGTTATACCTTCAGTATACAAGCCGGTTCGCATGACGTAAATCACAACAAAAAAAGCCAAGATCCCGAAAGATCTTGGCCTACCGTTTATTCGACTGTGACTGATTTCGCCAAGTTACGTGGCTTGTCGACATCGCAATCACGCGCAAGAGCCGCGTAATACGAGATGAGTTGAAGCGGTAATACCGTCACGAGCGGCGTGAGCAGTGGCTCGACACGCGGCAAGACGAATGAATCACTCTCGTGTTCCATGCCTTCCATCGAGATCGTGCAAGCAACGGCGCCACGGGCGACAACTTCCTTGATGTTTCCACGGATGTTGAGGTGCGTGTTCGGTTGCGAGACGAGCGTGATGACCGGTGTGCCGTCTTCGATCAAGGCGATCGGTCCGTGCTTGAGCTCACCACCTGGGTAGCCTTCTGCTTGGATATACGAGATCTCTTTGAGCTTGAGGGCACCTTCGAGACCGACGTATGAGTCCATGCCGCGACCGAGGAAGAACGCGTTGCGTGACTCTTTCAAGAACTTGTCTGCCAATTGCTCAAAGATTTCTTTTTGAGCCATGACCGAGTCCATGATCGTCGCGACACGCGCGAGCTCTGTCATGAGGTCAAACGGAAGCTTCTTGCCGTTCGCACGAGCGATGTCGTAGGCGAGGATGGCGAGCACGGCGATTTGGGCCGTGTATGCTTTCGTCGATGCGACCGCGATCTCCGGACCGGCGTGGAGGAGCATCGTTTCGTTCGCTTCACGTGAGAGCGTCGAACCGGCAACGTTCGTGAGTGTGAGCGCCTTGTAACCGCGCTTCTTCACTTCGACGAGGACGGCCCGGCTGTCCGCTGTCTCACCTGATTGTGAGATGAAGAGGAACAACGGCTTCTCCGTGAGGAGCGGCATGTTGTAACCGAATTCTGAAGCGACGTGCACTTCTGTCGGCACACCTGCGACGCGCTCGATCAATTGCTTACCGACGAGACCAGCGTGGTAGCTCGTACCACAGGCGACGATATAGATGCGGTCCGCTTCCGAGACGAGCGAGCGCACGCCTTCCGTGAGCTCGATGTCACCGGCTTCGTTCTGGTAGTGCTGGATAATGTTGCGGATGACGGCTGGCTGCTCGTCCATCTCTTTCAACATGTAGTGCGCGTACGTGCCCTTCTCGATGTCTGACGCATCGATCTCGGCCGTGTACGGGGCACGCTCGAGGACTTCGCCGTCGAGTGTCTTGATCGTCGCCGACTCGCGCGTCAAGATGACAATCTCGCCGTCGTGGAGTTCGAGGTACTGATCCGTCACTTGAAGCATCGCCATCGCGTCCGACGCCACGACGTTGAACGTGCCGTCGCCGAGACCGACGAGGAGCGGTGATTTGTTCTTCCCGATATAGAGGCGCTCTTGGTCCTCTGAATCGATCATCGCGATCGCGTACGAGCCGTGGAGCTCAGACAACGTCTTGCGGAACGCCGCCTCGACGTCGCCGAGTTCGACGAAGTTCTTTTCCATCAACTGAACGATGACTTCCGTGTCCGTCTCCGAGAGGAACGGCACGTCGAGTGTCGCCTTGATCTGTTCGTCGTTCTCGATGACACCGTTGTGGACGAGCGTGAAGCGGCCCGTCGTGCTCTGGTGCGGGTGGGCGTTCGGCACGCTCGGCACCCCGTGTGTTGCCCATCGTGTGTGGCCGATTCCAATCGTGCCATCTACTTCTGCTGGGACGACTTCGCGTAGCGCAGCAATCCGGCCGACTTCTTTATGCACGTTCACGTTATCATGCATCAAAGCAAGACCTGCCGAGTCGTAACCGCGGTACTCGAGTTTTTCAAGACCTTTGAGAAGGATTTCCTTCGCTCCGGTATTCCCAATCATTCCTACAATTCCACACATACAAAAATCTCCTCTATATTCGATTTCTCGAAAAAGGAAACGGGCTTTTTCTAAGAGCTGTCAACGCGCTCCCCTTTGGCCGTCCGGTCGCCCGGGCGTTTTG
The DNA here is from genome assembly GCF_018618135.1 of Exiguobacterium sp. s28. Classification (NCBI taxonomy): domain Bacteria; kingdom Bacillati; phylum Bacillota; class Bacilli; order Caryophanales; genus Exiguobacterium; species Exiguobacterium sp. s28. The sequence continues at coordinate 7,161 of NZ_JACSLL010000021.1, read as the reverse complement.
AGGGTTTGCTTGTAGTCGTGACAGGCGACTAGGAGGCATCCGCCGAAAACTCGATAACCTCCAACCTCGTCAACTCCGAAGAGTTCTGGCGCTTGTTTCGTACTGGGTGTCCTTCCGTTTCTAAGGTCACGCTCTTAATAGTACAAATCACACCTCCATTCGTCAAGAAAATCACATAATTTCACAGTGACAAAACGGAAACAAAAAGGGAACCCGAGGACGGATTCCCTTGTTTTATTCCCTATTTCGACAAAATTATCCTTCTACACCGTAATCTTCGCGAACAACTTGTGCAATTCGTTCGACATAACGGTCACACTCTTCTGATGTCGGTGCTTCCGCCATGACGCGCACGAGCGGTTCCGTACCAGAAGCGCGGACGAGGATGCGGCCGTTGCCGTTCATTTCTGCTTCCGCTTCTTGAATCGTCGCGAGAACGCGGTCGCCGTTCATCGCCTCGTTTTTGTCCGTGACACGGATGTTGACGAGTTTTTGTGGGTAGACCGGCATCTCAGCCGCGAGTTCTGATAGCTTGCGGCCTGTCGTCTTCACGATTTGGGCGAGTTGAACGCCAGAGAGCATGCCGTCTCCCGTCGTCGAGTGGTCGAGGAAGATGAGGTGACCCGACTGCTCGCCACCGAGTGTGTAGTTGTGTTTCTTCATCTCTTCGACGACATAACGGTCACCGACCGCCGTCTGAAGCGCCGTCATACCAGCATCTTCAACCGCTTTATGGAAGCCGAGGTTACTCATGACCGTCGCGACAATCGTGTTGTCTTTGAGACGGCCTTTCTCGCTCAAGTACTTCCCGCAAATGTACATGATTTTATCGCCGTCGACGATATCACCGTTCTCATCGATTGCAATCAAGCGGTCGCCGTCGCCGTCAAAGGCGAGACCCATGTCCGCTCCTTTTTCACGAACGAACTGTGCCAAATGCTCAGGGTGTGTCGAGCCGACACCTTCGTTGATGTTCAAGCCGTTCGGCGAGTTGCCAATCGTCGAGACGTTCGCTTCGAGGTCAGCAAATAACCGAGCTGCCAATCCGCTCGTTGCACCATGGGCGCAGTCGAGGGCGATATGGAGACCGTCGAAATCTTCGTCGACCGTCTGTTTCAACATTTGAAGGTACTTCTGTGCACCTTCATAGTAATCCGAGACAAAGCCGAGGTCTTTCCCGACCGGGCGTGGCAACGTGTCTTCCGCCGCATCTAAAATCGCTTCGATTTCCGCTTCTGTCGCGTCATCGAGCTTAAAGCCGTCGCTACCAAAGAACTTGATGCCGTTATCCGCGACCGGGTTGTGCGACGCTGAGATCATGACACCGGCTGTTGCATCAAGCGACTTCGTCAAATAAGCGACACCTGGCGTCGAGATGACGCCGAGACGCATCACTTCGGCTCCGATTGATAGGAGACCCGCGATGAGTGCACCTTCAAGCATGTGGCCTGAAATGCGTGTGTCACGGCCGATCAAAACTTTTGGCTGTTCGCCGGCTGGCAAGTGTTTCGATAACACGTAGCCGCCCGCACGCCCTAAACGATATGCTAATTCTGCTGTCAATTCTGAGTTCGCGACACCGCGGACTCCATCAGTTCCAAAATATTTACCCATGAATTCAATTCCTCACTTTTGTATGATTGAACGCCTCATTGAATCGAGGACGTTTCGGTTTGTTCATCGACACTCGTCAACTCAATGTCGATCGTTTTCGGTGAGACGACGGTCACACCTTTTGGTACTTCATAATCGACGTCGACCCCATGCAGTCCGCTCGGGAGACCTGTCAAATCCAAGGTCACACTCACACTGTTCGACGTGATGTTTTCCACCAGGGATCGCTTCCCGGACAACGTTACTCCAATCACTTCAGGAGCTTGGAGCGTAAAGTTGGTCCGGTCATACCCCCGCACGGTCACAGGGACCGTCAAGCGAACCCGTTCCGTCAATTCGCCTGTGTCGTCTCGTGTCTCATCTGCAGCCCGGACGAGCAATTGGACTTCCACTTGCTTTGTCGCAAGCGATGAAGCGCCTTCTGGCAAAGCGAGATTGGCGGTCACTTTCCCGGTCTTGTCGATGCCGTCTAAATCAATCGGCTCTGTCTCCACGGTGTCGATCGCATCGAGCACGTCTTGTGGCGCAAAGACACGGACTTCCGTCTCTTCAAGCAACGTATCGACAAGTCTGTAATCGTCGGCCACTTCACCAGTCGTGACTGCTTCGATCGGGAAGACGGCACTTTGTTCGTAGACCGGGACCGACACACTGATGATGTTCGGTTCAACAGTCACGTTGAGCGGATTGCCGTTCGCATCTAAAATCGTCGGCGTCAATTCTCGCGTGAACGTTTGACTTTGGTTGGCGACATCGACGTTCAACGTGATCTCTTTGACGTTTTGAATCCGACTGGCACCGCCCGAGACTTTCACCGTTGCCGGTTCAATATCGGCGTCACCGACCACTTTCCCTTCCGGCAACTGCTCTTTGTTCAAAAGGTTGACCGATACGGGAACTTCAATTGTCTGTTTACGGTCGATGTAGATTTCTACTGTATCCCGTTCGAGCTTGACGTTGACGTCTCCGCCAAAGCCGCGTGCCTCAACCGGAACACGGTGGAAGCCGGTCCCGAGATTCGTTAAATCGACGAAGACTTGATAATCTTTCACCAATTTCGTCATCGTTAAACTGCTAGATGGTCCTTGAAGTTCAACGTTCATTTCTTCTGGAACGTTATATGCCACGTACTGCACCTCATCGAAGAACACTTCGACGGGAACGTCGAGCGTCATCGAACTTTGTCCGACGATCGGGAGGGCATTCGTGGAGTTGGTCGACGAACTCGTTTCGGCGACCATGAAATAAAGCAGGATGGCTAAAGCAAGTGCGATGATGCGGAGAAACCATTTATGTTGTAACCACTGATCAATCACTTACTTGTCCCCCCCTTTTTTATTAAAGAACGAGAGCGTCGTCTCTTTTTCTTCAATAACGAGTTCTTGGATCAACTTACTGCGAAGTGCCTCCTCATCCAACTCTCGATACAGACGACCGGCAATCGCGAGTGACACGGCGCCTGTTTCTTCAGAGACGGTGAGGGTCACGCTATCAGTCACTTCACTGACCCCGATGGCGGCCCGGTGTCGTGTCCCTAACGCTTTATCAATGTGCGGGCTCTCGGACAACGGCAAATAACAAGCCGCGGCCGCAATTTTCCCGTCCTGGATAATCATCGCCCCGTCATGCAGCGGGGTGTTCGGAATGAACAGGTTGATGATCAGTTGTGATGTGATGTGCGAATCCATGCGAATCCCGGTCTCGACGTACTCATTCAAGCCCGTATCGCGTTCAATCGCAATCAATGCGCCGATGCGACGTTTTGACATGTATTGCGCCGAACTGACGATCGCTTCGATCATTTGACGTTGCTTATCCTCATCGCTCGTGCTCGTTCGGCCGAACAAATTACTTGTTCGTCCTAAATGCTCGAGTCCTCTTCTGAGTTCTGGTTGGAAGATGATAATGATCCCAAGTAGTCCATATGTGATGATTTGATTCAATAAGAACTGTAACGTCTTCAACCCAAAGAACCCACTGAGGAACCAGCTAACAAGGATGATGGAAATCCCTTTAATCAATTGGACCGCTTTTGTCCCACGTACAATCATCATCAATTTATAGATGACATACGTGACGACGACAATATCTAAAACGTCATTCAAATAATCGTACCAATGTACGTTCTCTGAAAGACTAAAAAATGATAAGAATGATACCTGTTCAAGTAGCGGCAAATGCTCCCCTCCTCAACTACCTAGCCAATTCGTGCAAATTACATTATATCACATTTCCGAAACCGCGCATCGCTAGACAATAAAACGAAACCAGATTGAAACGAACACAAAAAGACGCCGTCTCCGGCGTCTCCGTTAGAAGATTTGTTTGAACGAATACCACATCCACTCAAACATCCGATCGATCTGCTCAAGTTCTCCCGTGACTTCTCCAGCGCTAGCCAGATAAGCCCGACCATTTACAGCCGTCGCGTTCCCATTGACGGTCCCTTCAATTCGAAGGTCCCCGCCTTGGACCGTGATATCCCGCTCGACGGTAACGCCTTCCGGGATAACGACCTCGTTTGACGTGACAACGATGCCCGGCACTTTCGTGTACGTCATCGTCTCTGTCGATTCGTTCCATAGGCCGAGTGTCGCGCTCGACATCAAACTGAAGAATAAGGCGGCCGCCATCAGTCCTGGATGCTTACGGAACCACGTCATCCATTTGGATGCTGGTTTGCGTTTCGTCTGGACTTTTTCTTCAAATCGAGTCACCGGTGTGACCTCGACCCGTGCTTTCGCGTCCGGTAGAGATGCCATCACACGGGCTGTAAAATCATCGGATAGTTTCGGCCGTGGTAAGGCCTTCAGTTCGGCATCTATTCGTTCGTATTGAAGGTACGCTTCATATAAGTCGTCGTCCTCCAACAAGTGACGTAGTTCATCAGATTCTTCGGGCAGGATGCCATCTTCCAAATATTGTTGTACTTTTTCTTCAGGAGTCAATTGAACCCCTCCCTGTTTTGAAAGATTGTCTTTAACATTTCTCTTCCCCGGAAGATCCTTGTTTTAACCGTAGCGACCGGCATATCGATCATGACGCTGATTTCTTTGAGCGATAAATCATCCACGTACTTCAGCAGGAGCGGGATCCGATACTTATCGGGCAACTGCTTGATCGCTTCATGCATCTCGCCTCGAATTTCGCGATGAACGACTTGGGCATCGGGTTGGGGTGCTTCATCAGCCAAATGGTCCTGATAGGTCAAGCCGTCGGTGCCAGCAATCTCGGCATCCATCGAATACTCCGGCTTTCGTTTTCTGAGACGATCGATTGCGACATTCGTCGCAATGCGATAGAGCCACGTCTTGAACTTGTACTGAGGATCGTACGTATCAATCCGGGTATACGCCCGAATGAACGTCTCCTGGGCTGCGTCTTCCGCTTCGCCACGATCATATAATATCTTATAAGCGACAGCAAAGACACCATCCTTGTACAGTTCTACCAGCTCAGCAAACGAATCATGATTCCCCGACCTCAATTCGTCTACTAAACGGGTGGTCAGCCGTTCCATCAATCCACTTCCCCTCTCCGCAACCTATGCGGTCATCTTTCTATACGAATCGTTTTCTATGTAGGTTTCAAAAAAATCGTAACAACAAAAAAAGTTTCCAAGTCCATTGTAGCAAAGGGACTTGGAAACTGTAAGGTCATCAGACAGTTTCACCTTCCAATAACAGGTTTTCTTTGGATTTCAAAATCGTCTCGCACAACTCAAACGCCAACTGGGCCGTCGTATCCTCATGGTCAAGCGCCGGATTCAATTCAACCAACTCAATCGCAATCAGATCGTCTGCCTTCATCGCTTCGGCCAAGATCGCTTTTCCTTCCGCGGCCGTCAGACCTTGATCGACCGGCGTCCCGGTACCTGGCACAAGTTTCGCGTCCAAGCTGTCCATGTCGAAACTGAGATAGAAGCGATCGACACGTGCGCGCAAATAAGCGAGTGCTTCTTCCATCATGACGTCGACGCCCCGCGTCCGAATTTCTTCGACCGTGATGACTTTAATGCCAAGACGATTGATTTCTCGAATCTCACCTTCATCGATGTCTCGTAGCGCCATATAGACCAAGTGCTCAGGCGCGAGTTTGGGTTCACGTCCGCCGACTTCAGTCAAGCGAATATCTCCCATTCCCATAGCCGCAGCAAGTGGCATGCCATGAATATTGCCCGATGGAGACGTTTCTCCCGTATTTAAATCAGCATGTGCGTCGACCCAGATGACGCCGTACGGTCCTGTTTTGGCAAGACCCGCCAGCGTCCCGATTGCCATGCTGTGATCGCCCCCAACGATCAATGGGAATCGTTTCGCCTGTATCTCGATATCGACGACTTCTGCCAGTTCTTGGACCGTGTATAACACCCCGTCTACACGTTTCAAATGCTCTTCACTGTTAATCATTTCAGATTCAGGTAACACTCGAATCGTCTGTTGCTTCGTTGAGGCCGGTAATAATGTCTCCAATCCAAGTGTGCGTAACTTTGATGGACCTTGCTCTACGCCATGTTTCCCCTGTCCATAGCGAAGCGGTACTTCAATATATGACCAATTCATCCCCATTTCCCCCTTGAACGTTTAATACCTTCATTGTAAACGCTACCAAAGTCGTGGTTCAACTTCACACCATGATGAATAAACATACAAAAAGGCAGCCTGAATGGTGGCAGGCTGCCTTTCTCTGTACTCTCAAGTGAATGGTTCATGGATTTAGGCAAAAAAAAACTTAAGTCATAAGTAACTTAAGAAAAAAACAAATGGTGGAGCCTAGCGGGATCGAACCGCTGACCTCCTGCGTGCAAGGCAGGCGCTCTCCCAGCTGAGCTAAGGCCCCTTAAAGGGAATAATATGGAGCGGAAGACGGGATTCGAACCCGCGACCCCGACCTTGGCAAGGTCGTATTCTACCACTGAACTACTTCCGCATAAAAAATGAGCCATGCAGGGCTCGAACCTGCGACCCTCTGATTAAAAGTCAGATGCTCTACCAACTGAGCTAATGGCTCAAACCTGGTGGGGGGGGGCGGATTCGAACCGCCGAACCCGAGGGAGCGGATTTACAGTCCGCCGCGTTTAGCCACTTCGCTACCCCCCCAAGGAGTGCCGGCGAAAGGATTCGAACCCTCGACCCTCTGATTACAAGTCAGATGCTCTACCAACTGAGCTACACCGGCATATATGGTTTGATTGGTTAAAATTAAATGGTGGAGGATGACGGGATCGAACCGCCGACCCCCTGCTTGTAAGGCAGGTGCTCTCCCAGCTGAGCTAATCCTCCAAATGGTGACCCGTACGGGATTCGAACCCGTGTTACCGCCGTGAAAGGGCGGTGTCTTAACCGCTTGACCAACGGGCCTTAATATGGCTCCGCAAGTAGGATTTGAACCTACGACCTACCGGTTAACAGCCGGTTGCTCTACCACTGAGCTATTGCGGAACGATTTTGCCTGGCAGCGTCCTATCCTCACAGGGGGAGACCCCCAACTACTTTCGGCGCTGAAGCGCTTAACTTCCGTGTTCGGCATGGGAACGGGTGTGGCCGC